>JBDLQG010000011.1:0-20841 GCA_039800705.1 Pseudomonadota bacterium
GAGCGTCAAGGACGTTTAATTGACCACGATCAAGCGGGTTCAATGGAACAGAAAAAACGCGAAGGGTATTTTTAAATTTCACACAAAATAGCTATTTTTAGAGAATAATTCATGTCACACCAATCCGATTTAATTAGTACCGATATTAACGCGTATTTAGCGCAACACGAACGCAAAGAACTCGTTCGTTTTCTTACTTGTGGCAATGTCGATGACGGCAAAAGTACGCTCATTGGTCGTCTTTTGCACGATTCAAAAATGATTTACGAAGATCAACTTGCTGCCGTGCAAGCCGATAGCGTGAAATCCGGTACTACGGGCGCAGGAAAAATCGACTTAGCATTGTTAGTTGATGGTTTGCAGGCGGAACGCGAACAAGGGATTACTATTGACGTAGCCTATCGTTATTTTTCAACATCAACGCGCAAATTTATTATCGCCGATACCCCCGGACATGAACAATACACGCGTAACATGGCAACTGGCGCGTCAACGTGTGATCTCGCCATTATTTTGATTGATGCACGTTACGGCGTTCAAACGCAAACGAAACGCCACAGTTTTATTGCCTCTTTACTCGGCATTCAACACATTGTCGTTGCCATCAATAAAATGGATTTGGTTGAGTATAGCGAAACGAAATTTAATCAAATCAAAGCGGATTATTTGGATTTTGTGAAAACGCTTGATTTGCACGATATTCGTTTTATTCCGATGTCGGCGCTTGATGGTGATAATGTTGTCAATGCTAGCGAAAATATGTCGTGGTTTGATGGGCAACCGTTGATGGAAGCGCTCAATAAGATTGAAATTGCCAATGATCGCAATTTTGAAGACGCGCGTTTTCCTGTGCAATATGTGAATCGTCCGAATTTAGATTTTCGTGGCTTTTGCGGCACCGTTGCGGCGGGGATTTTCCGAAAAGGCGACACCGTAACGGCATTGCCTTCGGGTAAATCCAGCACGATTAAATCCATTGTGACCTACGATGGTGAACTTGAACAAGCTTTTTCGCCCATGGCAGTGACGTTGACGCTAAGTGATGAAATTGACGTCAGTCGCGGTGATACGTTAATTGGCAGTCAGACGTTTGCGCCAACGGTAGCGGATAAATTCAAAGCCAATATCGTTTGGATGGCAGAGCAACCACTGAGTATCGGTAAACAATATGTTATTAAATTAGCCACGCGCAGCGTATCGGGTTCCGTATCAATGATTGATCATCGTATTGACGTCAATACGCTTGAACATCATGATGCGAACGTGCTACAGCTCAATGAAATTGGCGTGTGTAATTTTTCGGTGAATGCACCAGTTGTATTTGATAATTATAAAACCCATAAAGGCACAGGCTCATTTATTATCATTGATCGTCTAACCAATAGCACCGTTGGTGCGGGTATGATTATCGGTAGTGATGACAATGTAAATTTACATCCAGTGAGTGCGCAGGAGCGTGCCGCACGCTTTAGCCAAGTAGCAACATCAATCAATTTAACGGGTGAAAAAAGCCTTGAAATTGCTTATTTACTTGAACGTCGTTTGTTTGACAACGGACACGCCTGCACGATTTTAGAAACAGCGAATCATGTTCTAATTGAAGCCATCAATCATGCTGGTTTAATTGCGATTTGCGTAAATACCAATAAAGGTTTTACACCGATTCATTTTGATGCGGATGCTCAATCCATCGATGATATTTACAGTGATTTAAAAGCGCGGAACGTGATTTATTAATATGTCACGCTACGAGACGTCACTTTTTATTTTTCGCCGTGATTTGCGTATCGCTGATAACACGGCGTTAAATGAGGCGCTTCGTACCTCACGTAGAGTCATTGCGTGTTTTATTTTTGATGACCGGCAAATTGAAGCGCACGCATATCAAAGTAAACCCGCTTTGCATTTTATGTTGCAATCGCTTGGCGATTTGGCGAATCAATTCGCGTCCATTGAAGCAAATTTAGCCTTTTTTTCTGGATTGCCGGTTGAAATCATCGAGCGTTTGTATCACAAGTACGCTATTAACGCCGTCTTTTTTAATCGTGATTACACGCCATTTAGTCGAGCGCGTGACGTTGAAATTGCACAAGTTTGCCGATCATTACAAATTGATTTAATTGTCACGCCAGACGCGCTAATCAATGAACCTGAGCAAGCTGTGAAAAGTGACGGCAGCGCTTATAAAGTCTTTACGGCCTTTTATAATAATGCGCGTCACTTTGGTGTTGCTTTGCCCGCGCCTTTGGCGAAGGGGACATTTTTAACTGTTGAGTCAACGGCTAATTTGGATGCGTTCATTCAAAAAAACGTTTCTAAGCATTGCCTCATTGAAGGTGGACGAACGCAAGCACTCAAGCAATTAGCCAATATCCACCGATGCGCAGATTATGCAAAAACGCGTGATTTCCCCGCGTTGCAGAGTACCAGTCATTTTTCAGCGCATTTGAAATTTGGAACGCTTTCTGTGCGTGAAGTGTTTAGCGGGATTGCTCAAGTGTTAGAGCTAGATCATCCATTACTTCGTCAGCTATATTGGCGGGATTTTTTAACCCATATTGCGTATCATTTTCCCCATGTGTTTGGTCATGCGTTTATTGAGAAATTTGACCGTTTACCATGGGAAAATAATCGGGATTATTTCAACGCGTGGACGCAAGGCAGAACAGGATTTCCCATTGTTGACGCGGGGATGCGCGAATTGGACGAAACGGGTTTTATGCACAATCGTGTACGAATGATTGTCGCGTCGTTTTTAACCAAAGATTTGCGAATTAGTTGGCGATGGGGTGAGCGCTATTTTGCGCAACATTTAATAGATTACGATCCTTGTTTAAATAATGGAAATTGGCAGTGGGCAGCGTCAACAGGATGTGATGCACAGCCGTATTTTCGTATTTTCAATCCATGGCTGCAGCAACAGAAATTTGATGCCAATGGTGAATATATTTATCAATGGGTGCCTGAACTGCGTGATGTTCCCATAAAAACCATTCATCAATGGGACAAAAAACACACAGGAAATGTTTATCCTGCGCCGATTGTCGATCATTCAAAAGAATCACAAATAACCAAAGCATTTTTTAAAAATGCAGACTAATCATTTTTATTTTTACACTGAGATTTTAGAGCTAACATGACAGACGTACACGATAACCATCAAGACGAACAAGAACAAATTCGCCAACGCCGTGAAAAATTAACGGCTTTGCGTGAAGAAACCATTGCGTTTCCAACCGATTTTCGACGTGATGTCGTCGTCGCGGAGTTGCTTGCAAAATATGATGAAAAGTCTAAAGAAGAACTCGAAGAAGCGCATTTGCGCGTCAAAATTGCTGGGCGTATGATGACGCGTCGTATTATGGGCAAAGCGAGTTTTAGTCATTTGCAAGATATGTCCGGTCAGCTGCAAATTTATGTTGCCCGTGATAATTTGCCTGAAGGTGTGTATAACGATCAATTCAAAAAATGGGATATTGGTGATATTTTAGGCGCAGAAGGGGTGCTCTTTAAAACACAAACCGGTGAACTGAGCATTAAAGTTGACGTGATTCGTTTATTAACCAAAGCGCTTCGCCCATTGCCCGAAAAATTTCATGGCATTGCAGATCAAGAAATTAAATACCGTCAACGTTATTTAGATTTGATTATGAGTCAGCAATCACGCGATACCTTTTTGATTCGCTCAAAAATTGTGGCGTATATTCGCAATTTCCTCACGCAACGCGCGTTTTTGGAGGTGGAAACACCGATGATGCAGGTAATACCTGGGGGAGCAACGGCGCGTCCATTCACTACGCATCACAACGCACTGGATATGGATATGTTCTTGCGTATCGCGCCAGAACTTTATTTAAAACGTCTTGTTGTGGGTGGTTTTGAGCGCGTGTTTGAAATTAACCGTAATTTTAGAAATGAAGGCTTATCAACACGCCATAATCCAGAATTCACTATGCTAGAGTTTTACCAAGCTTACGCGGAGTATCATGAATTAATGGATTTAACTGAAGAAATGCTTCGCGGTATTGCACAAGAAGTGGTGGGCAAAACGGTGGTTTCTTATCAAGGTGAAGAATACGATTTTGGCAAACCGTTTACGCGTATGAGCGTATTTGATTCTATTTTGCATTTTAATCCTGAGTTAACAGCAGACAATATTTCAACGCGCGAAGCGGCTGCGAAAGTCGCAGAAAATTTAAAAATTCCCGTTAAAGACGGTTATGGTTTAGGTAAAATTCAAATTGAAATTTTTGAGAAAACTGTTGAAAGTCGCTTAATGCACCCCACTTTTATTACCGCGTACCCTGTTGAGGTATCGCCACTGGCAAGACGCAGTGATAATGATCCGCATGTGACCGATCGTTTTGAATTTTTTGTGGGCGGACGTGAAATTGCCAATGGTTTTACCGAATTAAACGATGCGGAAGATCAAGCGGCACGTTTTCAGCAGCAGGTAAACGAAAAAGAAGCGGGCGACGATGAAGCGATGCACTTTGATGCGGATTATATCGTGGCACTTGAACACGGTATGCCACCCACAGCGGGTGAGGGCATTGGTATTGACCGTTTAGTGATGCTGTTTACGGATTCGCCATCGATTCGTGATGTTTTATTATTTCCACACATGCGACCGAAGTAACATCAATGATTATTTGGGAGAGCGGCGGTTATGATTTATTTTGATAATAATGCAACCACACCGCTTGATGAGCGTGTACTCGACGCCATGATGCCTTTTTTAAAAACGATGTACGGGAATCCTTCTAGCGTACATCGTCTTGGGCGTATTGCTAAAAGTGCCGTTGAAACGGCTCGTGAGCAGGTGGCGGCATTAGTTGATGCGCCGCCTGCACAGATTATTTTTACTAGCGGTGGCACAGAGGCCAATAATCTGGCGTTAAATAGTGCCTTGGTGATGAAAAAAATAGCGATAGGCGCAACGGAGCATCCTTGCGTATTTGAAGCGGCTAAACGCTGGCAAAAGCAAGGGAAAGTGCTTGATATTATTCCGGTTAATTCGGTCGGAATTATTGAAGAGGACACGATTGAAAAATTAATTCATTCGCGTCCTAATATTGTTTCGATCATGCTTGCTAATAACGAAACGGGAACCATACAAGCCATTCAAGATATTGCCGCAACATTAACGCCTCATGGCATTTGTGTGCATAGTGATGCGGTGCAAGCGCTGGGGAAAATTCCTCTATCGTTTTCGCAACTAGGTGTGCAATGGCTATCTATTTCAAGTCATAAAATTTATGGACCGAAAGGGTGCGGTGCATTGATTTTTGATAAATCAACCCCACCTCATGCTTTAATCGTTGGCGGCGGACAAGAGCAAGATTTGCGCTCTGGCACTGAAAATGTAGCGGCTATTGTCGGTTTTGGCAAAGCGGCTGAACTCGCTAAGCGTGAACTAAATGAAAGAAACGATAAAGTGTTGGCTTTGCGGTCTCTTTTAGAAGCTGAGTTATTAAAAAATGCGCGTGTGACATTGTTTTCGATTCATACGCAACGCTTGCCTAATACCGTTCTATTTGGCCTTGATAGCATTGATGGTGAGTGGGTGCTACTTAAATTAGATCAACTTGGCATTGCGGTTTCAAGTGGAAGTGCTTGCGCTAGTGGGGCAACTGAACCGAGTCCTGTACTCCTTGCGATGGGAATCGCGCCTGAAAAAGCGCAAACTGCACTTCGTGTGAGTTTGAGTCATCACAATACAGCAGACGAAATATTAAAATTTGTTGAAATTATTCATTCTTTAGGGAAGTAAACCATGTCTATTTTATTGACAAAAAGTGCGGCGCAGCAAATTAATCAGCAATTAGAGAAACGCGGTAAGGGCTTAGGACTTCGTCTTGGTGTAAAAAAATCGGGATGTTCTGGTTTTGCTTATGTGTTGGATTATGTGGATGCGCTTGAGGAAGTAGATCAAATCTTTGAGCCATTAGGCACGAAAATCGTGGTTAGTGAAAACGATTTACCTTTTTTAAATGGCATTGAAATCGATTATCGCAAAGATGGTTTAAACGCCGCCTTTAAATTTAATAATCCCAATGTGAAAGCCATGTGCGGTTGTGGTGAAAGTTTTGCAGTTTAAATGAAAAACATGATGGTTATACGTCATACATAAACTAGTTGGTGCATCATTATTGCTGCAAAATAGGTATTTTTATTCTTTTAACTTGCTTACTGTGCGCTATTCTGCTAAAAATGCGCGGTTTTAAATCTGTCTTTAGGAGTCATGAATGACCAATAGTGTGAAAGCGCACGCATCCCCGTTTAGTTTTGTGCCGTACGAAGAAAAAGACGGCGAAGAATATATGAATGACACTCAATTGAAACATTTTGAGGTGATTTTAAAAAATTGGAAAAACGAATTGATGCAAGAAGTGGATCGTACTGTGATGCACATGCAGGACGAAGCGTCTAATTTTCCTGATCCCAATGATCGTGCTACGCAAGAATCTGAATTTAGTTTAGAGCTTCGTACACGTGATCGTGAGCGTCGTTTAATCAAAAAAATCGAAGATGCGCTAAGTGATATCGAGTCAGGCGATTATGGTTTTTGTGAAACTTGTGGCGTGGAAATTGGTATTCGTCGCTTAGAAGCACGTCCAACAGCAACACAGTGTATTGATTGTAAAACATTAGATGAAATTCGTGAAAGACAAATGGGGTAATTAAACCTCTCTTGACACCAAGCTATATCGGTCGGTTTGCACCGTCACCGACCGGTCAGCTTCATTTAGGCTCTGTGTACACGGCTCTCGCTAGTTTTTTAGAGGCACGCTCTTGCGGTGGTTTATGGAAACTGCGCTTTGATGATTTAGATACACCACGAAATGTAAAAGGCGCTGATAGTGCTATTTTACACACGCTTGATGCACTAGGATTACATTGGGATGGGCAAGTTGATTATCAACATTTACATCTCAATGAATATGAAGCTGCTCTTGCGGATTTAATCGCGCAAAATAAAGTGTATCGCTGCGCGTGTTCTCGAAAAAACATTTCGCATGTGTATGCGCAAACTTGCCGCCACGCCTTCGTTTCGCCTCAAACACCTCATTCCCTTCGTTTGCTGGTTGGCAATCAAGATATCCATTTTCATGATAAACTTCAAGGCCACATTATTCAACACATCGCAACGCACTATGGCGACTTTATTCTAAAACGCAAAGATTCTATTATTGCTTACCAGTTTGCCGTGGTACTTGATGACTCACGACAGCAAGTGACCAATGTTGTGCGAGGTTTCGATTTACTTGATGAAACGCCAAAACAATGCTATTTACAGCATTGTCTTAACCTTCCCGCACTCACTTATTGTCACGTTCCTATCCTCGTTGATAAAAGCGGCAAAAAACTCAGTAAAACGACATTGGCAAGTGCTGTTGATATCTCTTCACCAAGTCATGTCTTGTTTCAACTCCTTATGTGGCTTCATCAAAATCCCCCGCTTGAATTAGAATATGCGCGTGTTGACGATCTGTTAGCGTGGGCGATTACTTATTGGGATAGTAAAAAATTAATAGGAATTTCCGCTATTCCAATATAGCTATATGCTTTTTTTAGATAGTGTTATCGAAAAAAAGCATTTTCTTTATTGCGATTATTTATCTACTATTTAGCTAATTTTGAGATTTTAAAATAATAGCTAGTTGGACAAATAGTATGGATTTAAGCAACATCATTTCAAATGCGTTAATCACGCCTATTACGTTAGTGTTTACATTAAATCTAGGGTATGTGATTTCGGGGTTATTCGTTGGTATATTAGTCGGGCTCACCGGAGTTGGTGGTGGTTCATTGATGACACCACTTTTAGTGTTCCTCTTTGGTTTTAAACCCGCAACGGCTGTCGGAACGGATTTACTCTTTGCTGCGTTAACTAAAACGACAGGCGTTTGGGTACATCACACAAAACACAGTTCGGTAGATTGGCGAGTTGTTAGATGGTTATCTGTTGGAAGTTTACCCTTTGCTGTGGGAACGCTTTACGTTTTGCAACATTTAGCAAGTATTGGCAAAGAAACCACGGGCATGATTACAATGACGCTTGGCGTTGCGTTATTGTTAACCGCACTTTCCATTTTAGTGCGCAGCATTTTAATTCGCCGAAGTGAAAAAAATAACGTCACTATCGTGCTTGAAATGGACGATGAAACTGAAATGGCGTTAGCGAAAGAAGAGAAAATCGATGAAATTCAACGTGGACGCTTTGATCGTTGGCAAATTCCTGCAACGATTTTAACAGGTGCTGTGCTTGGCGTTCTTGTTACGTTAACGTCTGTTGGTGCGGGCGCATTGGGGACGGTAGCTTTATTATTTTTGTACCCTAGAATGTTGACCGTTAAAGTCGTCGGCACAGATTTAGCACATGCTATTCCGCTGACAGCTATTGCGGGTTTTGGGCATTGGATGCTTGGGAATGTTGATTTTGTGTTATTGAGTAGTTTGCTTATAGGGTCTGTTCCTGGGATTTGGATGGGGAGTCATTTGAGCGCAAAATTACCTGAAAAATTCTTACGCCCTATTTTGGCATTGTTATTACTGATTATTGGGTTAAAATTCGTGATTGCTTGATTTTAAATTTTAAGGAACTTGTTATATATGGCAATCATTACATTTCAAAACCATCCGGTGACAACGTGTGGCGAACTCCCTGCAGTCGGTAGTCTAGCGCCCTCATTTTCACTGGCAAATAATGAACTGGAAAATGTGACACTGCAAACGTATGCAGGAAAGCGGAAGATTTTATCTATTGTTCCCAGTTTAGATACCCCAACATGCGCCGCTTCAGCACGTAAATTTAATCAGAAAGCGGCCAGTTTTGATAATACCGTTATCTTGGTAGTATCTGCTGATTTACCGTTTGCACAATGCCGATTCTGCGACATCGAAGGTCTTGATAGTGTTCAAGCATTATCATCGTTTAGAAGTTCATTTGGACGTGATTATGGCGTTCAAATTGTTGATGGCGCGTTGTCAGGTTTAACCGCACGCGCGGTAGTCGTCATTGACGAACATGATCACGTTGTCTACACCCAACTCGCATCTGAATTAGCGCACGAGTTAGATTACGAAGATATTATAACTGCGTTAAAAAGCCGTTAATCTAACAGCCTTCTTCAAATAACACCGCTTGGTTGCGTCCATGCTCCTTAGCGGTGTACAGTGCTTTATCTGCATTTAGCAATAAGTTATCTGGTGTACTGTTTTGTTTTGGGCAACCGACAGCAACGCCCACGCTAAGTGTGACACGTCCAAAATCAGATAGTGCATGTGGTAGGGCTAAATCGCTCAATGCGATGCAAATATTTTTAGACAGCGAGAGTGCATTTTCAGCCTGTGTCATCGGCAAAATAACAGCAAACTCCTCACCACCATAACGGGCAACAAAATCGCTGTCACGCTTGGCTATATTCGATAGGACGCTTGCCACTTGGCGCAAACAATCATCCCCACCTTGGTGTCCATAATGATCGTTGTATTTTTTAAACCAATCCACATCAATCATGGCGATAGCAAGCGGTTGGTTTAAGCGTCTTGCACGTGACCATTCATGAGCGAGTTGATCGTCAAAATACCGACGATTGGCAATCCCCGTTAATCCATCGGTGATGGCAAGTTTAGTGAGTTTTTCACGCGCGTATTTGAGTTCAATTTGGTTACTTACGCGAATTTTCACAATTTTGGGGTAGAACGGTTTGCTAATATAATCCGCAGCGCCCATTTCCAAGCCCCGAATTTCCTCCTCAGCGTCGCAGTGAGCGGTGAGAAAAACAATGGGTATATCCTTGGTCAGTGAATTATTTTTAATCGCTTTACAAACGGCATAGCCGTCTAAATCCGGCATCATCACATCAAGTATGATTAAATCAGGACGTTCGCGCAAACTGATCGCAATGGCTTCTTGTCCGCTAAGCGCAAATAAAATATCGTACTCTTGGTCAAAAATACTGGCTAGTAAGCGAATATTATTAGGGTCATCATCGACAATCAGTAAACGGGGAATGGGAAGAGGACTCATTTATTTCTCCTTTAATGAAAGTAAGCAACGATCCAAAATAGGTAGTGCATGTGGAAAGTCTAATTTTTCTAAAAAGTGATCTAATTCTTGAACTTCTTGACGTAGTCCCTGTTTTAAAAAGTAAGGTTTGAGGTCAGAAAAAATTTCAAGTGCTTTTAATTGCTTGCTGTTTAATGCCGCCCTAAACTCGGTAAGCAACTCATGGAGTTCATTTTCGGACAAACCCATCTCTGTTTCTTTCACAACGTCTGGTAGGTCAGGAAGACTTTTTGTTGCCTGAATAGCTGGATTTAATTCAATGATCAATTGATTTAATAAATTTTCTATTTCGTCGTAGCGATGATTGCGAACGGCATTTTCAAGCGCAGAAGCGGCTTCTTTTAATTCTTGCGCTGCCAGCGTGCCAGCAACGCCTTTGAGTGAATGGGCTAAATGTTCAATTTCTGTAAAATTTTTCGTATCAATGAATTCGCGCAATTTTTTAGGTGCATCGTGATAACGTTTAGCAAAGCTAAGGAGTAAATGATGCAGTAACTCGGCATTATCATTGGTTAATTTAGCTGCTTTCTCCAAATTAAACGGCTCCAATGTATTAGGGAAAGAGGTTTGATTCGACTTTTGTGCTTTTTTTGTACTCATATCAATGCGTAGCCAACGATTGAGCGTGCTAATCAACTTATCCATTTCAATAGGTTTGCTTAAATGATCATTCATGCCTGCGGCAATACTTTTTTCATAATCACTAGTCATTGCGTTCGCTGTCATGGCAATAATGGGAATAGATTGCAGTGATTTTTCAGCACGAATCAATTGTGTTGCGGTTAGACCGTCCATCACAGGCATTTGTATATCCATTAAAATTAAATCAAAGGACTCGCTCATTGCTAATTCTAAGCCTTCTTGGCCATTGCTAGCAATTTTTACTTCTAAATCCATGGAAGTTAATAATTCGATAGCGACTTCACGGTTAATTTCATTATCCTCGACTAATAAAACTCGTTGATGTTTATAATGCGGACTCGTTGTATCGGTAGTTTTTACTATCATAGAATTTTTATCCGTCAACTCTTCTGGTGCAATCAATAAGATTACGTCGAAACTAAATATGCTGCCTTTTCCCTCGGTGCTACGGACTTGTATAGATGTATTCATCAGTTCTGCGAGTTGTTTACAAATACTTAATCCAAGCCCCGTGCCGCCATATTTTCGCGTAATGGAACTATCGGCTTGTGAAAATGGTTGAAATAGACGATCAATTTGCTGAGCGCTTAAACCAATGCCTGTATCACATACGGAAAAATGCAGCTCAACATGGTTTTCAATATCATTTCTGCGTTCAACATTCACGAGTACATTCCCAATCTCCGTAAATTTGACGGCGTTACTGACTAAGTTGAGGAGAATCTGCCCTAAACGTAGTGAATCGCCAACCAAGCGACGGGGAACATCGTTGTCAATGACAAATGATAAGCCAATATTTTTTTGGTGTGCTTTGATTGAGACAGAATCGATTACATATACCATCAAATCATCTAATAAAAAAGAGGTATTGTCCAGCAGCATTTTTCCTGATTCAATTTTAGAATAATCTAAAATGTCATTGATAATTGACATGAGGATTTGGGTGGAAACGTCGATTTTATTGATGTAGTAAAGTTGTTTTTCAGTTAATGGCGTCGATTTAACTAAATGCGTCATCCCCATAATGGCATTCATAGGTGTTCGAATTTCATGACTCATATTGGCTAAAAATTCGGATTTAGAGTGATTGGCGCTATCGGCAATCTCTAATGATTTTTGTAAATCGAGGGTTTGCTCATGAATAATTTCTTGAAGATGGCTTAAATGATGAGAGAGGGAGCGCTCTGCTTCGTCACGTTTTTTGAAGCTAAGTGTTAGTTGCTCAAGCATAACATTGAACGCATCAATTAAATAACCTAATTCGTCGTTAGATTCTTTGACTGCTTTAGCATTATGAATTTTCGATTCGGATACATCATGAATGAAGTTTGCAAAATACAAAATAGGACGTGTTACCACGCGTTGCAGTTGCGATGACAAGTATAATGCAATAAGAAAGGCTAATCCGAATAGACCAAAAATAATGATGATGTAATTGCGAAGTTTTTTATGTAAAGAATTAAAGTTTGAACGCAAAACAACGTGACCTAACAATTCACCATTGAGTTGAATTGGATGAATGACTTGCGTATATTTTTTTGTGCTAATCAAAGCAGGCGCTGAAACTAATTCATCTTTGCTGATAGTCACATTATCGTGTTGTTGTGCATTTTTGTATTCCGCTAGACGTTTCTGCTGATTATTGTAGAGTCCCGCATACATAATATCAGGATTATACTTTAAGGCATTTAATGTCCGCTCAGCGCTGGAATTATCCATAAAAGCCAGTGATGCTAAGCTATTTTCGCTGATAATATCACTTTGAATTTGAAGATTTTCAATCAAATCATGTTTCACAAACGTAATTTCGTACGCAAATAAAATAATGCTAAAGACGAGCAACGCAATACCACTACTCAATGCGGTGATGAAGACGAGTTTAAATTTAATCGATTTATTTTGCAGCATCATAGTGGCGGCAACCTCGATAAAGTCAGTAATTGCGAGTTTATTTTTAAATTGGATTCTTGAGCATCGATGTTATTAATAAAAAATCGAATTTTTTGATCTTCTTCAAATAAATATACAATGCCTCCTAGTTGCGTAAAGTCTTTTTGCACGCCTACAGTGAGTATGGGTTTGTGATAGGTTGTATTGAGTACGTCTTTTGAGACTGCATGCGGAAAAAAAATGATTTGGCAACTGTCAACGTCATCATGCTCTGTAATGGCGTGTACTGCTAATTTCACTGTGCCGCTTGAATTTTTGCCGATAAATGTTGTTTTGAGCAATTCACTAATGACCTCATCATGGAAGACGCAGTAATTTAGCGTAGACAAGGGTTTTGCCCATTGCGTAAATTGTGCGAAATGATACAAATAGGCAATCTTAATTTTTAATTCGCGGTCAATATCATCCGAATCGGCGTGAGTGGGCATAAGATGCAAAAAAATGAACACGATAATTGCTATACGCAAATTGCGCAGTAGCGATTGAATGACATTTTGATGCAAAAAAAGCATATTTAACTAAACACGCTTAAAAAATCACCATTGATTTTGACTGTCACGTTACTTTTTGTGTGCATAAGTACTAAAAATTAAGAACACGAGGAAGCGCGAATCTGTTAATTCACGAATCTGTTAATTCATATTGTCCAATTTTTTCACCCATTTTAACCGCTTTTTCGGCAGTAAAATCGTCATTCCATGTCATTTTGTCTTTTTCAAACAAGACAATAATCGTCGACCCCATATTAAAGCGTCCCATTTCTTCGCCAATTTGCAGGGTGGGTGCATTATTTTCATATTTCCACGTTCGCAATGTTCTAATAGTTGGTGGGGTAACCACGCCATGCCAAACCGTTTCAATACTTGAAACAAAAATAGCGCCAACGAGTACCAATGCCATTTGGCCAATTTCTGTATCAAAAATAGCCACAACACGCTCATTTCGCGCAAATAAACGCGGAACGGCATCTGTTGTTGCACCGTTCACACTAAATAGGCGTCCAGGAATATGTACCATTTCACGCAATGTGCCTGTGATTGGCATGTGCAAGCGATGATAATCTTTTGGAGATAGATAAATAGTGGTAAACATTCCATCATTGAATTTTTCTGCGCGATGTTCATCACCGAGTAATTGCGCCGCCGTAAAGCTTTTTCCTTTTGCTTGAAAAATATCGCCTTGTGTAATCCGTCCAGATTGACTCACTACCCCATCAGCTGGACTGGCAATAGCGTCAACGTCTTTGGTAAGTGGACGAACATGGGGTTTTAATTCACGTGTAAAGAATTCATTGAAACTTTTAAATGCACTTAAATCCTGCGTCAGTGCCTCGTCCATATTCACGCCATAATGCGAAATGATTTTGCGCGTGAGAAAATTTTTCCACGCCACATTTTCGCTATGCGTAAATTTACTGACTAAAATGGATAACGCATGGTGCGGTAATAGTGTTTGCGAGAGGGCAACGAACGTGTTTTTTAAAGTCATGTAAGCGTCTATTTTAAGTGATTATTCAGTGATTGATTTGCCGTTTAACGCATAAGTAAAGGCGAGGACTTCAGCTACAGCAAGATAGAGTTCTTGTGGAATTTCATCACCGATGGGAACTTGTGAGAGTAAACTCGCTAATTCCGCGTCGTGGTAAAGTGGGATATCATGCTCGCCTGCTACTTTTAGAATTTGGTCTGCGACTAACCGCGCACCTTTTGCCGTTACAACAGGCGCATCTTGCTTGTCTTTTTCGTATTTTAGAGCAACGGCAAAGGTGGGCGGCTTTTCCATAATTTTAAGGCTTAGGGTAATGTGATGGGCGTTGGTGCAATCCATGTTGGATTGCGATGCTCTACAACAACGGTAGTGTAAACACCACCGCGTACGTTAAATACAGCGCGTATACGCATAAATTTAGGGGAAGTGACTTCCACGAGATCGTTTAAAATTTCATTTGTGATGGCTTCATGAAAAGCACCTTGTTCACGAAATGCCCAAATGTATAATTTGAGTGATTTTAGCTCAACACATAATTTATCGGGCACATATTCAAGGTGAATAGTGGCAAAATCAGGTTGACCTGTTTTAGGGCAAAGGCAAGTAAATTCGGGCGCATCAATGCGAATGGTGTAATCACGATGAGGATTTGGGTTCTCAAACGTTTCTAGGGTGTTCATTTTTTGTGTACTTGATGGCGCTGTCATTTAATATCCTAACAATTTACAATGGCCGTGACTGGCAGTGACAATGAGTTTTTTAAAGATGAAGCAATTTTAATTTTTACGCGTTTTCTGCTTTAAATTAAAATTTATCTTTGGCTAGCATTCTAATGCAAGCGACGAAATATTCATAACGCAACCACCCTAAAATTCAAAAATAGCGTTACTTTGAAGGCTTATTGTAAAAGGGGTTATTATAAAAGATTAGGGTCTTTTATAGCAAAATCAAAATTTGTGTGTATTCAACTTTTTATTTATTTTGACTAATGCGGTTACAATAGACAGCAGAAAACACATAAACAGATTTATTATGTGATAAAAATTACTATTTACAGCGCACAGACTTGGTAGACAGTTGATGGACAAAGAACTATTACGCATTGCAATTATTGGAACGGGCTTAATTATCATGGTGAGCATGATTGTTTCTGCTTACCTTAAAGATAAGCAAGCACGTGAAGATGAAGAGGATTTTTACAGTGACGACTTTGACGATGAATTTGAGGATGATTTTGATGACTTAGACGGTGCGTTTATGGATGAGCCGCCTCATGAAAAAAGCGTTTTACCAAGTACTAAGAAAACATTAGCGTCACACATTGTAGACGTTTTTCAGTCTACACAGCCAAAACCATCTAAAGCCCCTCAATCTTCTGCACAGCAAGTTAAGGTTGATATTGAGAATGTGTCTGCTAAAGAGTCACTTGCTGCGCATAAGCATGAAGAGATTGATATTGATCCACCACAACGACCTGCTGTTGCACCATCAATTATTCAATTTAGCGTTATTACGAAAGGAAATGACGATTTCAATGGCGCAGATATTTTTCATGTCATGGAAAATCTCGGCTTAGAATACGGCAGCATGCAAATTTTTGAACGCATTGATGAAAATAGATTAGTACAATTTGGCGCAGCGTGTATGCTTGAACCGGGAACTTTTCCACGTGATAATATCGACGAATTTTATTGTCCGGGTATTGTATTCTTTATGCAAATTGATGTACTAGATGATCGCGTGGCAGCATTTAATGATTATGTACACACTATCGTTGTATTCGCACAGCAAATGGACGGTGTTATTCTCGATCATCGCCGCCAAGTGCTCACCAATGAAATGGTTGATGCCATTCGTAATAGTTTGTAATTTGCACATAGGTTTGCAATTCGCTTAATTATCCTATAATTTACACTCAATCCATCCGGCTAGGGGTGCTTTGTCTTTTATGCAAAGCTGAGATTAAACCCTTCGCACCTGAACTGGTTAATACCAGCGTAGGAAAGCCTAATCAACACTTCCTGCGCTTTTTTGTTTTTTTATTTTGGAGTTTCATCCATGAGCGCAGACTCACATACCGTAGCAAGCAATATCAAAATTGATTCCTATCCCGCTTCTGAAAAAATCTATGTAGAAGGTTCACGTCCTGATATTCAAGTGCCTATGCGTAAAATTACGCTATCAGATACGCCTGTCCATTTTGGTGCTGTTGAAAAAAATGCACCGATTTATGTTTACGATACCTCTGGTGTGTACACAGATCCTAATGTAGAAGTGGATTTGAAAAAAGGCCTAAAAGCGATGCGTGCTGCGTGGATTTTAGAGCGTGATGACACGGAAGAGCTAGAAACCTTAAGTTCAAAATACGGTCAAGAGCGTTTAGCTGACAAAAGTTTAGATGAATTACGCTTTGAGTTAATGCGCAAACCACGTCGTGCAAAAGCGGGTAAAAACGTGTCGCAAATGTACTATGCGCGTCAAGGAATTATCACGCCAGAAATGGAGTTTATCGCCATTCGTGAAAACCAAAAAATGGAAGAAATGCGCGAACTATGGAAGGATCAACATCCTGGTGATTCGTTTGGTGCATCGATTCCTGATGTCATTACGCCTGAATTTGTTCGCTCAGAAGTGGCGCGTGGACGAGCGATTATTCCTTGCAATATTAATCACCCCGAACTCGAACCGATGATTATTGGTCGTAATTTTCTCGTGAAAATTAACGGTAATTTAGGGAATTCAGCAGTGACTTCGTCTATCGAAGAAGAAGTTGAAAAAATGCTGTGGGGAATTCGTTGGGGGGGTGACACCATTATGGATTTATCAACCGGCAAAAATATCCATGAAACACGCGAATGGATTTTGCGTAACTCACCTGTGCCCATTGGCACCGTTCCTATTTATCAAGCACTTGAAAAAGTCAATGGTAAAGCCGAAGATTTAACATGGGAAATCTTCCGCGATACGTTAATTGAGCAAGCAGAGCAGGGTGTGGATTATTTTACAATTCACGCAGGGGTGCGTCTACATCACGTTCCATTGACGGCAAAGCGCATGACAGGCATTGTGTCGCGTGGTGGCTCGATTATGGCGAAATGGTGTCTTGCCCACCATACGGAAAGTTTCCTGTACACGCATTTTGAAGAAATTTGCGAAATTATGAAAGCGTATGACGTCTCATTTTCACTAGGTGACGGCTTAAGACCCGGATCAATTTATGATGCAAATGATGCAGCCCAATTTGGTGAGCTTGAAACGCTAGGTGAATTGACCAAAATCGCATGGAAACATGATGTACAAACGATGATTGAAGGTCCTGGGCACGTTCCACTTCACATGATTAAAGTGAACATGGAAAAACAACTCGAAGAATGTGGCGAAGCACCATTTTATACCCTAGGTCCACTCACAACCGATATTGCCCCAGGTTATGACCATATTACCTCCGCTATTGGCGCGGCAAATATTGGTTGGTACGGGTGCGCGATGCTTTGTTATGTGACGCAAAAAGAGCATTTAGGCCTACCCAATAAACAAGACGTCCGTGAAGGTATTGTGACCTATAAAATTGCAGCGCATGCGGCGGATTTAGCTAAAGGTCATCCCGGAGCGCAAGCGCGTGATAATGCGATGTCTAAAGCGCGTTTTGAATTCCGTTGGGAAGATCAATTCAATATTGGTTTAGATCCTGAAAAAGCACGTGAATTCCACGATGAAACGCTGCCAAAACAATCATCAAAAGTGGCACATTTTTGTTCAATGTGTGGCCCCCATTTCTGTTCAATGAAAATTAGCCAAGACGTGCGTATTTACGCAGCAGAAAAAGGCGTTGCCGATGAAGAAGCGATTAAACTAGGGATGGATGAAAAATCACAAGAGTTTTTAAATGACGGTGCTAAAATTTATCACGAAGTGTAATTGGTAACAATTTTCCCGAAAAGTGGCGGTGTTAAAATACCGCCACATTCGTCATATCGTGTGAATCACTCAGCGAGTATTTGTAAATAATATGCCTTTCATTAAAAACGCAATCAATTTTCTTTATGGCATATTCTAAGCGACAACTTTTTTTTGCATCGATAATTTTAGGGGCATCGTGCGTTGGTTTTTATTATTGGCCATTTTCTGCGTCATTGACATCATCAACCGATGAACCCACAAAATCTGCAACCTCACATAAGCACGGTAAACATAAACACGATGAGAATTCACCTGTTGCTGTCTCAGTTGAAACGAGTCGTCAAATAAATTTCCCCATTTATTTGAATGCACTTGGCACCGTCACGCCACTGCACTCTGTTATTGTTCGACCGCGTGCGTCAGGCGAAATCATATCGATGAATTTTGTGGAAGGTCAACGTGTCAAGCAAGGGGACTTACTTGCTCAAATTGATCCTCTCCCATTGCAAATTCAACTACAGCAAACCCAAGGTCAACTCCTACGTGATGAAGCATTGCTCGACAATGCAAAACTCGATTATCTGCGCTATCAAACCTTACTTGCGCAAGATTCAATAGCTGCGCAACAAACTGCTACACAAGCCGCACAGGTAAAGCAGTATCAAGGCATTGTTGAAATGGATAACGCGCAAGTCAATAACGCAAAATTGCAATTAAGTTATGCAAAAGTGTTAGCGCCAATAGAGGGGCGTGTTGGTTTGCGACAAATCGATCAAGGTAATCTTGTTCAAGCAAACGAAACAAGCCTTGTGATGATTACACAGCTTCAACCCATTAGTGTGGTATTTACACTGCCAGAAGATCAAGTGCCTGCTGTCATGCAACGTAAACAGAATACAAAGTCAATTAATGTGGTTGCCTATGACAGAGCAGGAAAAACCAAATTAGCCGAAGGTCATCTTGTCGCTATTGATAATCAAATTGATGCCTCAACAGGCACATTAAAACTAAAAGCACAATTTGATAATGTGGATGAGCATTTATTTGCTAATCAGTTTGTGAATATTAAAATGCACTTAAACACGCTTGAAAACGTGACACAGATTTCAACAGCGGCTATTCAACATGACGGGCAGGGCGCCTTTGTTTATGTGGTCACAGCACAAAATACGATTCAGACTCGTCGTCTTAAGCTGGGCGATACACAAAACGATAATGTGGCTGTACTCGATAATCTTGCTGGGAACGAATTGGTTGTTATAGAGGGCAGCGAAACGCTTCATGATGGTAGTAGAATCAATATTGTTCAAAAAGATGGCCATGCAATCACAGAGGTCTCAACGCATCCAACAGACACCGTTTCAAAATAATCATTTTTATTGACGGTAACCTTATGACTTTTCGCTATTTACTGGTTATATAGGATTTAAATAGTGCTTAAAATTTCTTCTTTTCAATCCTAATTAATATCTAACATCATGCTCACGTCCAAAGCCGACTTATACGGTGCCATTATTATCAATGGAGTCCCGCAGCAAAACAAAACACTTACCGTTAATAAAGCCGTTTTAGCTGAAAAATATAATTGGTATCGAGATGCTAGTCTAATTAAGACAGTTTCTGGAGCATCTTATACGCTCACACAAGATGATGTTGGTAAAAATATTACTGTTGAATATGCAACGGACAATTCAGGGAAATCAACGCCCTTACGTGTGTTAAACGTCAATGACCCGCCAACGGGCACATTAAACGTTTTAGGTATACCAAAGCAAGGCAGTGAATTAAAAGCAGAAGTTAGCATTAGCGATGTAGACGGCATCGGTACCGATGAAAAAGGCAACAACCTTTACAATTATCAATGGCTGCGTGATGGTAAAAATATCGTAGGAGGGACAAAATCAACCTATGCGCTGACTGTTGAAGATATTCAAAAAACCATCAGTGTTAAAGTGACCTACATCGATTTACAAAATACACTCGAAACGGTTTTAAGCAGTGGCGTTGCTGTTTCCGAACAAAAATCGACAACAAACCATCTACATACCGGAACGGTGGACATTAAAGGCATTCCACAACAAAACAAACTATTGACTGTGATCGATACCCTTGCCGATGTCGATGGACTTGGGACGGTGACTTATCATTGGTTACTGGATGGAGAAGAAAAGTCTATTGATCCCTTTTATACGTTAACGCAAGAAGATGTAGGTAAAAATATCAGTTTATTTGCCAGTTATACGGATCGCTCTGGTTATAACGAAATAACCGATAAAACAGCCGTGCTTCGCGTGACAAACGTCAATGATCCGCCCACCGGTACGTTGAACATTTTTGTCAATAAAGACGATCACGCACCCACTACACCAAAAGCCGCACAAAAGGACACGCTAACAGTAAACAATACGCTGGAAGACGTAGACGGTATTGGCGTAGATAAAAATGGAAACAAATTATTCAAATATCAATGGCTCCGTGACGGTGCCGCCATTGCAGGTGAAACGGGAGAAACTCATATACTCACCCAAGCCGATGTCAATAAAATCATCAGCGTAAAAGCAAGCTATATTGATTTACAAGGACAAAAAGAAAATGTCACCTCGGCAGGTTTATCAATAGACAATGTCAATGACTCACCGACAGGATCGGTGTACATTACAGGCACTCCTAACGTAGGGCGTACGCTAAGTGCCGCACCGCAGTTAATTGATTTAGATGGTTTAGGTGAAATGAAGTATCAATGGTACCGAGGTGACGTTATCATTGAAAATGCCATTAAAAATGCC
>JBDLQG010000012.1:0-20446 GCA_039800705.1 Pseudomonadota bacterium
ATTTATCGACCAAAAATTGATAATCATTAGGATAATTATATCGAACTCTGGTCTGTGATGATGACAATATACAAAAAAACGCAAATTTTACTGCATGATTTTTTGTGAATTTGTTAAGTGCATAGGTTTTAAATCCTACGTTACTCAAGGGTTGCACATAAGTAAGACCTTGTTGTCTAATACTGAAAAATAAAAAGGGACAATTTGGTATATTGAAGCGTATTTGACATCTTTGCAGCATATAATCACGTTGCGGCAGTAGAAAAAGTAAATTGTGAACAAATTAATAAAACTTCTGAGGAATGATAATGGAAAAAACGTACAATTTTAAGCTTGATCCTGCATTGCAAACGAAAATGAATGCGTATTGGAGAGCCGCGAATTACTTGTCTGTTGGACAAATTTATTTGCTTGATAATCCCTTATTAACAGAGCCATTAACACTCTCACATATTAAGCCGCGCTTGCTTGGTCATTGGGGCACCACACCAGGACTCAATTTTATTCATGTGCACATCAATCGGTTAATCAAAGAGCACGATTTGAATATGATTTTTGTATGCGGTCCTGGTCATGGCGGCCCTGCAATGGTGGCTAACTCATGGCTAGAAGGAACGTATAGCGAATATTATCCCAATATTTCGTCAGATAAAGAGGGAATGAAAGCCCTATTTCATCAATTTTCTTTTCCGGGAGGGATTCCAAGTCACGTTGCGCCCGAAACACCGGGATCTATTCATGAAGGTGGGGAACTTGGTTATGCGCTGTCTCATGCTTACGGCAATGTTTTTGATAATCCAGATTTAATTGCTTGTTGCGTTATTGGTGATGGTGAAGCTGAAACAGGCCCCATGGCAGCATCATGGCATTCTAATAAATTTTTAAATCCGGCTCGTGATGGCGCGGTACTGCCCATTTTGCATTTGAATGGCTATAAAATTGCCAATCCAACGCTACTCAGTCGCATTAGCGAAGAAGAATTGGTTAAATTATTTGAAGGATATGGCTACGATGTACATTTTGTTGAAGGACATGATCCGCAAATTGTTCATCCCAAAATGGCGGCTGTGTTAGAAGCCTGTTTAGCGGACATAAAGCGTATTCAACATACATGGCGCAGTGCAAGTGATACGAACGATTTTGAGCGCCCGCGTTGGCCAATGATTATTATGCGTACCCCAAAAGGCTGGACAGGTCCTGAAAGCGTGGATGGTAAAAAAACAGAGGATTTTTGGCGATCGCATCAAGTACCGCTGTCGGGATTAGCAAACAATCCAGCACACATTAGTGTTTTAGAACATTGGCTTAAAAGTTATAAACCCGAAGAATTATTTGATCAAAATGGGACGCTATTAGCTGAATTACGAGAACTCGCACCGACAGGTCAGCATCGTATTGGTGATAATCCTCATGCGAATGGGGGTATTTTGCTGCGTGATTTGCGATTACCTAATTTCCGAGATTATGCCATTGATGTTTCTCAACCTGGTGCAATTGAAGCAGAGGCAACGCGCGTCATGGGAGCCTTTTTGCGTGATGTGATGAAAGATAATCACGAGCAGAAAAATTTCCGCATTTTTGGTCCAGACGAAACGTCATCAAATCGTTGGGATGATATATTTTCAGCCACGTCACGTGTTTGGATGGAAAAAAGACTGCCCGAAGATACCGATTTATCCCAAGAGGGGCGCGTCATGGAAATTTTAAGTGAACATACTTGTCAAGGCTGGCTTGAAGGGTACTTGCTGACAGGGCGCCATGGCTTTTTCTCTTGCTATGAAGCGTTCATTCACTTGATTGATTCGATGTTCAATCAACACGCAAAATGGCTCAAAACAACCAATAGAATTCCATGGCGTCGTCCTATTGCGTCACTGAATTATTTGCTGACATCACACGTTTGGCGACAAGATCACAATGGTTTTTCACATCAGGATCCGGGGTTTATTGATCATGTTGTCAATAAAAAAGCAGAAGTGATTCGCGTATTTTTGCCACCCGATGCCAACACGCTGTTATCGGTAACAGACCATGTTTTACGTAGTCGTAATTATGTGAATGTGATTGTGGCTGGTAAACAGCCAGCACCACAGTGGTTAACAATGGATCAAGCGGTTAAACATTGTGAAGCGGGCGTGAGTGTGTGGGAATGGGCAAGTAACGATAAAGGTCATGCGCCTGATGTTGTCATGGCGTGCGCAGGCGATGTCCCGACGCTTGAAACACTTGCAGCAGTCGATATGTTGCGTCATGAAATTCCTGATTTAAAAATTCGTGTCATTAACGTTGTCAATCTAATGAAATTACAACCTAATACCGAGCATCCTAATGGATTAACAGATGAGGATTTCAACGAATTATTTACGCTAGATAAACCTGTTGTATTTGCTTATCATGGCTATCCTTGGTTGATTCATCGTTTGACTTATCGTCGACAAAATCATTTACATATGCATGTTCGCGGCTATAAAGAAGAAGGTACGACGTCAACGCCATTTGACATGGTGGTAATGAATGATGTGGATCGTTATCATTTAGCAATGGATGTGATTGATCGTGTTCCCCGCTTTAAAGACCAAGCGGTTTACATTAAACAAGCATTACGCAATAAATTGGTTGACCACAAACATTATATTTCGAAATATGGCGAAGATATGCCAGAAATCCAAAATTGGAAATGGTCACATCCTGTCGTTTAATTTAGTGATGCCCGTCATTTAAAAATGTTCGGCCGCGCCTATGACGCGGCCGTTCTTTTTTCATTAGCAAGGAAAAATATTATGTCTACACCTGTTTCATCTATGCGTCGTTTTCAGTTGTATTTAGAAAACCAATTGACGTGCATTCAAAACAACCCGAATATTCAAAAAATACAGAGTTTACCACCATTACAACGCTATAGCGTTTGGTTTGGTATTTTTCTGGTCACCCAACTGATCATGTTTGCTTTACTGTATGTCTTCTTTGGCTCTGTTGTTGTCATTGGTTTTTTTGCCAGTATTTTGGCTGGATTAGCCACTGGTGTTGGCGCGTTGCCAGCACTGTGGTTGAAAGAAATCTCAAATAACGTATTCAATAGCTTACTTGGCGCAGCTGCAGGCGTTATGCTGGCCGCAACGGCTTTTTCATTGCTTGTCCCTGGGTTGCATTATGGTGATTTGTTATGGGCGGGGAAGGGCGTTTATATTGTATCTGTGGGGATGATGATTGGTGCATTTTTTCTGCATTATGCGGACAAACAACTTCCGCATGTGCATTTTGATGCACTGTCTGAAGAAAATTTGAATTCATTACAAAAAGTTTGGTTATTTATCATTGCCATTACCATTCATAATTTTCCTGAAGGTATGTCCGTTGGGGTGAGTTTTGGCTCAGGTAATATTAAAGATGGATTAGTGTTAGCGGGGGCGATTAGCTTACAAAATATTCCAGAAGGTTTAGCCGTGGCATTGCCGCTTGTTGGGCTAGGCTATAACAAATGGAAAGCGGTTGGTATTGCAACGCTAACTGGATTAGTTGAGCCTATTGGCGGCTTACTTGGCGTGACTATGGTGAGTGTATTTGAACCTCTTTTGCCTATTGCGATGGGGTTTGCTGCTGGGGCGATGTTATTTGTGATTAGTGAAGAAATCATTCCACAAACCCATTCTCAAGGGCGTTCACGCTACGCTACATTTTCGTTGATGACGGGGTTTATTGTGATGATGATGCTGGATAATTTACTCAGTTAATTTAATATAAAAAGTACATATAAATGAACGATGTTTTTATGGCGTTTTTTGAACGCATTTATGAAAATTTACTCGCGGTTATTGAAAGTAGTCACTTGCACGATTTATCCGCGCCCGCATTGACGAGTTTTTTGTTAATTGTAGCAGCGGAAATGGGTGATAAAAGTCAATTAGTGTGTATGACATTGGCTGCTCGTCATCGTCCTATACCCGTTGCATTAGGTGCTGTCTTAGCATTTGCAATGTTAAATACATTAGCTGTTGTATTTGGCTTTCAGATTGCAAATTGGCTTCCTCCTTATTTAATTTCAAGTGTGGTCACGCTACTCTTTTTAGGGTTTGGGATTCACTCTTTACGAGTGAATGATGAAGATGGGGAAGAAACACCGATGATAAAGAGCAGTCATAATATTTTCTTGACGACTTTTTTATTGATTGTTGTCGCGGAATTTGGTGACAAAACGCAATTAGCCGTCGTTGCTTTGAGCAGTACGCTTTCGCCGATTGCTGTTTGGCTGGGATCCACCACTGCATTAGCCTGTACGTCAATTTTAGGATGTCTTGCAGGGCGGGCAATATTACAGAAAATATCATTAAATTGGCTGCATAGAATCAGTGGTGCTTTCTTTTTACTCCTCGCAGCGTTTGCCGCTTATCAAGCCTTTTGCAGTTTATATCCCACTATTTAGACAACTCTCGTATTTTAATGGAAGAAAAGATTATGATGGATATTTCAATTACGACGCCTGCGCTCCTTTTTCCAGCTATTACCATTTTATTTTTAGCGTATTCAAACCGCTTTTTAACGATTGCGTCACGCATTCGGGAAAAGCACGATGTTTTTTCTAAAACAAAAAGCCCGATTGCGCAAAAACAAATTGTGAGTTTTCGTCAGCGCATACGTTTAATTCTGGCAATGGAGTTATTTGCTGTTTTGGGGATTATTCACTGCACGGTGGCGATGGGGTTTGTTTTTTTTGAAATGCAATATCAAGGCAATATCGCTTTTGCGCTCAGTATTGCTTTTATTATTCTCTCGTTAATTGCTTCAATAGGGGAGTTGTTGTTGTCAACAAAAGCGCTCAATATTGAAATTGAAGATATGGAGTGAAAAAGTGAAAATGGGCTTGACGCTTTTTTGTGATACGCTTTTACGCCTGCATTTGATATAGTTATACCATCAATATTAATAACGCTATTTTTTATTATCTAGCGACGCTTTATTCTTTTCTATTTTCTCTGGAGACTTTTATGGTACAAAAAATTGCAATCAATGGTTATGGTCGCATTGGACGTAATATTGTTCGTGCGATATATGAAACAAATCGCACAGGTGAATTTAAAATTGTGGCTATCAATGATTTAGGTGATGCAAAAACCAATGCACATTTAACAAAATATGACACGGTTCACGGTAAGTTTCACTTTGATGTGAGTGTGGATGGGGATTATATGGTCATTGATGGCGATCGCATTCGCGTGTTAGCGGAGCGCAATCCAGCCAATTTACCTTGGAAAGAATTGGAAGTTGACGTTGTTCATGAATGTACGGGGTTGTTCACAACAAAAGAAAAAGCATCCGCACACATTGCAGCAGGCGCAAAAAAAGTCATTATTTCGGCTCCAGGTGGCGAAGATGTTGACGCGACCATTGTTTATGGCGTCAATCACCTTATTTTAAAAGCGAGCGATACGGTTATTTCTAACGCATCATGCACCACAAACTGTTTAGCGCCATTAGTGAAACCGTTAATTGATACCATTGGCGTTGAACATGGTTTAATGACAACGATTCATTCTTACACCAATGATCAAGTATTAACGGACGTTTATCATAAAGATTTACGCCGTGCGCGTTCTGCTACCCACTCTATGATTCCAACAAAAACAGGTGCAGCGTCAGCGGTAGGGCTTGTTATTCCTGAAATGAATGGCAAATTAGACGGTTTTGCGATGCGTGTTCCAACCATTAACGTGTCTATTGTCGATTTATCTTTCCAAGCTAAACGCAATACCACAAAAGAAGAAATTAACGATATATTAAAAGCGGCATCACAAGGCGCATTAAAAGGTATTTTAGCGTATAACGATGAGCCTTTAGTGTCTTCGGATTTCAATCACAATCCAGCGTCATCTATTTATGAGTCATCATTAACGAAGGTGACGGGCGGTAATTTTGTGAAAGTATTGTCTTGGTACGATAACGAATGGGGATTCTCAAATCGTATGCTCGATACCTCTTTAGCATTAATGCACGCAAAATAAAACGTTACTCTCTCAATAACTTAATTCTTTTTTCCTATTTTGATAAGGTGCCGCCAATGAGACGTACTAAAATTTTAGCCACATTAGGACCGTCTACAGATAAAGACGATGTACTAGAAGATTTATTTCGAGCCGGTATTGATGTTGTGCGACTCAATTTTTCGCACGGCAGCGCTGAAGATCATATTAAACGCGCGAATCAAGTGCGTGAAATGAGTAAGAGAACGGGGCGGCGTGTGGGAATTTTGGCGGATTTGCAAGGCCCTAAAATTCGTATTGCGCGTTTTAAAGATAAAAAAGTGTTTTTACATGAAGGGCAATCTTTTGCACTGGATTTACACTTAGGTGAAAATGAAGGCGATTCTCATCAAGTCGGATTTATTTATGAACCGCTTGCTGAAGAGGTGGTTGTTGGGAGTCGTTTGCTGCTTGATGATGGACGGATTGTGTTGGACGTTGCAGGCATTAACCAAGGCCGCATCAGTTGCGTGGTTGTGGTAGGTGGTGATTTATCGAACAATAAAGGGATTAATTTGCTTGGCGGTGGATTATCTGCTGCGGCGTTAACCGATAAAGACAAAGAAGATATTAAAACTATTGGCATTATCGATTGTGATTTTGTGGCAATTTCTTTCCCACGTTGTGCGCAAGATCTACATGAAGCACGTCGCTTACTTGCAGAAGAAGGATGTTACGCTGGCATTGTTGCTAAAGTAGAGCGTGCTGAAGCGGTTGAAAATGATGCGGTTATGGATGAAATTATTTTAGCTTCGGACGTGGTTATGGTGGCACGCGGTGACTTAGGTGTTGAAATTGGTGATGCCAAGTTACCGGCTATTCAGAAAAAATTGATTAAACGGACGCGTGAACTTGATCGCGTAGTCATTACCGCCACGCAAATGATGGAATCGATGATTGAAAACGCAATTCCTACGCGAGCAGAAGTGTTTGACGTGGCTAATGCTGTTTATGATGGGACGGACGCTATTATGCTGTCAGCAGAAACAGCGTCAGGGAAACACCCCGTGAAAGCCGTGGAAGCTATGCACCGAATTTGCCTTGAAGCGGAAAAACAAAAGATAGTCACTACGTCAAATCATCGCGTCAATAGACAATTTAATCGCGTAGAAGAAGCCATTGCGATGTCGGCGATGTATATGGCAAATCATACACAAATACGCGGTATTGCTGCATTGACTGAATCAGGCACAACGCCACTGCTTATGTCACGCATAAGCTCAGGCATTCCCATTTTTGCACTCAGCAGCCAAGAAAAAACTTTAGGTAAAGCGACCCTTTATCGCGGTGTGACCCCTATTTATTTTTCACACGAAGCGCAAAATCACGTCGAAGTGAATCGTGATATCATCGCGCAACTGCGACGTTATGATTTTGCCAAAGAAGGGGATCAATTTATTATTACCAAAGGAGATTTAATTGGTGCAAAAGGTGGAACCAATGATTTAAAAGTAGTGACAGTCGGTCACGAGTTGACACCTTAAAAATAGCATAATGAGAAAAGATGAATCCAAAAAGGAGAAATGTTAAATGAATACTGAGTTTGATACGCTACTAAGTCAGTTGCGTGATGAGTTTGTATCGGAGTTTCCTGAGCGATGCGATATGCTCGAAGAGTGTGTTTTAGCGTTTGAGCATGGACGTGAAGGGGCTTTTGATGATATGTATCGTCGTGTTCACAGTTTAAAAGGGGCTGGTAGTCAATTCGGTTTGTCTATTGTAACAACGGTTTGTCATCAATTTGAAAGCTTCTTGAGTAGTGGTGCACTCACAACCGATCCGCTCAGTATTAGTTATGCGCTTAGTTATATTGATTTGCTCAAACAAATTTCAGATTTGATTGGCTCAGAAAAATCGACTTACTATGATATTGAGCATAGTTTGGAAGAATTGCGAAAATCCAGCATGCCAAGTCATGCGTCGGTTCTGCTTATTGAGCCATCACCATCGCGTCGTAAAATGTGTCAAGGTGTACTGAGTGCTTTAGGACTGCGCATTGTGACACAAGAGCGTGGCATGACCTCTTTGGAGAGATTACTGCACGAACCCTTCGATTTAATCGTTGCAGCGCGTGAATTACCCGATTTAAATACGGTGGCATTAGTGGCTGCGCTGCGTGAATCAAATTCCCGAAATAAAAATATTCCGGTCATTTTAGTCAGTAGTAACTCCACGCCTGTTGCGGATTATTTATCGATTAATGCCGTTTTAGCAAGAGATGCTGAGTTTATTCCTAATTTATCAGACTCGGCAGCCAAAATTTTACTCCATAAGTAATATCCATTTTATTTCTATTATTTGAAAGCAAGGTTAGTGCGTTAACCTTGCCTTTTATTTCCTTTTTTACAACCTCTTAATTTTTTATGAATGTTAACACTCAAAAACTTTCTAGCGCCCGTTTTGCACAGGCTACGGACGCTTTCGTAGAAATTTTTACGGCATCGGTCGATTTTGATAAACGTATGGCAAAGCAAGATATTCAAGGCTCCATTGCACGCGCGACGATGCTTTGCCGTGTTGGCGCGTTAACACAAGCAGAACTTGAGTTGATTGTGAACGGTTTAACACAAATTCATGGTGACATTGAACGCGGTGAATTTGAGTGGTCAATTCAGCAAGAAGATGTTCACATGAACATTGAGGCAAAATTAACGGATTTAATTGGTCTTGCCGGTAAAAAGTTGCATACCGGTCGCTCACGCAATGATCAAGTGGCAACCGATATTCGTCTTTACTTGCGCGATGAAATTACGTCAATTTTAGCCGAATTACAACGCTTACAACTTGCTATTCTAAATCTAGCCCAAACTCACGCTGAAACGATTATGCCCGGTTTTACCCATTTACAAGTGGCGCAGCCCATTACGTTTGGTCATCATTTGATGGCGTGGTTTGAGATGCTTTGCCGTGATGCAGAGCGCATGAGTGATTGTGCAAAACGCTTAAATGTATCGCCTTTAGGGGCGGCGGCATTAGCGGGAACGAGTTATCCTATTGATCGCCATTTAAGTGCGCAGTTGCTGGGTTTTTCGCGTCCTTCTAATAATTCGCTTGATTCAGTGAGTGACCGTGATTTTGCCATTGAATTTACCGCAAGCGCGAGTATTTTAATGATGCACTTATCGCGTTTTTCTGAAGAGCTCATTTTGTGGGCAAGCGCACAATTTGATTTTATCGATATTCCCGATGCGTTTTGTACCGGTTCTTCCATTATGCCGCAAAAGAAAAATCCTGACGTGCCTGAACTGGTGCGCGGTAAATCAGGGCGCGTGACAGGGCATTTAATGGCACTTTTGATGCTGATGAAAAGTCAGCCGCTAGCGTATAACAAAGATAATCAAGAAGATAAAGAGCCTCTTTTTGATACAGTTGATACGCTGCATAATTGCTTGCGTGCGTATGCGGATATGGTGCCGCATTTAGTCGCTAAAAAAGAAAATATGTACCGCGCCGCTAAACAAGGCTTTGCGACGGCGACAGATTTGGCGGATTATCTGGTTCGAAAAGGGTTAGCTTTCCGCGATGCGCATGAAATTGTGGGTTTAGCGGTGCGTCTTGGCGTGGAAACAAAACGCGATTTATCGGAATTATCACTCGCTGAGCTTCAAGGTTTTTCAACGCTCATTGGCGAGGAAGTCTTTGATATTCTCTCTCTTGAAGGCTCAGTGGCATCGCGCTCACATATTGGCGGAACAGCACCAAGTACCGTCAAAGAAGCAATCAAAAGCGCTCGTCAACAGCTTATTTAGGCATTATTATGAAACTCATTACCTTTACTTATCAAGCCATGACACGCATTGGCGCAGTCGTCGATACGCAAGTTGTTGATGGTCTTGATGACAGCACGCTGCCACTTGATATGATTACTTTCTTAGAACAAGGTGAAGTGGCCTTGGCGAAAATGCAGCGGCTTATTGATAGTGGACAGCATCGATTGAATTTGTCCGATGTGCAGTTACTTGCACCGATTCCACGCCCGCGTAAATATTTGGGTATTGGTTTAAATTATGCGGATCATATTGATGAAACGAATTTAGAAAAGCCCGAATACCCCGTTTTTTTCACGAAACAAAGTAGTTGCGTGGTAGGTCCTGACGCAAACGTTGTTTTGCCACGCATTTCTGAAAAAATGGATTACGAGTGTGAACTGGCTTTTGTTATTGGAAAAAAATGTAAACATGTTTCATTAGAAGATGCACCCAAGGTGATTGCTGGTTTTATGATTGCAAACGATATCACGATGCGTGATTGGCAATTTCGCTCACCGACGTGGACACTTGGAAAATCATTTGATACACACGGCCCTTTAGGTCCGTGGCTTGTGACAAGCGATGAAATTGCAAATCCCCATAATTTAAATTTAAAAACATGGGTCGATGACGAATTGCGTCAGAATTCAAATACACAGCACATGATTTTTAATTGTTATGAAATGATTGCGTATTTATCGCAAGCCATGACACTTGAAGTCGGTGACGTCATTACCACCGGAACGCCTAGCGGTGTTGGTGTTAAAATGAAACCACGTGGTTATTTGAAAGCCGGTCAAGTGGTTAAAATTGAAATCGATGGCTTAGGGACACTGAAAAACGTTGTTGTAGACGAGTGAATTAGCAACGTTTGATGTTGTCTATTTTGACCAACAGATGCCCAAAAATTGCGTATTTTGGGCGTCTACTTTTTCTTTAGCTCTCTCTTAATTACTCGGCATCTCGCAGCAACGCCACCATATCTTCTACTGACATTTTGCCGCTAATTTCACCGCCTTCAAGTAAACTGTTTGCAAGGTCACGTTTGAGATGATGCAGCTCTACAATTTTATCTTCAATCGTATCTTTGGTGACTAAACGGTAAATGGTGACAGGACGTTTTTGTCCCATACGATGCGCTCTATCAGATGCTTGATCTTCAACCGCAGGGTTCCACCACGGATCCATGTGTATCACGTAGTCGGCAGCGGTTAAATTAAGGCCGGTACCGCCCGCTTTTAAACTAATTAAGAACAAATCCCCTTCGCCCGCTTGAAACGCATTCATGGCTTTTTTGCGTTTTGCAACGGGTGTTGAGCCATCAAGATAGTGGTAAGCAATTCCTTTTTTATCCAGTAATTCACGAATAAGCGCTAAATGCCCAACAAATTGGCTAAATACCAATGCTTTGTGGCGATTTTCTAAAAGTTCATCGACTAATTCTTCAAAAGCGTGAAGTTTTGAGCTGCTAACAGCACTGCCTTCTATGACAAGGCGTGGATGGCAACACGCGCGACGCAATTTCATAATCTCGGCAAGCACTTGCAATTGTTGATTTGATTGCGTACCCGCTTCGCGCATGACCTTGAGTGCATTTCGCCGCAATGCTTCATAAATGGCGCGTTCATCATGACTTAATTCAATGTGCAGCGTGACTTCGGTTCGCGCAGGCAATTCGGTTAAAACGTCGTTTTTGAGGCGTCGCAGAATAAAGGGACGCAATAATTTTTTTAGACGCTGCTGCGTCGCATAATCGTGATTATCTTCAATAGCATTAGCATAACGTTCATTAAATCGACTCAGTGAGCCTAATAAACCTGGATTGATAAAATTAAATAAATTCCATAATTCACCTAAATGATTTTCAATTGGCGTTCCTGTTGTCACCATACGAAAATCTGCTTGCAATGCCATGGCAGCTTTTGAGCGCTTAGTCATGGTATTTTTTATCGCTTGTGCTTCATCGGCAATTAATGTGTGCCACTGAATTTTTTGCAGTCGCTCGGCTTCTGTTTGCAGCAAACCGTAACTACAGACAATCAAATCAAAGGGCCCAAGATGATCCAACATAGTTTGCCTATCACCCGTCCCAAATTGTTGGGCATTTAACGTGGGTGCAAATCGAGCGCATTCTTCAAGCCAGTTAATACACACCGAGGTTGGAGCAAGAATCAATGTCGGACCTTGTGGGGCGCGTGACAAAATCAAAGCTAATGCTTGAACGGTTTTACCCAGTCCCATATCGTCCGCAAGGCAAGCTCCCGCTCCCCAATAAGCAAGACGACTCATCCAAAGAAAACCTTCATGCTGATAATCACGTAATTCACCTTGTAATGTAGAAGGAATCTTAGGCGCTAAGTCACTTAATTCATCAAGGCGTTTTAATTGCTCTTTCCAAGGCTTGCTTGCATTGATGCTCATGCCTTGCGTAAGTTCATCCAATGTTTGTGCCGCTAAAGCGTGAAATTGAATTTTATCGTTTTTGATTTCTCCAAGACCCGATAAATCGTCGAGTCTTTGTCGTAGTTCATTGGTGAGAGCAATAATTTGACCATCTTCAAGTTTCAAAAAACGCCCCGATGAATTCGCTAGTAAGTGCATTAAACGCTGCATATCGAGAACGGTTTCATCATCTATAACGAGGTCGCCTTCAACAGTAAACCAATTTTTCTCTTGGCGTACTGAAAAACGCGCTTGGGTTAATCCCATTTCACGGCTGATTTTGATTTTTTTGCCTTTAGGCCACTCTAATACCGCAAATTCGGTAATATTTTGTAAATTGAGCAGGGCTTCTAGTGCGATATCTGGTTCATCAAGCTGCCATTTCAATGAAGTGTTCGGCTGTAGGTTAGGGCATTTCTCAAAGAGTTGATTAAGGTAATCTTTTTCGATGGCAAAATTACGTGTCGTTTGCAGCTGTTTTCCTTCAATTTCCGCCAATACAGTTGTTCCACCATTTGCTGGTTTATAGAGCGGTCCACCCTCCAAAAAAGGCTGAATAAAGATATCTACATGAATCCCTTCGCCTATAGGCTGTAAATGCAAATGCAATCGATTATCGGCCGTAACGGTTTGCGCTTGTGTTGCCATGCCAACCATATTTGACTGAATTGTTAACGTCGATTGAAGATTAGAAATGGTATTGATGAGTTTTTGACGTTCATTACTCGGCCCATTTACGCCTTCTTCACCTAAAATTTTGGCCACTTCTTGATGATATTCGTCAATATTGTAAATTAGCACACCTGTAGCCGTTTTTTGCACAACCATTTTGGCGTCGTGGGGTATTTTAGGTTGCATGGATAAATGCAATTTGCCGTCTGTTTCGTCAATGATTAATTGTGGTTCACTTGCTTTAATATCGATCGGTGAATCGTATTGAATTTGTGATGCCCAATACACATGAGGGTGTCCAATCGCATCAAATAAGACTTCTTGAGGAAAAAAATAGGTGTCGCTGTAATACCCGTAGTAGCTATCTTGAGTGCGACTCAAACGGATGTTTTTACAAATTTTAATGTCTTGATCTGTCAAATACTGAAAGCTATCGAGTTCATGATATAAACGCTTTAACGCAATTGTACGTCCTTTTGACCAATTTCCATTTTTGCCTAAACGCTGTTCTTTTGGATCAAACGTCATATCATCGTCATCATCAATGCTTAATGCCCAGACTAGGCGTGAATGAGCCGTTGTTGCGTTAAGGGTTGTTTTGTGTAATGTATTGAGCTGCGAAAGAGCTTCTAACGCACGTTCCCACGCACTCATGCGTGGAAAACTGTCAATCAGTTCTAAATAAGGGGTATTCGCATAGTGTTTAGCGATTTTTTCGACGGATTTATTCGTATAATTGAGCTTTACAAGCAGTGTTGCGCTCATAGCGGCAAACCATTTGTAATCGAGTTCATGAGCAATTTGACAATCATTTGCCAAAGGCGCAAGCCAAAGCGATTGCTGATTAGCTGTATTCAATTTATCGGTTTCGCCAAGCCAATATAACAAGAGTAATTGGGCAAAGTTTTCAAAGGGTAAATGCTTTTTAGCGACTAATTTTGAGGCTTTTTCAATCGATTTTTTACCTTGGTAAACATCCAGCGCATCAGTGAGAATGTCATTTAAGCCCGAAAAAATGTCATTGTTTTTTTTCGCGCAAAGCGCTAAATACGTTTGAAGTGTTTGAAGATTCGCTAAGTGACAAGTACGCAGGAGCATCATGCCGTAAAAAAAATCAGCCATTCCGCCAAGTGTGGCTGTCCGTTTATTATTTTTTCGCAGGAGTTTTAAAGCGAGATTAAACTTATCAAGCGCCTCATCATATTGATTATGCAAAAATGCAAAAATCCCTTGTAGCTTCAAGCCGTTTGCCGAGTAATCATTACTCAGCCAATGACGCGCGTCTTTTTCATTGCCTCGCAGCAATCGGTGCTCGAGAAGTGCTTGTTGAATTTCTATGGACTGTGCACCTTGCGAGAAATTATCTTCCAATAAAAGATATAAGCGATGTTGCTTTTCATCAAATTTCATTCCATCGCCAATGAGCATATATTTTAAGACTAAAAAACGAATGTTTTGTGGCAGAGAAGCGAACCAAATAGCATCAAAATTGGCAAAAAATAATTGGTAAATTTGTTCAAAAAAATAGTGATGAAAATGATCATACAGATAACTAATATTGGCCGCAAAGCCTGTTTCATTACCTTGGTAGAGAAATAAACGCATTCTTTTCACTTGATGCAGCACGTTAATTTCAGGTGGCATATAGCTAAATGCGCTTTTATCCATAATGATTTGCTGCATAAGCTTAGTAAACCATGGCTGCTCAATAGCAATTCGCATCAACGACTCCATCATTTCTGGATGACACCCCCAGCCTTCGCGTTGCGTAATAAATCCCATTTTTTGGAATCGCTCCCAAAAATCTCGATTGATATTTTGTATCGTACCGCTATCAAATCCGCCAGATTTGAGTAAGGTAATCAACTGATTTTGTCCAATCGGTGCATAAACAACAGACAACACAAGCAATACATTTTGTTCTTGTTGTGGAAGGGCATGAAAAAGTTGAATTAATCTATCTCGAGTGGTCATTGGTACTGTCAAAAAAAGAAAATAAAAAAAGAGGAATAATAAAAAAGCACATGAATTTCATAGACATCGATGCTTATGTAGACATCGTCCATTGCTGCTGATAATCGTGATAGGTGTAGTGCTTGAGCAAATGCGTATTACCTTCCATCGTTTGGATATAGATATTAGGAAGATTATGTCCATTAAATCGGTGCGCTTTAATCAAACTATAGGCGCCAACTTGATTGAAGGTGATTTTATCGCCAATTTGGAGTGGTTGTCTGAAGCGGTATTCACCAAAAATATCCCCTGCAAGGCAGGTTCCACCAGCAATCGTCGCTGCGTATTTGCCGTTTTTATCTTGCTCTGCGATCGCTAAGGTACGTTGATACTCAAATACTTCTGGGTTGTGATTGACAGAGGTATCTAAAATCACGATGTTTTTACCATCACTTTCAAAACAATCAATGACACTGGCAACTAAATTTGCCGCATTACCTACCGCCGCATTACCCGGTTCAATATAAATCTCGAGTTTCAATTCCTTGCGCAGTGTGGTCACTAAATCGATAAATGGCTGATAGTCATTGATACTATGAAACAAGTAGCCGCCACCGACATTGATCCAGTCTAATTTTTCGAGTTGATTACCAAAATAACGACGCAATTTTTCAATGGTTTTCAGCAGAGGCGTGAAATCTTTCGCTGAAAATACAGTATGAAAATGTAGCCCATTGATGGCTTTTTCTTCCAGATGATTGGATTGCCAAAGTGCGTCAATATCCACACCTAATTTAGAGTAAGGACGGCATGGATCAAAGCGTTCATCGGCTAAAAAAGATAGTTTCGGATTCACGCGCAAACCTATTTGAGCCTGTGTTTGAGCGATAGGGGCATAGAGTTCGTAGTGAGTTAATGAATTAAAATTGATATGGGTACATAACGTGGTTAATTCATAAAGCTCTTGTGCAATGAGTGACGGCGTTGTTAAATGCACTTCACCTTGTTTTCCAAGTACATCTCGCGCGAGTTGCGCCTCAAATAATGAGCTAACGGAAAAGCCATCTACAAACGGTTTTGCAATATCTAGTACGCGTGAGCAAGGCAAGGCTTTTATCGCATAAAGTACTTTGCAGCCGGATTGTTGACGCAGTTGCGCGAGTGTATTGAAATTTGTGTTTAACGTTGCTTCGTTGAGAATAAACGCAGGTGTGTCAACTAACATAAATAGTGTGCTCTATATTTGAACAAGAAAAAGAACAGCACAAAGCGCAAGTCCAATAAAAAAAGTGTTTGCACTCCAAATAGCGAGTCGCTGACGCGAGCGCAATATATAATCTTCAAAAACCACTTGAATGCCCAGTGCACCATGATAGCAAACCAGCAAAAACCAAGCGATTAAACCGTATTTATTCATTGGCGAATGGAGCCATGTTAACATCTCGCTGTAGTTTGCATGAAGACAGCGCTCAACAAACATCAAAAGCCAATAGGATAAAGGTAAGAGAAAGAATGCACTTAAACGTTGTTGCAGCCAATGAAAATGCGCCAAGTGCGGCTTAGTGAATACGTTTCTCACATTAACTCCCTCGCAATGAATAAGGTCAAGCTTGCTGAAATGACTAATTCTATTCGTGCGTAGTAGGTCAATTTTTCACGCGAAAATGTTCGCCCTGCATCCCAAATCAAATGTCTCACGCCATGGCACAAATGAAACATTAACGCATACACAAATCCAATAATTAACATTTTCATTGGAAGCGTGTTGAGCGCTAGTTGTATTTGATTAAAATTTTCTTCACCTAGCGTGATTTGCCTTGCAATAAAAACAAGTCCAAGCAAGCCAATGCTAAGGAGTACACCAGTTAGACGATGACTAATTGAAATTAAACCTGTCAAGGGCAATCTGTAAATTTGTAAATGCGGTGAGATTGGTCTATTGTGCGGCATGATTTTTCCTTTTAAACCTTTCAATTTGTAAAATTATATCATGAAAAAAGACGTGAAAATTTTAAACAAAGCGGTTATGTATAATGGTTTTTTCAAGATGGAAAAATACCATCTGCAACATACGTTATTTGCTGGCGGATGGAGCGGTGAGATGTCGCGTGAGTTATTTGTTCGCGGTAATTGTGTAGCGGTGGTTTTGTATGACCCTGTGCGTGATGAAGTCATTTTAATTGAGCAATTTCGTGTAGGTGCAATCGATGAGCCCATCAATACACCGTGGCTCATTGAAATTGTAGCGGGTATTATGGAAGAAAACGAAACACCCCACGACGTTGCCATTCGTGAATCGTTTGAAGAAGCGGGTTGCGTCGTTGAAAAATTAATTCCCATTAACACATTTTATCTCTCACCGGGTGGTTCGTCTGAGAAAATTTCGTTATTTTGCGGACTTGTGAATAGTGAATATGTGGGAGGCATTCATGGCTTAGCCCATGAAAATGAGGATATTTTTGTTCGTGCGGCGTCATTTTCTGAGGCTTATCAAATGGTGCTACGCAATGACATTGACTCGGCAATTCCAGTCATTGCTTTGCAATGGCTTGCACTTCACCGATTTGAACTCGACAAATTTATGATTGGATAAATACATCATGACAACAAAAATAGTACATATTCATCAAGACAGTGATACAGAAAGTACGTCGCTTTCAAAAGCACAGAAAAAATTTAATTCATTAATTAAAAAAATCGACGCACAGAAAAAAATTCTGCAAGATTGGCAAGATACCATTCCAAAATATCAACAGCGATTTCACGGTGAATATCAGCCATTTATCGAACATTACACACAATGTCGAGTGGACTTAGTGCATCTATTTGATGCGGCGTACAATGATAGTTTTTTTAAAAAAACCGATAAGGCTAAATTAAAAGCCTTGATTCTCGATTTATCGGGCGATTTAATTCATGAAGGGCGAGAAGAACTTAAAGTGATTTATAATCGCTACAATGACTTAGATTTTGATGCAGAAAGTGAAGAAATGAATTCATCGATTAGCCAAGCGATGAAATCCATGTTTGAAGATATGTACGACATGGAGTTCGATGAAAGTGTCGATTTTAGCTCACCCGAAAAAGTACAAGAGGCAATAGCAGCCAAACTTCAAGCCGAGCAAGAGAGAGAAGCACATAGAGAAAGCAAACGCACTCAACGCAAAAAAACGACAAAACAACTCGAAAAAGAAGCGCGAGAAAAAGAAGAAGAACAAAATACTAGCAAATCCATTCAAGAAGTGTTTCGCAAATTAGTGGCCGTTTTGCATCCAGACCGTGAACCAGATGAAACCGAGCGTGAGCGAAAAACAGCGTTGATGCAACGTGTCAACGACGCTTATCGCAAAAAAGATTTACTGCAATTACTCGCGCTTCAACTTGAAATAGAACAAATCGATCAGCAAAAATTGAATACATTAGCCGATGATCGTTTAAAGCATTTTAATAAAATATTGCAAGATCAACTCAATGAATTAGAACAAGAAATTGGCGAAATTGAATTCCCGTTTCGTGTTCAACTCAATGTTTCGCCTTACGCGAAATTATCGCCAGATAGCATATTAAAGTCTTTATCTATCAGTATTCGGGATATACAATTCGCCATTAAAGATACGCAAAAAGAACTTGATGCGTTGAAAGATCCCGTATTGTTGAAATCTATTTTGAAATCGTATCGACTTTAACCAAAAAATGGATGTTATTGATATTCAAAATCACGTTTTAACGTTGGCGAAATCCGATATTCCAAAGCCCACTGCACATCAAGTGTTAATAAAAGTGGCTGCTGCAGGTGTGAATTATCCCGATATTATGCAGCGCAAAGGTTTGTATCCAGCGCCTGTTGGTGCATCGCCCATTTTAGGGTTGGAAATCGCGGGAACGGTTGTTGAATTAGGTGAATCCGTCACGCATTTAACGGTAGGTGCGCGTGTTTGTGCGCTAGTGACGGGTGGTGGCTATGCGCAGTATTGCCTTGCATCTGCGAGTCTTTGTTTACCTATTCCGCAAAACGTGTCGTTTATTGAATCGGCAGCGTTGCCTGAAACGTTTTTTACGGTGTGGAGTAATTTGTTTGATCGTGGGCAATTAACCGCAGGTGAAACGGTGTTGATTCACGGTGGAAGCGGTGGGATTGGCACGACAGCAATTCAAATGGCAAAAGCCTTTGGAGTAAACGTCTTTGTCACCGCAGGCACAGATGAAAAATGTCAGCGATGCTTAGAACTAGGCGCGAGTGAGGCAATAAATTACAACGAAAACGATTTTTCTCAAGTCGTCTTAGACGCCACCCAAAACCGTGGCGTTGATGTGATTTTGGATATAATTGGCGCGGCTTATTTTGCACAAAATATACGTTCGTTAGCGTTTGATGGTCGACTCGTTCATATTGCGTTGCAACAAGGTCTGAAAACAGAATTGAATTTATTGCCTGTTATGCTCAAGCGTTTAACCATTACGGGTTCGACATTGCGAGCGCGGGATGATTCGTTTAAGGCCAGTATCGCTGCGAAATTATATCAATATGTTTGGCCAATGCTTGAAGATGGACGAATAAAACCAGTTATTTATGCCGTATTACCACTTAAAGAGGCTTATCGTGCGCATGAGTTGATGGAAAATCGGGCGCATATTGGAAAAATTGTGTTAGAAATAGTGTAAAAAAATAATAATCACTTAACGTAGACTTGAGGAGTCAAACTTTATGAAACTTGAAACGATTGCTGTGCACGGTGGATACAGTCCAGACCCAACCACCAAAGCGGTTGCGGTACCTATTTACCAAACGAGTTCGTATGCGTTTGATGATAGCGCACATGGCGCGGATTTGTTTGATTTAAAAGTGGCGGGAAATATCTACACGCGCATTATGAATCCAACTACCGACGTGCTTGAAAAACGTGTGGCAGAACTTGAAGGCGGGATTGCGGGTTTAGCACTTGCGTCAGGTATGGCAGCAATCACGTATGCGATTATGACTATTGCAGAAGCCGGTGATAATATCGTTTCAGCGTCGACCTTATATGGCGGGACATATAATTTATTTGCGCATACACTTCCCCAATATGGCATTGCAACGCGTTTTGCTGATTACCGCACGCCCGAGGCGTTTGAAGCGTTAATTGATGAAAAAACCAAAGCGATTTTTTGCGAATCCATTGGCAATCCGCTTGGCAATATTACGGATTTTGAAAAACTCGCAGACATTGCGCATCGCCATGGCGTACCGTTGATTGTGGATAATACCGTGCCTTCACCGTATTTGTGCCGTCCCATTGAACATGGCGCAGATATTGTTGTGCATTCGCTCACTAAATATCTTGGCGGACACGGTAACAGTATTGGCGGCATTATTGTGGATAGTGGCAAATTCCCTTGGGCTGAACATAAAGACCGTTTTCGCCGTTTAAATGAACCTGATGTGTCTTATCATGGCGTTGTATACACTGAGGCGTTAGGTGCAGCCGCGTATATTGGACGCGCTCGCGTTGTGCCGCTGCGTAATACGGGCGCAGCTATTTCACCGTTTAATTCCTTCTTAATTTTACAGGGCATTGAAACATTGGCACTGCGCATGGATAGAATCTGTGACAATGCGCTGAAAGTGGCTAATTT
>JBDLQG010000013.1:0-20063 GCA_039800705.1 Pseudomonadota bacterium
TGAAAAATGGGGTTTCCAACATAAGATGGTTAATCATTGCGCTGGTGAATATGCGAGGGATGAAGATGGGGATGGATTTTGTGAAGTTCATTCCAACACCATGGAAGGTTTTTGGTCACTGTTGCGTCCTTGGCTCAGACCACACCGTGGTATTTCACAAGATAAGTTGCCGTTGTATTTGAGCTTTTTTGAATTTGTTCATAACGTCAGAAAACGCGGTAAAGCTCTGCTTTCCTCTTTACTTTACACTCTCGTCAAAAAGACCTTGGAATCCATATAGAGCCTAAAAGTATTACCGCTGTCGCGGCATTATTTCATGATTGGGGTAAAGCCTCCGCTTGTTTTCAGCAAACATTTCAAGCTGACCAATTAAATCATGAAGCGGTAAGTCATGAATGGATTTCTTGTTTATTATTTAATGCGTTTATCAATGGTGATAAAACCGATTCGGCATGGCTTGAAAGACTCGCCACTGGTGATATCAATGAGGCGCAAATACTCGATATAGTGACCCAAAATACGGTGCAACGTCCATTCAAGGATTTGCCCCCGCTTGCGTGTTTAATTAGCTGGTTAATTCTTTCTCATCATCGTTTACCGTTGCCGCAAAATGATTGGCGCAGTAAAGCACCACCAAAGGATTTTAAGCAACTTCTTTCAGCAATTACCGTTGATTTTGGATATCGACGCGCTGAAAACAGTACACAACAAAATCTATCTTTCCCTTATGGCCTACCTAGTCAATCAACACAATGGTGCAGAGAAGCGAAGAAATGGGCGGCAAAAATGCAAGATTGTACGGCGTTGACGGATAAAGTGATTGAAGATGATACGTGGCGTTTAGTACTGCATCATGCACGTTTAGCGTTAATGCTAGGTGATTATGTTGGTAGCGCTCAAGAATCGAGTCCTAAATGGAAGAGCGACTTTAACGTATTTGCTCAAGTGGATAACAATGCAAAGTTGCTTGATGAACATTTATTGAATGTTTTAGAAAATGCCTTAAAAACAGTGCATTACCTGCCAGAAATGGAATCGCAATTACCTTATGCGCAAGATATGACCAAACTGAAAAGCGAACAAATAGCATCTAGCTTATCGTGGCAAGATAATACGGTGTCTGCCATTAAAAAGTGGCGTCATAATGAAAATAGTAATGCGGTACATTACGGTTTTTTTGCAGTGAATCAAGCGAGTAGTAGCAATGAAAAAATATGTGCTAATGCGAAATTATTACGTGCTTTATCACCAGACTTCGAAAGTTTGCGGGGTATTTTTGCGTTGGGTTCAAAAAATTTAACACTTCAAACCGGTGAGCAGTATCGCACCCAACTCGGCCTTGATAGTTCTGAATTAGCTGTTGTGATTGGAACGAAAATGCCTATCGGTTTATATAAGCAATCAAGTTTATCGTTAACAGAAAGCGACATAAATCATTATAGCGATGATGAATTACTCAGTGATGAAGTGGATTTCGATTGCACACGCTTCGAAGAAAATACTGCAACCCTTTTTAAAGAGACCCGCGACAAAAAATTTCTTTATGCGCCTGCTTTAGCTTGCACCATTGAAAGTTTAATTGCTGCCACGCAAACGTCCAATGGTAATCAGTATATTTTGCCCTGTTTACGTTTAATGTCCTCGGATTTAGTGCTTGATGACATTGATCATTTTGATAGTGACACATTAGTGGCACTTGGGCGTTTAATTCATTTGGCGGGAATGCTCGGCAGAAAAGTCATTTTGTCCTCATCGAATTTGACACAAGATATCGCAGAAGGGTACTTCAATGCGTACCAGTCTGGCTGGCAAATTTTTGCTCGCTCACGCGGTATTCGTCAAAACATTGGGTGCGCATGGATTAACGAATTATCTACGCAAGTGCATTCGATTGTTCCTAAGGAAGATTGCTATCTTGATTTTAGACATTTTCATACAGAATTTATGACAACGTACGCGAAAAAAATGGTTCAAAAACCTCTCAAGCATAAAACGGAAGAAATTTCTTTAGCCAATTTTAATGATGATACCGTCATTAACATGATTCGTTATCAACATATACGTCATTCGACTGTCCATGAATCAACGGGCAAAAAAGTGTCATTTGGTCTACTCAATATGGCCAATACGACATCGTGTATTGATTTAGCCGAGTTTTTAATGAAACACGAGTGGTCAAATGACGTTGATATCAAGATTATGCTCCATCATAGTCAGCAAATGTTACTCATGCGAAACGAGCAAGAGCAGCATCTTGATACCGTACTTTATCGTAAAAATATGGATGCGGCATTTGATAATCCGGTGATTCGCAAACAAATTGAAAAAAGTAAAGCGCAACACGTGATTTATATTTTAGTGACAAATTTATCGACTGAACTTAGACATCGTTATACCTTTGATTGGTCGATTATTGAGCCGACGCTTTCAACGAAACCTCTCGTTATGACGCAATCAATGACAGCGTATGACAAGAAAGGCGCGGAGAACTTAGCGGGTTGGCTCAATGCGTGTTGGTTTTTAACCGCACTTCCCCAAGCGTTGACCCCTTTTGACTCTCACACAAAAAAAACGAAATGTCATTTGATTCAGGTTGAAGACGATATGTGGCAGTTTGTTGAAAAAAATGAAAAAGGGAAATTTGTTAACATTGAAGGGGCTAGACGTATTGAAGTGCGTGAGTTAAGTCAGCACTATTTCAATCGCTTATGGTTGCAGAATGATTACGCGGCAATCATTGAAAAAATGGCCATTCAAAAATCCATGGCAGCCAGTGAAATTGCATTGCGTTATAGCGAAATTAATTTACCTAAAGATGCACAAAATGGACTGATTTATTGCAGTGCATTTGGAATGATGGCGAAAAATGCTGTTGCGTAGTAGCGTGTGATTTTTAAATAGTGCAACTATTTTCATGGACTGAAAAGTAAAAAAATGAAAAGGCAACATCATGTTAGATAACGCAATACAAGCTTTTTTGCTTGAGCGTAAAGCAGCAAAATTGAAAAGTTTGGGTAATAAAGTTCCAGATAGTCTCATCGAGGAGAGTTTTCTTGCTGAAAACTGGATTCCAGAGGCAGCAAAGCGAGCAGGACAATTATCGCTTGTAAGTCATCCTAGTAAATTTACACATCCAAGCGCAAAAACCAGCTCGATTGTTTTTAAAAGTGAGTTTGTGGCAGATGGATTTTTACGTTCGGGAAACGTGGACACAGAACTTGACGTATTTGGCAATGCGGCTGCACTAGATGTGTATAAGTTTTTATCGCTAACGCTAATGGATGGCAGAACGGTTTTGGAGCACTTAGAAAATGATACCTCTAGTATTCGAGCGCAATTTAGTGGCATATCGACCCCATTTGACAAATTACGCACCAACTTTTTAGCGATAAAACGCGATAAATTTCCCAAAGTGCGGACGAGCGGTCAAGTTAAGCAAGTGTACTTCCCCGTTGAAGATAATTACCACTTACTGTCCATTTTAACCCCCTCGGGGTTGATATTTGCACTTAAAGACCGTGTGCAATCACTTCGTTTTTCCGATGAAACCAAGCAAGCGCGTGAAGCCGAGAAAAATAGTGTGTTTCATTCGAAGGGTTTTGATGAGTTGCATGATTTGGTGGTAATTGGTTTTGGCGGTACAAAACCTCAAAATATTAGCGTGTTAAATAACAAGTTCCATGGTGAATCGTATTTGTTGACATGTATCCCACCACAATTAAAAGCGCGTTCTATTTTGCCTCCCACGTCTGATTTCTTCAAAAATAGTGCTTATTCGGGCTTAAATAAAGACAGTTTTAAGGTTTTTCATCGGGTGATAGTGCAAGAAGGGGATTATTTTTCGTTATGCCGTGATGAGAATAACATTATCCATTGCATGATGGACGCGATGGTTGGGCGAATTTGGCAACTTAGACAACTTGAGGCGGGGTGGTCAGAGAAAACGCAACTGCCGCATTATCAAAAAGTGTGGTTAGATTCACTTTTCACAAAAGAGAGAACAAAAGATGAAAGCTGGCTTTCGCTGATTGTTCAAGATTTTGTTCTGTGGTTTGTGGAAGGTTATAAAAAAACGATGGGAAAAGAAGCGAAGGTATTGAGCGAGGAGATTATGTGCGACATTCGAACGCTCATTGACGAAAATAAGGATGGTTTTTTGTGAAAACGATTTTGCTATTACCTGATGTCAATATTCAGAATGCAAACGCTTTATCCAGTGCATGTACGGTGGGTTTTCCATCGATGACGGCATGGCTTGGGGCGGTTCATGCACTGCAACGCAAGCTTCATCAAGAAGGATTTGATGAATTGCGTTTTGAGAGTGTTGGCGTTGCGTGTCACGAGCTTGATTTGCAAGTGTATAAAGGCCGAGGGGATTTTGTGTATTCCATTATTGGTCGAAGTAGCCCGCTTGAAAAAGATGGTTCACGCTCTGCTTTTATTGAAGAGGCACGTTGCCACATTACTGTCTCATTAGTGATTGCATGCGAGGGTTTACCTTTTGATGAAAACGAACTTTTAGAAGTTCTATCGTTACATCTACATCAATTAAAACTCGCAGGGGGAGATATTTTACATTTTCAACCGCCTGAATTAATTAAATTACATGATGAAAATGCCCATCGTACACTGATGCGTCGATTGATGCCTGCATACATTATCGTTGAACGCCGAGATTTAATGATAGCGTCAATGGTAAACGGTAAAAATGCGATTGATGCACTACTTGATCATCTCACGATGCAGCATCGAAGTGATAGAGGTGAACTTGGTGGGATTGAATGGATAAAAAAGCGTAAGTTATATGGCAATATCGTGCCTATTTCGACCGGCTTTCATGGTATTAGTGTGCTTGGAAAAGCAGAAAATCAACGTGATCAATTAACACCGCATCGTTTTGCAGAAAGCGTTGTGACGTTAGGTGAATTTGTGCGGCCATACCGAATAAAAAATATTGACAAGATGCTTTGGCATTATCACGCAGATTTAAATAATAATTTGTATCTTTGCAAGCAAAACTCATAAAAAACTACACATTCAAAGGAAGGTATATTAAATGGCAATTAAAAAAGATGACAAAGCCTCTGTTCTCGCATTTGAGAAAAAACTCGTTCCCTCTGATGGCTATTTGTATGGCACAACATGGCAACAACGTGGCATTGTTGAATCCCCACTTGAATTGCGTGAAAAATCGGTGCGAGGTACCATTTCGAATCGATTAAAAAAAGCCCTGCAAGACGATTCAATTCGATTGGATGCTGAGGTTGAAAAAGCAAATTTGCAAACTGTAGATAGTTGTTCACTTCTGCCCGAACACGACACACTAAAATTGAACTTTACGCTAAAAATTCTCAGTGGCGTTGAATTTCCTTCAGCATGCAATAACGCTGCTTTTTATGACGGTTATCAACAGGCTGTAAAAACCTATATTTCAGCCGAAGGATTCATGGAAATTGCTAAACGCTACGCGATTAATATTGCGAATGGGCGTTTTTTGTGGCGTAATCGAGTGGGGGTTGAACAGCTCGAAATTCATGTCAAAATGTCAAATGCGGCTAAGCAATGGGTGTTTGATGGAACGCAAATTAGTACACAACATTTTGATGATATCAATGACGAAATTATGGATTTGGCAACGCATATTGCTCAAGCATTATCGGGTCAAGTGAAGTTTTTACTTTTAGATGTGAGTGCGTACGCGCAAATTGGTCACGCACAAGATGTTTATCCTAGTGAGGAATTGGTACTAGATAAGGGTAATAGCAAATCGAAAAAAAGCAAAATTCTTTATCATGTTAAGAATGTAGCGGCACTACACTCTCAAAAAATTGGTAATGCGCTACGCTCTATTGATACATGGTATCCAGAATTTGCAGAACACGGAAAACCGATTGCTATTGAGCCTTATGGCGCTGTAACAAATTTGGGACGCGCATTTAGAACACCAAAAGAAAAAGTCGACTTTTTTTCTCTTTTTGACAAATTTGCCCGTGGCGGAAAATTAGATAACAAAGAGGCAGAGCATTATGTCATGGCGGTTTTAGTGCGTGGTGGTGTGTTTGGCGAAAGCGAAAAAGAGTAAGTGACATGACCGTTTATTTAGAAATTACATTGTTGCCGGACGTGGATATTTCGCTTAATTTTTTGTTACAAAAAGTGTATCAACAACTGCATCTCAAATTTGTAGCGATGCAGCGCGAAAACTCGGGACTTTCTGTGCAAAAAGGCGGTTTGCAACCTATAGGTGTGTCATTTCCAAAATACAATTCGTTAGCGAATACACTAGGAGATAAAATCCGATTGTTTGCTGAGAATGTTGCTACGCTTGAGCGATTTAATGCCAAACATACTTTTCGCAAACTCAGTGATTATGTTCATGTTACTAATATTCGTGATGTACCTGAAAATATCACAGCATTTGCGTGTTTTCAGCGTGTTCAGCTTAAAAGCAGTAATACACGTTTAGCACGACGCAAAGCAAAACGTGAAAATATTTCCTTTGAAGAAGCGTTATTTAAATTGCGCACACACGCAGAGCAACGAACAGATTTGCCTTTTATGAGTATAAAGAGCGCAAGTAACGGTGAGAATTTCCGTTTGTTTGTGGTGTATTCGCAAAAAACGTGTGCGAGTGAGGAATTCGCCTTTTCAACGTATGGATTAAGCGATAAAAGTACCGTTCCGGTTTTTTAAAATTCATAAGATTTTTTACTGTCGCATAGTTTTTTACTGTCGCATAGATAGTTTATAAATTTTTGTTTTTTTCATTATGATACTATTCGAGCTTTCTGCCGTGTAGGCAGTTTGTACTAACTTAAAATAAAGCGACATTTATTTTACTGCCGAATAGACAGCTTATAAATTGTTTCTTTTTATTTAACCATTAGCATTCTATTTACTGCCGTATAGGTAGTTTAGGAAATGATCGCGACATTAGCTAAAGCAACGTTAACGTTGACTGTCGAATAGTCAGTTTATAAATAACATTTTATGAGAACGTATCGCGGTTTACGTTCACTGCCGTGCAGGTAGTTTAGAGGTGTTAACAAATTCAAATGTTGATATTTATGATATTTTCTGCCGTGCAGGCAGTTTATAAAATGTGTGGTAAATATGATAGCATTTACTTTTATACTCACTGCCGAACAGGCAGCTTAAAAACGCTATTTTGTGCTTAATAGCTAACTTCATATTCTCCTGCCGAATAGGCAGTTTTCAAAAAAACGCCATTTTTAATGCAGGGATTTTCGTTATCCCGCATTAAAAATAGTTTCGTACAGTAAATTGATTACGTGCTCGCAATGCAAAATCCAAGTAATGTGCTAAACTAGCGCGAGAAAGAGTTGACTGGATGGTCGCCGTTTTATTGTAATGATAGAAGGGAGGAAAGTCCGGACTCCGCTGGGCAGAGTGCCAGATAATCACTGGGAGGCGTGAGCCTACGGAAAGTGCCGCAGAAAATATACCGCTAAATTTGTGTTTAACAAATCAGTAAGGGTGAAATGGTGCGGTAAGAGCGCACCGCGCAACTGGTAACAGGTGTGGCAGGGAAAACCCCACTCGGAGCAAGATCAAATAGGAAAGCTAACGCACGCCCTTGCGGCTTTCGGGTAGATTGCTTGAGCGTTCAGGTGACTGAACGCCTAGATGAATGACTGTCCTAGACAAAATCCGGCTTATAGGTTAACTCTTTCCCTATTTAATAAAAAATAACAATATAGTTTATTGTTCTACAAAGAAATATATTGATATAAAAGCGTTTATGTCTATTATAAAAAAGCGGTGTCATGTGCGATTTTAATCGTTAAAAATGTCTGATGAAATCACGCTAGACTAACAATGAGTTGATATTTATAGTTCAAAAAAATCTAATTATGTAAAGTGATGTAATTACGTTTTTTAACAAAAAAAGGGTATTTGATGGTCCATTTATCGGTGATGCTAGAAGAGGCGTTGCAACATTTAGCGATTAAACCAGAGGGAGTCTATATTGACGGTACTTTTGGGCGCGGTGGGCACAGTCGGCGAATTTTAGAAGCATTGGGCGAAAAGGGGCGATTACTTTCTTTTGATCGTGATAGTAGCGCAATTGAGTGTGAAAATGCGCAAATAATGTTGAATGATACGCGATTTTCTCTCCATCATGCCCCTTTTTCTCAAATGAAAAATACCGTTGAGCAGGCTGGATTAATAGGCAACATTGACGGCATTTTGCTAGATTTAGGGGTTTCATCTCCACAACTTGATGATGAAACGCGCGGTTTTAGTTTTATGAATGATGGTGAGCTCGATATGCGAATGGATTGCTCGCAAGGCTTATCTGCAGCACAGTGGCTTGCTCAAGTTGATGAAAAAAGTTTAATGCACGTTTTATTTGACTATGGAGAAGAGCGTTTTGCGCGGCAAATTGCGCGAGCCATTAAAACGTATCAGTTAACACAGTCCATTCAAACAACGCGTCAACTTGCCAAGTTAATTGAAGATACTATTCCTATTCGTGAAAAACATAAACACCCCGCAACGCGAAGTTTTCAAGCTATTCGCATTGCTGTGAATAATGAATTAGGTGAGCTTAGCACCGTACTTGAGCAAGCAACAAAATTATTAAATCATCAAGGTCGACTCGTCGTGATTTCATTTCATTCTCTTGAAGATAGAATCGTAAAAAGATTCATGCGCAGTGAGTCGAGTGCAAAATTTGTTGGAAAGTTACCCATTAAAGAAGCTGATATTGAAAAAGGTGTGTTAACCGTGTTAAGCAAAGCTATTAAACCAAGCCAAAGTGAAATCGAGTTAAATCCTCGTTCGCGTAGCGCTGTCATGCGTGTTGCTGAGCGGGTTTAATTTCATGGCGCGTTTTTTTGGTATGAGTTTACTTGCCCTTACGCTGGTTGTGTCGGCACTTTTAGTGATTTATAAAAAATATAATTCACGTCTTATTTTCATTGAAATTCAAAAACAAGAAAAAATTCTCGATCAATACGAAGTGGCATGGGGGCAATTACAACTCGAACTAACCACTCTCTCCGAACAAAATCGTGTCGAACAAGTTGCGCGTGAGCAATTAAGACTTGTTTTGCCTGCACGAGAAAAAATCATTTATATCAAACCATAATGAAGTATCAGCGACATAAAAACGAAATTACGTTATTTACACGCAATTTTTCAGCGCGTCGGCGTTGGGTTTTTGGTGCGATTATTTTTGGTATGGTGGCTTTAGTTGCTAAAGCGGTCAGTTTACAGGTGTTTGACAAAGATTTTTTGCAAGCGCAAGGCGATATGCGTCACATTAGTGATGTGACGGTGCCTGCTTATCGCGGCATTATTCGTGATCGCAATGGCGCACCGCTCGCTATTAGCACGCCTGTTGAATCGGTTTGGATTAATCCGCAAGAATTTCGCGGTGCTACGCGATGGCAAATTAAACAACTCGAGCACATGCTCAGTGTACCTCCCGGTAAAATCGATGATTTACTCACGGATACACACAAACAATTTGCTTACATCGCTCGGCAAGTCAGCCCTAATTTAGCCGATCAAGTCAAAAGCTTAAAGATGACAGGTGTGTATTTTGAGCGCGAATTTAAACGTTTTTATCCAACGGGTGGGGTTGCTGCGCATTTGATTGGCTTTACCGATTTAGATGACAAAGGTCAAGAAGGCTTAGAGGCCGCTTATGATCATCTTTTGCGTGGCGTTGCAGGAAGTAAGCGCGTCATTCGAGATGGTAAGCGCCAAATTATCGATGATGTCGAAAATATCAAAGAACCTGTATCGGGTAAAACATTAGAATTAAGTATTGATCAACGTATTCAATATTTAGCTTATCGAGAATTAGCACAAGCGGTAACAGTCAATCACGCGAAGTCTGCTGTACTTGTGGTACTTGATGCGAAAAATGGTGAAATTCTTGCCGCAGTCAATCAACCTTCATTCAATCCCAATACGCGCAAAAATTTAAAAGAAAATTTATACCGCAATCGCGCTTTCACCGATATTTTTGAACCCGGATCAACCGTTAAACCGTTTGTTGTTGCAGCGGCGTTAGATGGGCATTATGTTCGTCCTGATGAAATGTTTGAAACCAATGGCAGTTTTGATATTGGCACGCACGTTGTGAAAGACGTTCATAATTACGGCACGCTTGATTTAACAGGGGTAATTAAAAAGTCGAGTAACATTGCGGTGAGCCAAATGGCGTTGCGTATGCCGCCAAAATATTTTTGGGATATTTATCATCAATTAGGTTTTGGTGAAGCGACGGCTTCGGGTTTTCCAAGTGAAGCGAATGGGGCACTTTTAGATTACGCAAATTGGAAACCGTTTGACCAAGCTACACTTGCGTTTGGTTATGGTTTAAGTGCTTCTGCTCTCCAATTAGCGCGGTCTTATACGGCGCTTGCAGATAACGGTATTTTACATTCAGTGAGTTTATTTAAACGCAATGAAGATCCCGAAACAAAACGTATTTTTACCAGTCGCACAGCAAAAAGTGTTCGCGCCATGATGGAAACGGTTATTGCAAAAGACGGTACCGCTTATGAAGCTCGCGTCGATGGCTATAGCGTAGCAGGTAAAACGGGAACAGTTAAAAAAGCAGGTGCTGGCGGCTACGTTGAAAAAAGCTATTTTTCTGTGTTTGCTGGCATGGCACCTGCAAGTAATCCCCGTTTAATTATTGTGGTAATGATTGATGAGCCGTCTGCTGGGCAATATTATGGCGGTATTGTTTCCGCGCCTGTTTTTTCTAAAGTCATGAGCGGCGCACTTCGTATTCTTGAAGTTGCACCAGATCAGTCAGATAATATGCCCGTACTATTGATGGGGAAAAATTAGATTTTATGATGACGCTACGTGAATGGCTTGCGCCTTGGCTGGATATAGATTCCAATCTTAACGCTCTTGGCGTTTCGTTAAATAGTCATGAAATAACGGAGGGCGATGTATTTATTGCGCTTAATGGCGCGAAGCAACATGGCCTAGCGTATGCAACTCAAGCGATTGAGAATGGTGCAGTGGCTATTTTATTTGATAGCCAAGATAGGCATATTGCAGAAATGTATTTTGATATGTCCGAAACGGTTGCGATTGCTATCCCCGATTTATTACAGAACTTAGGGGAGATGGCAGCACGTTTTTATCAGTATCCATCACAAGCGATGGCCGTTATTGGAATAACGGGTACCAATGGTAAAACTTCTTGTAGTCAATTTTTAAGTCAAATGCTTGCGCATTGTGCGTTTATTGGTACGCTCGGTTGGGGGACGCCTTCGCAACTCAATAAAACACTCAACACAACGCCTGATGCGCTAGCTGTTCAGAAAATACTCGCCACGCTCAAAAAAACAAACTCTCAATGCGTTGCAATGGAAGTCTCCTCGCACGGCCTTGCGCAAGGGCGAGTCAATGGCGTGCAATTTAATGGTGCCGTTTTTACCAATCTAAGTCGTGATCATTTGGATTATCACGGCACAATGGAGGCGTATTTACAAACAAAATTACAGCTATTTCGCACAAAAAATCTTCACTTTGCTGTCATCAATTTAGATGATGCGATGAGCGAAAGAGTTATTGATGTGATTGCACCAGATGTGACTATTATTGGCGTGAGTGCGCTTGGAAAAAAATTACAACGTGGTGAAACGATTGCAGCACGTCATGTGCAACTGAATTTGAGTGGTATAGAATGTGACATTATTTGGCAAGATCAGAGGCAGACATTACATATTCCATTGATTGGGCGCTTTAACTTAGAAAATGTGCTTTGCACATTAGGGGTTATGTTGGCGCTTGGCGTTGAATTTTCGATTGCCGCTCAAAAATTATCTACTTTAAAGTCCGTTGATGGTCGCATGACGCGTTTGGGGGGGGTAGACAATCAACCACTTGTGATTGTTGATTATGCGCATACACCCGATGCACTAGAAAAAGTGTTGAAAAGTTTACGTCAACACACGCAAGGCAGTTTATCGGTGGTATTTGGGTGCGGTGGTGATCGTGATAATGGTAAGCGTCCTCAAATGGGGCGTATTGCTGAGCAATATGCGGATCACGTTTTTTTGACCGATGATAATCCGCGATTTGAATCTAATGAAAACATTATGCAAGCAATATTGAGTGGCTGTGTGATGCAAAAACACTATGTTATTCATGATCGTGCGCAGGCGATTCAAACAGCGATTACGCAAGCGAATGCGCAAGATTGTATTTTGATTGCAGGAAAGGGGCACGAAGCTTACCAAGAAATTGAAGGCGTGCAATATACTTTTAACGATACGCAATGTGTTTGCGATGTGTTGGCCGCTTTATGATAAACATGACATTAACTGATATTGCGGCATGTGTTCACGGAACGTTAATTGGGCATAACTGCGAAATCAATGGATTAAGCATTGATACACGCACGTTGCAAAATGGTCAGCTTTATGTGGCAATTGAAGGTAAAAACTTCGATGGGCATGATTTTGTGGATATGGCCGCGAAGCAAGGTGCAGAAGCTGTGCTTGTTCATAAAACAGTATTAACGGCTTTACCACAAATTTTGGTCAGCGATACGCATTTAGCACTCGCACAGATTGCAGGTGCTTGGCGTAAGTACATGAATCCAAAAGTAATTGGCGTGACGGGCAGTAACGGTAAAACAACGACAAAAGAAATTCTGGCGTCTATTTTGAGTGTCAATGATGACGTATTGTTTACGCAAGGTAATTTCAATAATGATATTGGTGTGCCATTAACCTTGCTGCGTTTATCACCAAATCATCGCTATGCGGTGATTGAGATGGGTGCCAATCATGTCGGTGAAATTGCTTACACTAGTCAATTTGCAAAAGCCGATGTGGCTATTGTAACGAATGTAGGCGCTGCGCATTTAGAAGGTTTTGGAAGCATTGATAACATTGCAAAAGCGAAAGGTGAACTATTTGAAGCATTAGGCGAAGACGGCATTGCTATTTTGAATGCGGATGATATATTTTTTGATTTTTGGACGCGTATTGTTGAAAATCGAAAAAGTGTTTCTTTTGGGATACAAAATAGAGCACGTGTTCGCGCTGAAAATATCATTGTTCAATTTGCATCGGGAAGGTTTGTCACGCAATTTGATTTACTGTTTGATGGTGAGAGAATGCGTATCGATTTACCTTTAGCTGGGCATCATAATGTACTCAATGCACTTGGCGCGGCTGCAGCGAGCTTGGCGCTTGGAATTTCATTGTCTCAAATTAAACAAGGTTTAGAAAAAATGTTACCGGTGAATGGGCGACTTCAGCTGCAATCGGGATATTTAGGATGCAAAATAATTAACGATACCTATAACGCAAACACCGCTTCATTAAAAGTTGCATTGGATGTCTTAACGCAATGCGAAGGTGAGCATTGGGTTGTTTTGGGGGCGTTTGGCGAACTTGGGGAAGAAAGCGACCATTTACACAACGAAATGGGCAATACGTTAAAACAATATAATATTAAGCAGTTATTTGCTGTGGGTGAAAAGATGAAACACGCTGTAACGGCTTTTGGTGAAAATGGCCATCATTTTACATCGCAAGATGACTTACTCAAAGCGCTCATGCCGCGCTTAACTGGCAATGAAACACTTTTAATTAAAGGCTCACGCGCACAACGTATGGAAAATATCGCGGCTGCTTTAGTAAACACAACAGGAATTTAAGCCATGTTATATTATTTTGCCGATTATTTAATTAGCTTTGATAGCGGTTTTCGTGTTTTTCATTACTTAACGTTTCGAGCCATTTTAGCTGTACTGACGTCGCTTATTATTTCCTTTATTATTGGCCCGACGATGATTTGTAAATTGAGTCGTAATAAAATTGGTCAAAGTATTCGTGAATTAGGCCCACAGTCGCATTACGAAAAAGCGGGTACGCCTACTATGGGTGGGGCGCTTATTTTAGTTGCTATTACACTAACAACGCTTTTATGGGCGGATTTGAGTAATCGTTATGTTTGGGTGATTTTACTTGTTACCTTGGGTTATGGTGTCATTGGATTTATCGATGATTACCGAAAAGTCATGAAGGGTAATAGCGATGGTTTATCTGCGAGAGCAAAATATCTATGGCAGTCGATTATTGGTTTTGGTGCCGCGCTATTTCTGTTTAAAACGGCGGTATTGCCTGCAGAAACTCAATTTTTTGTCCCTTTTTTCAAAGACCTTGTTTTTGATATGGGGTGGTTTTACGTCATTTTTGCGTATTTTGTGATTGTGGGCACCAGTAACGCGGTTAATTTAACAGATGGCCTAGATGGTCTTGCGATTATGCCAACCGTCATGGTTGCGGCAGGACTTGGCGTGTTTGCTTATTTATCAGGGCATGCCACGTTTTCAACGTATTTAGCAATTCCTTCTCTGCCACATGCGGGTGAACTGGTTATTTTCTGCGCGGCTTTAGTGGGTGCGGGACTGGGTTTTTTATGGTTTAACACCTATCCAGCCATGGTCTTTATGGGCGATGTGGGTGCATTAGCCCTTGGCGCGGCTTTAGGCGTGCTCGCTATTTTAGTTCGACAAGAGATGGTTCTCGTTATTATGGGAGGTGTCTTTGTCATGGAAACGCTGTCTGTGATGATTCAGGTACTCTCATTTAAATTGACGGGTAAACGTGTTTTTCGTATGGCGCCTATTCATCATCATTTCGAACTGAAAGGGTGGCCAGAGCCTCGCGTGATTGTTCGCTTTTGGATTATTACAGTGATTTTAGTGTTGATTGGTTTGGCTAGTTTGAAATTGAGATAAAAAATGACAACACAACAACATACATGTCAAATTTTGCAACATGCGTTCAATTTAACGGATACATCTCATATTATTGTTGTAGGTGAGGGTATTACAGGAAAATCAATTGCCCGTTTTCTTGGTGACTTAGGCTATTGTTTTATTTTGGTTGATAGTCGTGTTACACCATTTACTCAAGAAACGTTCAACGATGCAACGCATTTGTTTGTAAGTCCAGGCGTTTCTTTAAACGAACCGTTTATTGCTCGTGCATTAAACAGTGGAGCAAAATCGATTAGCGATATTGATTTGTTTGCATCACTCGCAAAGGCGCCCATTGTGGGAATTAGTGGGGCAAACGGCAAAAGTACCGTCACTACTATGCTGGGCGAAATGGCGCAAGCAAGTGGCAAGAATGTAGGTGTTGGAGGAAATTTAGGCACGCCAGTGCTGGACTTGCTTTCAGATGACGTCGATCTTTATGTTTTAGAATTGTCGAGTTTTCAGCTAGAGCGCACGCATGTACTTAACGCGGTAGCTGCTACGGTACTGAATATTTCAGCAGATCATTTGGATCGTCATGGAGATTTAGTTGAGTACACAAAGGCAAAAGCGCGTGTGTTTGTAGGCGACGGTGTGATGGTGTTAAATCATGATGATGACATGGTTTACGGTATGCGTGAGGCTCAACGAAAAACACTGACGTTCTCAATTAAGCAACAAGCTGATTTTTATTTAGATCATGGTTACCTAATCCACGGCACGACTGAATTGATGCCACTTGCTCAATTGCCTTTAGAGGGAAAACATAATGCAGCTAACGCACTTGCTGCATTTGCGCTTGCTTATGCTGTAAATCTTGATATACAGGCTTGCGTGATGGCATTGACACATTTTAAAGGACTTGAACACCGTATGCAGCGTGTAAGCCAAAAATTAGGCTTTTCGTGGGTCAATGATTCTAAAGCAACAAATATTGGGGCGTGTATTGCCGCGCTTGACGGTTACGATGAAAAGGTCATTTTAATCGCTGGCGGTGATGGTAAAGGCGCAGACATGAATGAACTCGCACCGGTAATCGCAGAAAAGGCAAAAGCGGTAATTTTAACAGGAAAAGATGCAAAATTAATTGAGGCCGCATTAAATTCACTGTCGATTATTGTTCCTGCTTATCATGCACAGGATATGCGAGAGGTTGTTGCTATTGCTTCACATATTGCAGTGAAAGGCGATACGATTTTACTTTCCCCAGCCTGCGCAAGTCTTGATCAATATCAAAATTATCAAGATCGCGGTAATCAATTTGCACAAGCTATTGAGGCACTGCCAGCGTGAGAAGACGTGAAAAAAAATCGACATTAGGGTTGAAACTTCATACTGACAGCATCTTGGTGATGGTGAGTTTTAGTTTACTTTTGATAGGGTTTGTGATGGTTTCGTCTGCTTCTTTGCATTTAGGAGCGAAAATCAACAGTGATATTCTCTACTATCCAGAACGTCAATTTATACACATGATGCTTGGACTTTTCGTGGCTACTTTCGTGGCATATCGGCCGCTGCATTTTTGGCGTGAACACGGCAGTAAAATTTTTCTTGGCAGTATCGTTTTATTGATTCTCGTTCTAATTCCCGGAATTGGTGTCAAAGTAAACGGTAGTACACGATGGCTAAATATTCCCGGATTTCGCATTCAAGTGTCAGAAATTGTGAAGTTTTGCACCGTTATCTTCATGGCGAATTACGTCACACGTCAACAAAAAAAGGTACAGGATTCAGCAACAGGATTGTTGCAGCCGCTTATTGTCTTTTTTTGTGTAAGTGTTCTTCTGCTCGCAGAACCGGATTTTGGATCGGCGGTGGTGACATTAATTATTGTGATGGGCGTCATGTTTCTCGCTGGCGCAAGGCTACTTCAATTTATTGGCTTACTGGCTGTTATTGGTGTGTTTGGTGGTTTTTTAGTTATTTTTTCACCTTATCGTTTGCAGCGTGTCACCAGTTTTATGGATCCGTGGGCAGATCCGCTGAAAACAGGCTTTCAATTAGTGCAATCGCTCATTTCATTTGGTCGCGGTGAGTGGTTTGGTGTGGGACTGGGTAATGGATTGCAAAAATTATTCTATTTACCTGAAGCGCATACTGATTTTTTATTTTCTGTTATTGCTGAAGAGCTGGGGTTAGTGGGTGTTGTAACAATTATTGGTCTATTTTCGGTGTTTGTTTGGAGAGCATTTTCAATTGGCGCCGCTGCGGAAAAAACAGGTGAGCGATTTGCCGCTTTTATCGCTTACGGCATTGGCATTTGGTTTGGCTTTCAAGCTTTTGTGAATATGGGCGTGAATATGGGGTTGCTGCCAACAAAAGGATTAACATTGCCTTTAATGAGTTACGGTGGCGGAAGTATGATGATTATGTGTTGCGCGGTGGCGTTGCTTTTTCGTGTGCATCATGAAGTGACCGAATATAATGCAAACTTACCAAAAGGATATTGGCATGACTAAGCGTATTGTCATTATGGCAGGTGGAACAGGTGGACATATTTTTCCTGCTCTGGCTGTGGCTCAAGAATTAAAAAAAGCGGGCTGGCAAGTGAGTTGGATGGGCACACGCACGGGACTTGAAAGTCGCGTCATTCCAGAAAACGGGATTGATATGGATTGGCTTTCTGTATCGGGTTTGCGTGGTAAAGGGCTTTTGAGTAAATTCACCGCTATTTTTAAATTATTAAAATCCTGTATTGAAGCGGCAAAGATCTTGCGTCAACGACGTCCTCATGTGGTTTTGGGTATGGGGGGCTTTGTGGCCGCTCCGGGTGGTTTCATGGCAAAAGTGCTTGGTATTCCATTAATCATTCATGAACAAAATCGTGTAGTGGGTACCACAAATAAGCTATTAGCCAAAATAGCAACGCGTGTACTTGAAGGTTTTCCCGATAGTTTTGCGCCAAAATTTCATGCTATTTGCACGGGTAATCCTTTGCGCAAAGCGATTTTGGAGAAAGCACTTGAGCCGCATCCATTGGAAAATACCGCGTTGAATGTGTTAATTGTCGGTGGAAGTCAAGGGGCGCAAATATTAAACGAAGTAGTACCGCAGGCGCTTTCGCAAATCAACTCTCCCGTGACAATTTATCATCAAACGGGCGTGGCCATGCAAAGCGATGTAGCGGCGCATTATGCTAATTTGAATATGAAGGCAAATGTGCAAGCGTTTATTGACGATATGGCCAGTGCTTATGCGTGGGCGGATCTGATTATTTGCCGCGCTGGTGCCATGACGGTGAGTGAAGTATCTGCGATGGGGCTTTCTGCTATTTTTATTCCGCTGCCAAATGCCATTGACGATCATCAAACGCACAACGCGCATTATTTAACGCAAGTCAATGCCGCTATTTTACTCAAACAATCCAATTTAACGGCGCAAACACTCATTGATGCTATTGAGCAGATTAGTGAAAACTTACCTCAAAGACGCGCGATTGCGCAGTCCTTTGCCTATTTAGATGCAACGGTTGATGTTGCAAAATTTTGTATCGCGGAGGCGAAAGCATGAACTTTCCAAATAGTCCTTTAGGTGCTGTGCAGCGCATTCATTTTGTCGGTATTGGCGGCACAGGAATGAGTGGTATTGCGGAGGTTTTATGTAATTTGGGTTATGTAGTATCTGGGTCAGATATTAAAGAAAGTGCTACCACGCAGCATTTAGCGAGTTTGGGTATTAGCATTACCATTAGTCATCAACGTGAAAATATCACGCAAGTGGATGTGGTTGTGGTGTCGTCAGCTATTGATCGTGCGAACCCAGAGGTTGATGAAGCTTATCAACAGCGTATTCCTGTTATTCCTCGTGCTGAAATGCTCGCTGAGTTAATGCGTTTTCGTTTTGGTATTGCGGTAGCCGGAACACATGGTAAAACAACGACGACCAGTTTAACGGCAAGTTTACTTGCTCAAGGCGGTTTAGATCCCACGTTTGTGATTGGAGGCCGTCTAAATAGTGCTGGAACGAATGCACAATTAGGTACGGGACGTTATTTAGTTGCTGAAGCTGATGAAAGCGATGCGTCGTTTCTTTATTTGCAGCCCATGATTGCGATTGTGACCAATATTGATCACGATCACATGGAAACCTATCAAAATAGTTATACCCGATTAAAAGAAACGTTTGTCGAATTTCTACATCATTTGCCTTTTTATGGTCTTGCGGTGCTGTGTTTAGATGACGAAGGCGTGCGCGACATTCTCCCTTCTTTATCAAAACCGATGGTGACGTACGGTGTACATGAAGACGCTGATTTTAGAGCGGTAAATATTCGACAAGAAGGCATGCACACGCATTTTACAGTCCAGCGTCGTGGAAATTACGCTTCTCTTGATGTCACGCTCAATATGCCAGGTTGGCACAATATGCTCAATGCACTGGCTGCCATTGCGGTTGCGACAAAATTAGCGGTGGACGATGTCGCTATTCAAACGAGTTTACAGGCTTTCAAAGGTATTGGGCGACGTTTTCAACTTCAAGGTGATTTGCCATTTAATCATGGTGTCATCACATTAGTGGATGATTATGGCCACCATCCACGTGAAATTGCTGCGACACTTGAAGCGTTAAAACAAGCATGGCCAACGCGTCGCTCTATTGTTATTTTTCAACCCCATCGCTATACCCGTACGCGTGACTTATTCGAAGATTTTGTGCAGGTGTTAGCGGGCGTTGATGTGTTGATTTTAATGGATATTTATCCCGCCGGTGAAAGTGTCATTACAGGGGCGGATGGGCGATCACTTAGTCGCGCTATTCGTTTGCGTAGTCAAGTTGATCCTATTTTTATTGAAAATTGGGATGTTCTGCCTAAATTATTGGCGGGGATTGTGGCTGAAAATGATGTGATTTTGACCATGGGGGCGGGCAGTGTCGGGCAAATTGCCACGCAGTTGCCGACATTATTAGCGCAGGCGTTAGATAGTCATGGCGCAATATAAAGGTTGTTTATTGCATAATCAATCACTTGCCAGTTATACCAGTTGGCGCGTGGGCGGTTGTGCCGAACGTTTTTATCAACCCGAAAATAAAGCGGATTTAATTGCGTTTATTCAATCGTTACCAGAGCATGAACCCTTGTTTTGGATGGGGCTTGGAAGTAATTTACTTGTGCGCGATGGAGGGATTGCCGGTACGGTCATTAATACGAAAAATCGCTTAAAAGTGATGCAGCGTGTTGATGATGAAACTGTCTACATTGAAGCGGGTGTGCCCTGCGCTTTGGTAGCGAAATTTTGTGCGGAACTGGGGTTAGTTGGCGCAGAGTTTTTAGCCGGCATTCCCG
>JBDLQG010000014.1:0-19136 GCA_039800705.1 Pseudomonadota bacterium
CAACATTTGATATGTCAATATTACAACCAATCCAACCTGCTCTTCTGGCTTTTTCTGATAGCTGTTTTCTCTTTACAATAATTTCAGTTGTAAAAAATTGCTTAGGGATTATCAGAAAATTATTCACCGACCAATTTTTGGTGTAGGTTAAAAAGAAAAAATTTGGATTTTGATTTGAGTTTATTCTTTCAATCATTGTTGAATAAGCTCCATCTGTAATTGTATTTGAAAAATTTCCTTTTTTACTCTTTAATTCAAACTCTTCATTACATGTATTACAATAAAAGTCAGCAACAGGTTTATTGTTTTGAAATTCATTTAATGAAGTTTCACCACAACATGGACAATAGGAGTTTTCTCTAACCCAATTTTCTGTTAAAACTCTTGCTATTTGTGAATTACTTGAATATCCTTCAATTAATTTAGTATTAAAACTTAAATTCATCTCAAGCTATCATTCATATATTTGGAATTGAATTATAATTTTTTGAATCTAAGTAGCTGGAAATTCAACTTTCTTTTCGTCTTGTTTTTTTTAAACAATTCACGGAACACCAGCTACTTTTAGGCTAAGTTATAAAAATGTCTATTTACCTTTTTATTTAATTACCCAGCCAAATTAATTCAACACGACGATTTCGCACTCTACCCGCTTCGGTTCTGTTATCTGCAGCAGGACGCGATTCACCGTAGCCATGCGCGGTCAATTTATTTTTCACGCCTTTGTGTGCTAAATAATCAGCAACGGACTGTGAACGCGCTTTAGATAAACGTAAATTATGTTTATCTGTGCCTTCACTGCTGGTGTGACCTTGTACTTCTAAATCATTTTTTTGTGGATAAGCAATTAAACTACTTGCTACGCCATCTAAAATACTTTTTGCGCTAGGTGTTAACTGCGCTGAATCGTATTCAAATTGGACGCCTTTAATTTCAAGACTAATGGGGCAACCTTTTACGTCCACTTTACTGCCGGCAATCGTTCCGGGGCATAAATCTAAACAGTTATTCACACCATCACTGTCGCTATCTTGCGTTGAACAATCAGCAACGGGCGTTGGCGCAAGGGGTTTTGCGATAGGTAATTCAATTTTAGGTTCGGGGCGGTGTGCTTTTTCGCCCAATGGAACGACAAACCCCACATTCACCACCATTTCATGAAAATCGTCGCTATTGGCTGTATTGGATAAATGATTATTGAAATTATTGTTGTAACGATAACGTACATCACTGCGTAGCAAGAAACCGTCGCAAATTTCATAAGTTAAACCCACACCCGCTTCACCTAAAAAGCCAACAGCGTTTGCGCCATGAACGCTCGTATTAGCGGCGCCTGCGCCAATCACTGCGTAAGGCGAGAATTTATCTCTAAAAAAGAAATACTGTAAATCAGCCGTTCCGCCCGCTAATTGTGAATCATCGGTGGTTAAATCGAGTTTATTGGTTGCACTGCCTAAATTTTGGTAAAAACCTTTTAATTCTGCATTGAAGTGTGAATTTAGGATTTTACCAACCGCTAAACCACCACCCCAACCGTCATTACTATTTCGCTCGCTGTCCGTCTTGACATACGAACCAAAAGGCGCAACGTACCAGCGGGTATCTTCTTCTTGCGTGGCGTGTGAAATAGCTGGTGCGGCTAACGCGGTTAATATTGCAACTGCTAAATATTTTTTCATTTTTTCATTTCTCTTAACGTATTAAAGGGATAATACATCCAGTCTATACGCCAATCACACACAATGCAAAACGTAAACCCAGAAATGTGAGCTTGCTCACATTTTTAGAGAAAAATAGTCGAAAATTAAAACAAGCCTAATTGAACTTGAGCCACTTCTGACATCATTTCGCGTGACCAAGGTGGATCTAAACAAATTTCCACATTCACACTCGCCACATTCGGTAGATCACGAATCCCTTTTTCCACGTCACCTTGAATAACCGGCCCCATACCACACCCCGGTGCTGTTAATGTCATCACAACATGAACGTGATAATCAGCGTCAGTCACTGGATGAAGTTGGCATTCATACACAAGTCCCAAGTCCACGATGTTAACGGGAATTTCGGGATCATACACCGTTCGCATCACCGCCCAACAATTTTCTTTCACAGCTTCTGCGCTATTATCGTTCACGAGTTCTGCGCTATGATGCGCCTCTCTGCCGAGTGCATCAGCATCTTTGCCCGCAATGCGTACCATGTGGCCATAAGGCGTAATAACGGTGAAATTATCGCCTAACGCTTGATGGAGCGTCACGACATCGCCTGCGTTAAGTTTACCAATATGCCCATCGGGAATGGTAATCACATCCACGTTACGCGTTAGGGTAATATTTTCTCTTTCTGACATGGTAAGTTTGTAAAGTTAATGTAAAAAATGTTGTGCATCTATAAGTTGCCCTGTCACACCGATACTTTCATCGCTCAATAAATAACGAAAAATCGGATTTAATGCTGTCATGGGGGGTAATTTGCTTTTATCCTCTGCTGGATAGGCGCGACGACGCAAAGGGGAATCAACTGGGCAAGGAATAAAGGTATTCACACGAATTTTTTCACCGCCTTCCAGTTCTTTCGCAAGCACGCTGGCAAGACCTTCCATAGCCACTTTCGATACGCCATACGCACCACAATAAGCAGGTGCAAGCCGTGCTGATGAATCAGAAATAAAGACAATCGACGCGTGTGGCGCTTTTTGCATAACGGGCAACAGTTCACGTGTCAAAATAAAAGGGGCATTAACATTCACGTTGAGCGTGTGCCCCCACTCTTTTGTGCCAAATTGAATTAATGGTGTAAAGGCACTTAACTCAACAGCGCCATGCACTAAGCCGTGCAACATACCGTATTTTTCATCAATACGCTGTGCCAACTCAACGTAATCATTTTCACTTGCACCCGCTAAATCGAAGGGATACAAAATCGGTTCAATGCCGCCCTGCTCTAAAATAGAGTCATAGACTTTTTCAAGTTTAGGTAAATTTTTATCCAGCAAAATGACAACGGCACCTTGCTGTGCAAATTCAATCGCAGCCGTTGAACCAATTCCACCAGCGGCGCCAGTAATTAAAATAACTCGATTCTCTAAAATCATAATACGTTTTTAAGCCATGTCAGTAATTGCTTGGGGGACTCAATTAACGCATCGGCTCCCCAATTTTCTGGTGTATCATTTGGTTGCAGATACCCATACACCGCCGCAAGTGTGTGCATATTTGCCGCGTTTCCAGCCACAATATCATGCGCTGCATCACCAATATAGACGCATTCACTCGCAAGTACCCCAGCCTGCTCACATGCGGCAAATAAAGGCGCGGGGTGCGGCTTAGGCGTTGGCGTGCTGTCACCGCTAATCACACACGCAGCGCGAGAGCTTAAATCAAATGCGTGAATCAACGGCACTGTAAAACGTGTACGCTTATTGGTGACAATGCCCCAAGGAATAGGGTGCAATTCAATAAAAGCGAGTACCTCACGCATGCCATCGAAAAAATCGCTGTGCGTGGCAATATTATTTTCATAAAGCGTCAGCATTGTGTCTAACATACGTGCGCGTGTTGGCGCATCCACGTTTTTATCAATACTCGCATCAATCATTGCCACTGCGCCAAATGAAACGTTTGGTTTTACAAAATCAAAACTGACGGGCGGAAAATCGTATTCAATTAACGTTTTATTCAAACACGCGACCAAGTCTGGTGCGGTATCAATTAACGTACCGTCTAAATCAAATAATACGCACGAAATGGTTTTTTTCATCGCGTTAAGCTGGCTTTTTAAATGCCGCGATATAATTCACATCAATATCGTTGCCAAGTGAAAAACGTTGCGTAATGGGATTGTATTCAATGCCAATCATCCCTTGCAGTTCAAGTCCCGCTGATCTTGCGCTTTGGCTTAGTTCTGACGGTTTAATAAATGTTTTAAACTCATGCGTCCCTTTTGGCACCATTTGCATCACATATTCTGCGGCAACAATCGCCAGTAAAAACGCTTTGGGGTGACGATTGAGTGTCGAAAAGAAAACCAAACCCTCTGGTTTGACGAGTTTCGCACACGCTGAAATAATCGACCCTGCATCAGGAACGTGTTCAAGCATTTCCATGCAGGTGACTACGTCAAAACTTTCCGGTTGCTGCGCGGCTAGCGTTTCAACACTGATTTTTTGATAATGAACATTGGTACCTGTTTCAAGTGCATGTAATTCAGCAATGTCCACGAGATCGCCACTCAAATCAATGCCTAACGCATTCGCTCCTTTTTGCGCGAGAGCCTCCGTTAAAATACCGCCACCGCAACCTACATCGAGAATTTGACGGTTTTCAATGGCGGTAAATTTTTCAATAAATCCGACGCGTAGCGGATTGACCGCGTGTAAGGTTTTAAACTCACCGTGTAAATCCCACCAGCGCTCAGCCATTGAGCCAAATTTTTCAATTTCGTGTGCGTGTACGTTTTCGTTCATATTCATTAAATGTGTCTTTAAATAAATTCGGTATAGTTTAGCTTATTAGTAGGTTATTTGTCATATTATGATAATGAAATTTACCTTTTCATTTCAAAAACCACTCTTAAACCGTGAATGTTGCCGCTAATATAGCCCTATTAGGCTTGTCTTGTAATTTGCCAGCAATAATGGATTTTTTGATCCCGCGCAAAATCTTCAGGAATTGTTTTTGCCGTGATATCGGCAATGTTTAATCCTGAAAATTGCGTCAAATCAAATTTAAAGCGTCTAAAATTCGTTGAAAAATAGAGCGTTCCAGTCGGCGTTAACAACTTAGATGCGTGCTCAATGAGCGCAATATAATCAAGCTGAATATCAAACACGTCTTCCATGCGCTTTGAATTGGAAAATGTCGGCGGATCTAAAAAAATCAAATCATACTGCCTTGATTGACGTTTCGCTTCGCTCGCCAACCACTGAACGCAATTTGCTTGAATGAATTCATGTCTGCCTGTTGTCGTATTGAGTGCTAAATTATCTTTTGCCCACTGCAAGTAGGTATTTGACATATCTACCGTAGTGGTCACACTGGCGCCACCGACCGCCGCATGAACCGTTGCGCTACCCGTGTAGGCAAATAAATTTAAAAAGCGTTTACCCTGCGCCTGTTTTTGAATTAACAGGCGAATTGGGCGATGATCTAAAAATAAGCCTGTATCTAAATAATCATCAAAATTCACACGCAAACGGCATCCGCCTTCAACGACTTCATGAAAGATACCCAGTTCACTGTGTTTTTCGTATTGCTCGGTGCTGCGTTGTTTTTTGCGTACTTTTAATAACACTTGCGCTGGTGGTACGCCCAAGACACTGGGAATTTCAGTTAATACGCCCGCTAAACGTAAATCGGCTTTTTCTTGATCGACGCTTTTAGGCGCTTCATATTCTTGGACATTCACCCATGTTTTATGGCTGTGATAAATATCAATCGCCACGGCGTATTCAGGTAAATCGGCATCGTAAACGCGATAACAAAAAACGTGATGTTGTTTAGCCCATTTTGCGAGTTTTTTAAAATTTTTCTGTAAACGATTCGCAAACATCGGTGCAAACTCCACTGGTCTGCTAGGCGGTTGAGCAATATCGCGGACGGTTTCTTGATGCGTTGAAATAGCTTGTGTTTGCTCGTTTGCAATATCAATGACATTGGCAATGCGTTCTTCAACCAGATACGTTTTTGGAATGAAAAACGTCTTTTCTTCAATGTTAAAACGCAGCAATCGACATTCGAGTGCGCCATTGAAAAGCGTAATCGGTTTTTGTGAGCGAATACCCAAACGGAAACCTAATTCAGGATTGCTGATAATTAACGCGGCTTGCCAGCCAACAAAAGACGTTTTGAGCGTTTGACCAAATTGCTGATAAAGTGCGGCAGTTTCGGCCTCATCACCGAGTCGCTCACCGTAAGGCGGATTACACACAAGCAGGCCTTTTTCCCAACTTTCGGGCGGCTTTGCATCGGCAATATCACGACGTTCAATGTGAATTTTGCCTTGAAAACCGGCATTTGCCACGTGCGTTAGCGCGGTATTCACCGTATTTTTATTTTTATCAAACCCCACCATCATCGGCAATTTTTTCATACCGACGATTTTTCGCCACTGCGCCTCTTGGCGAAGGGTCTGCCAACATAATGCGTCATGTTTTTTCCAGCCCATAAAGCCAAAATATTCTCGCCCAAGTCCCGGCGCACAATCTGCCGCAATCATCGCACCTTCGAGAAGCAGTGTCCCCGAGCCGCACATGGGATCAAGTAAGGATTTTCCCTCTGCAGATAATGTATCCCAACCACAACGCAGAAGGATGGCCGCCGCGAGATTTTCTTTCATGGGCGCTTCAATGCTCACATCACGATAACCGCGTTTATGCAAACTTTCACCCGATAAATCTAAACTGAGCTGCGCTTTTTCACCATTCAAATGGACATTTAAACGAATATTAGGACGCTCTGTGTTAATACTTGGGCGTACACCAAATTTCGCTCGCATTTGATCGACAATCGCATCTTTGACTTTTAACGCGCCAAAATGACTATTGACAATGACGGTTGAATTTTTCGCGCTAAACGTAACCGCAAAACTGTCCTCTGCATTGATATGCTCAAACCAGTTAATCGCTTGAATGCCTGCATATAAATCATGCTGCGTTTTGACGTCAAATTGACTGAGTACCAATAGGACGCGATTAGCAACGCGCGACCATAAACACACACGATACGCCAGTTCTAAATCGCCCGAAAAAGCAACGCCTGCCGTGGTGGCTTTAAATTGTGTCACGCCAAGCGACACCAATTCATTAGTTAAAATACCTTCCAGCGCTTTAGGCGTGGTAGCGAAAAAATCATGCGTCATAGCGTTTATTTTTTTGGGTGAGAGTGACATAAGAAAAAGGGATAACACTGCAAAATGAATGTTATCCCCATGTTAACTGCTGATGAAAATTTAGAATGTGATAACGCTGTCGCCTTTACTCACCAGTACAACATCTGCGGGACGTGCTGCAAAAATACCCACCATAACAACACCCGTAATATTATTAATTAACGCTTCTAATTTAATCGGGTCAACAATACTGAGATTATGAACATCTAAAATGACATTGTGATTATCCGTCACGCAGCCTTCACGATAAATGGGTTGACCGCCTAATTTAACCAGTTCACGCGCTACATAACTTCTTGCCATCGGCACCACTTCAACAGGGAGTGGGAATTTACCGAGGACATCAACGCATTTTGATTCGTCAGCGATACAGACAAATTTGCGACTCGCTGCTGCAATAATTTTCTCACGCGTCAACGCCGCGCCACCGCCTTTAATTAATTGTTTATGCGGATTGACTTCATCTGCGCCATCAACATAAATATCGAGCGTACCGACATCATTTAAATCTAAAACGCGAATACCTAAATTTTTCAACCGTTGTGTACTCGCTTCAGAGCTAGACACCGCGCCTTCAATATCGTCTTTAAAATCAGCGAGGCAATCAATGAAATGATTCACCGTTGAGCCTGTTCCGACACCAATAATGCCGATATTTCTAATATAGGGCAATGCGGCCTCAGCAACTTTACGTTTTAATTCGTCTTGTGTCATGGTCGATTTTTCTCCTTGGAATAAAAAAGTGAAAAGGCAAAGTAAAAACCACTTTGCGCTCCCGTGATAATACCGCATCACGGCTATTTTCGCGTGTCTTTTTTGCTAAACGGCTAAATCGTTCACGCTTAAAATAGCAAGTAAAATGGATACAATAATACCGGCAATCATAATGCCGAGCGTAATAATCAATGCGGGCTCAAGTAACGCTAACATACGGGTAATTGAAACGCGCAGTTGTTTGTCATAAATGGTGGCAATACGCAGTAGCATTTCTTCTAAATGTCCGGTTTCTTCACCCATTTTAATCATTTGCATGGCCATTTTGGGGAAAATAGATTTTTGCTCAAGCGCATCAAACAGGGTTTTACCTTGCTTGATTTGCTCACCTGTATCGTCAAGGGCATCGGCAATATGTAAATTATCGACGGTTTCACGCACAATCATGAAGGCAGATAAAATTGATACGCCGTTTCCCAGCAGTGTCCCCAGCGTGCGCGTTACGTTGGCGATTTCTTTATTTAAAATCATCTCACCAACAAGCGGTAATTTTAACCAACGCGCATCCCAAATGCGTTTTGTGTCTTTGCTGCCAAGTTGCGAGTTAAAATAACCCATAACCCCCACCATACTGCCAATCACCGCCCACCAGTATTGCTGAAGCCAATTTGCCAAGCCAACCACAATTTGCGTAGACAGTGGCAACGCTTTACCCGCACTCGCAAACATTTCACTAAATTGCGGCACCACAAACGTCAACATGATAAACAGCGACGCCAGCGACATCACCAGCAAAATGGTTGGATAAATTAACGCGGTACTCACCGTGTCTTTTAACTCTTGCGAACTCTCTAAATAGGAGGCGAGGCGATTGAGGACTTCACCTAAATTGCCGCCCGCTTCACCCGCCCGAATCATATTTAAGTAAAATTTACTAAATACGCCTGATTGCTGCTCTAGCGCATCCGCAAGCGATACCCCACTTTTCACTTTTTCAAGGACGCGACCAATCAATTTCGTTAAATTTTCGTTATCGCTTGCCAAGTCCATCAACACAAACAACGAGCGATCCAGCGGCAAACCCGATTCAAGCAATGTGGCCAGTTCACCGGTAAAAAGCACAATATGTTTATTTGATAATTTGCCGCGTTGCCCGTTTAGCTGAAAACCTAAAAACGTCTGGCTTGTTGCTGGCTTGACGCGCAGTGGAATATAACCCTCTTGTTGAAGTTGCTGAACACAATGTATTTCATCGATGGCTTCCTGTTCACCTTCGACGGTTTCGCCTGCACTATTCACGGCTTGATAGAAAAATAAGGTCACGCTTTAATTCTCCGAGGTAACGCGCATCACTTCTTCGAGCGTGGTGACGCCTTGCAATACTTTCTGCAACCCATTTTCATAAAGTGTCATCATCCCTTCTTCACGCGCAAGCGTTTCAATCGCGCCAGCAGAAGCGTGACTCATAATCAGTTGACGAATCGGATCAGTCATTGGCAAAAACTCAATAATCGCAAGACGTCCACGATACCCCAGTCCACCGCACGTAGCGCATCCCACCGTTTTAAATAACGTAATAGTCCCTTCTGGCTGAAAACGACGCAAACGCATTTTGTCAATTAACGCCTCTGACGCGACATAAGCCTGTTTACAATGAACACAAAGCTGACGCACAAGCCGCTGCGCTAAAATGCCATTCACCGTGGAAGTGAGTAAATATTCTTCAAGTCCCATATCAAGTAGACGCGTCACACCACCCGCAGCGTCATTGGTATGGAGCGTTGAAAGTACCAAATGCCCCGTCAACGCAGATTGCACCGCAATACGGGCAGTTTCTAGGTCACGCATTTCACCAATCATGATGACATCGGGATCTTGACGAACAATCGAGCGTAGCGCGACAGCAAAGGTTAATCCAATTTGTGGCTTGGCTTGAATTTGATTGATACCGTCCATTTGATATTCCACGGGATCTTCCACCGTGATAATTTTTCGCGCGGTGGTGTTTAATTGTTTGAGCGCAGCGTACATCGTCGTCGATTTACCGCTACCCGTTGGACCGGTAATTAAAATAATGCCATGTGGCTGCGCGAGGACATCGAGAAATTGCGTTAATTGACGCCCAGCAAATCCTAATGCTTCAAAGTCCAGCACGGTATTCTCTTTATCGAGCAAACGAATGACAACGCTCTCGCCATACATGGTGGGAATGCTGGAAACACGCAAATCGAGTTCTTTACCGAGCATTTGCACTTTAATACGCCCATCTTGTGGCAGACGACGCTCAGCAATATTGAGTTTCGCCATGATTTTGATACGCGAAATCACCGCAGCCGTCGATTTCACCGGTGGCGCGTCAATATCTTGCAAGACGCCATCCACGCGTAGACGCACTTTGAGTGTCTGCTCAAAGGGTTCAATGTGAATATCAGACGCTTTTACTTCAATTGCGCGTTGCATAATGGCATTGACCATTTTAATCACCGGCGCTTCACTGGCTAAATCCTTTAAATGCGCTAAATCTTCTTCACCGAGTTCATCAAAGGCAAAATCATCGAGTTGATCATCATTTTTGCCTTTGACTTCACCGTATTGAACCGCTAAGGCACTGTCAATTTCAGATAACACGCCCACACTGGGCAAAATCGTTTTACCCGTAATAATACGCAGTGAATCTAAAACAAAATCATCTTCAGGGTCGAGCATCGCAACGTGGATTGCGTCGTCATCTTCGTTTAACCCCACCAGATGATATTGCTTTAAAAAACGCAAAGACACCGTATCGGGCAGTATTTTTTCCTGCGGATAGTGCTCAGGATTGATACGCTCCAAATCACTACTTTCAACAAAGGCTAATGCCACATCCAGCTCAGAGCAAAGTCCCAATTTAATCAGCAAGGCCGGCAGACTTTCAGCCACCGCTGTTTTTTGCATACGCTCGACTTTTTTCAAATCAGACAACGAGAGTTTGCCTTTATTTTGCAAAACCGTCAGGACATTTGACGGTGATGCGGTGAACAATTGAGTGCTGGACATGATAGTAAAAGTTGCGTTGTTAAATTCAATCGAGTGTTATCTATGATAATCTATGTTTAGCTGGGATGCCTGCGCATTCCACCCTTTTTATACTTTTTATTTTGAGGCATTCCTTTGAATACAGCAAACCCAACAATCATAAACGAACTACTACGCGGTACACATGAAGTTTTGCTCGAAGCGGAATTGGTTAAAAAACTCGCTGAAAATCGTCCACTACGCATTAAAGCGGGCTTTGATCCCACCGCGCCAGACCTGCATTTAGGTCACACCGTTTTAATTAATAAACTCAAACAATTTCAAGACGCAGGCCATGAGATTTTATTTTTAATTGGTGATTTCACAGGCATGATTGGCGACCCGACTGGCAAAAATGTCACGCGCAAACCGCTCACGCGCGAAGAAGTGGCCGAGAATGCAAAAACCTATCAAACCCAAATTTTCAAAATTCTCGACCCCGAAAAAACGCAAATTATGTTCAACTCAACGTGGATGAATGCGATGTCGTCAGCAGAATTGATTCAACTCGCGGCAAAAAATACCGTGGCGCGTATGCTTGAGCGTGATGATTTCAGCAAGCGTTTTAAAAATAATCAATCGATTGCCATTCACGAATTTTTATACCCGCTTATTCAAGGTTATGACTCAGTTGCCATGAAAGCAGACGTTGAGCTAGGTGGCACCGATCAAAAATTCAATTTACTCATGGGGCGTCAACTGCAAGAAGTGTTTGGTCAAAAACCGCAAGTGGTCATGACCATGCCAATTTTAGAAGGACTTGACGGTGTTCAAAAAATGTCAAAGTCACTGAATAATTACATTGGGATTGCAGACGCACCCGATGAAATGTTTGGCAAAATCATGTCGATTAGCGATGAGCTTATGTGGCGCTATTTTGAATTGCTCAGTTTCCGACCCATGTCTGAAATTGCCGCATGGAATAGCGAATGCCAAAATGGCGCGAATCCGCGTGATTATAAATTCAAACTCGCGCAAGAAATCATCGCGCGTTTCCACGATGAAGCGGCTGCTATCAAAGCACTTGAAAATTTTGAAGCACGTTTCCAACGTGGCGCGATTCCCGATGATATTGACGAAGTCACGCTCAACGTTGAAGGCGCAAGCATTGGCATTGCGCATATTTTAAAAGAAGCGAATTTGACCAGCAGCACCTCGGAAGCCATCCGCATGATTAATCAAGGTGCCGTAAAAATTGATGGTGAAAAAGTAGAAAATCCTAAATTAGATATCGACGTCAACACAACGCATGTTTATCAAGTAGGTAAACGTAAATTCGCGCGAATTAGTCTCGTCAACTAATTCAGTTTAATTATGATATTTTTGTCATAGTCAATTGTAAAATCGACTATGACAACATTAACTCAATCGCTCGTATTATTCATAAAAAGTCACTTTTCCTGTTTCGATATCATACATCCCGCCAACGATATCAATTTTGCCAAGTTGATATAAATTATTGAGCAATGAACTGCGTTGTTTAATTTGCTCAACCATGAGCATGACATTTTTTTCTGAAACCGCTTGAATTAACATCTCATTATGGCCAATTTGCATGATGTTATGTTGCGTGCAAACACATTCAACTGCGGGTTGAATTTTTTCAAGCAATCCCGTCAAATGATCCAATTTGACATCAGCACACGCCCCTTTAATCGCGCCACAATGCGTGTGTCCTAAAATCACAATAAGTTTTGAACCTGCCACCGAGCAAGCATATTCCATGCTACCTAAAATGTCGTCATTGACAATATTACCCGCAACACGCGCACTAAATACATCGCCCAACCCTTGATCGAAAATCAATTCCACCGAGGTACGCGAATCCATGCAACTCAAAATAATCGCCATGGGAAACTGATTGTCTTGCGTGTCGTTAATTTGCTCAAAAAGATTTCGATTCACTTTGAGATTATTCATAAAATGTGCATTCCCTTCCTTGAGAATCGTCAACACTTGCTGAGGCGTGAGCGCTTGTTGGCTCTCATAAGTTTGCGCTTTCACGTTTTGCACGGGTTTTAGCACACCAAAACCACGCACATTTTGTAGTGTGACTTGAATATTTTTTAATGGCGCTTCTTTTTTAAAATCACGAATGACTTCAAAGACATCGTAATCCAAATAGGTTGAACGTGTCGCATCGATAATCACTTCTGAATCTTTTGGTAAATGGTCAAAAGTTTGCTTGAGATTCGCTTTATTTAGAAAAGACACATTTTCGGATAATCGAAAAATAATTTTATTGCCAATATGCGTTTCACGAAAATACATGGCACTTTTATAGTTTTCGACAATAACCGAAATAAGAGCGCACGCAAAACCAATTAAAATACCCGTTAAAAAATCAGTAAAAATAAGCCCCACAATGGTCGCGCAAAAAGGGAGAAAATGATAAATCCCTGCGTCATACATCTTCATGATAATTCGTGGACGCATCAGTTTATAACTGGTGACAAGCAAAATACTGGCAAGACTGGCGAGAGGGATTTTATTCAACCAATCTGGAATTAAAAATACGGCAATTAAAAGTAAGACGCCCGATACAAATCCCGCCGCTTGGGTTTTGGCACCCGATTGAATGCTAATGGAACTGCGAATAATCACTTGTGTGAGTGGCAAACCGCCAAGTAGGCCAGACATCATATTAGCGATGCCCTGCACAATCAACTCACGATTTGTAGGCGTTACACGCCTATAGACATCTAAACGATCAACCGCCTCAACGGCAAGCAATGTTTCCAAACTTGCGACAAAAGCCAACGTGATTGCGCTGATATAAATAACGGGATTCGTTAGCTGTGAAAAATCAGGCGTGTTCATCTGCTCAAGCAAATCCGTTAGCTTCTGCGGAATTGGCAACGATACAAGATGCGCATCTTTTAACGCTATATCAGGAAAATAAGCGCGTAAACATTCATTACAAATAATGCCTACAATAATCACAATTAATGTACCGTGAAGTGATTGAAAAAAATGCGTATTTTTAAACTTTGGTTGCTCCCAAATAATCAAAATAATCAATGATAAAATCGCAATCGCCGTTGCAGTGGGTGAAAATGACTCCAGCATGTGCGCCAATTCAGAAAAAGACGAATAATTATCGGCTTGAAAAAATGACAAATCGCCTTCGTAATCACTGTCATATCCCACAGCATGTGGAATTTGTTTGATGAAAATAATCGCGCCAATCCCCGACAACATGCCTTTAATGACAGCACTTGGAAAATAATGGGCAATGCTTCCCATTTTAGTGATTCCCATCACAATCTGACAGATTCCCGCGATAAACACCGTAAGTAAAAACGCACTGAACCCGAGCGATTCAATACTGCTAAGCATGATAACAACAAGTCCTGCCGCTGCACCGCTAATGCCCAGCGTTGAACCGCTTAATGGTGAAACCAATATTCCACCAAGAATACTGGCAATTAACCCCGAATAGAGTGGCGCTCCACAAGCAAGCGAAATCCCTAGGGACATGGGAATGGCGATGAAGAAAATCGCTATTCCTGCTGGAATATCACATTGTATATTTTTCCATGTCATCGTTGTCGTCCCCTCATTTTTTGAAATTTATAGATGCGTTTCACCAATACCCGAAAAACGTTTGTAGCCATCTATTTCGATAAATTCAACTCGAATATTGTCGTCTGAAGTCGTGGCCAAAAAATCCTCGATGGTTTCCAAAATATCGTGATCAATGAAGGTTGCTTTTGTCGTATCAATGGTAACAACACTGTTTTCTTCGATGCTCAAAATAAATTTACGCAGCACGGCTTTATTTAAGAATGACACGTCTTTATTAAAAGACAGTTTGTAATGTGAACCTTCTTTAGATAGCGTAATAGCGGCTTGATAATTTGCTTTTATAACAAAGAATAAACCAAACGCCATACCAATCGCCATGCCTTCTAATAAATCGGTCATTAATATAGCCACAATCGTAATAATAAAAGGCAAAAATTGACTGGCTCCTTTTTGATAAAAATGTTTAAACACAGCAGGATTGGCTAATTTATAACCTGTATGCAATAAAATAGCCGATAAACACGCCAGTGGAATGGTATTTAAATACTCAGCGATAAATAAAATACTTAATAACAACCAAACGCCATGTAGAAAACACGAAAGATGCGTTCTGCCACCTGCATTAATATTGGCCGCACTTCGAACGATAACCGCTGTCATCGGCAACCCACCCAATAAACCACTCACAATATTACCCATACCTTGTGCTTTGAGTTCACGATTGGTTGGCGCAATGCGTTTAAGTGGATCCAATTTGTCTGTAGCTTCCAAACTCAGCAGCGTTTCAAGACTGGCAACAATAGCGATGGTGACGGCACACGTGTAGGTATCTATTCGCGTGAGATAGTGAAAATCGGGAAACACAATATAATTAAAAAATTCTACTGGACTTTGTATCGCTGGAAGATTAACAAGATGCTGCGCTTTTACCGCCCATTCAGGGGCAAATTGAATGGTGTATTGATTGTAGGCAATTCCCCAAATCACGGCTAGGAGTGCAGCGGGGATATGTTTAAAAAACGAGTGTTGTTTAAAGCATGGTAAATTCCAAACAATCAAAATCAATAAAGCCACACCACTAATCACAATAGAACCGTGCGAGATATTATTGGAGATGGATTCAATTAACTCTTGTAAGCTCGATCCCGCGCTTTCTTGCATATAACTCTCGTCACCCTCATAGCTGGTATGATAGCCCGTTGCATGAGGGGTTTGCTTGATAATGAGAATCAAACCAATCGCCGCTAGCATTCCCTGAATGACGGCTGATGGAAAAAATGCGCCAATAATGCCTGCTCGTAAATAACCTAATGCCAACTGAATGATGCCTGCTAAAATAACCGCTACTAGCAAACCTTGAAAGCTGCCTAACTTTTCAATAGTCGAGAAGACAATCACTGTCAAACCCGCCGCTGGGCCCGATACGCACAACTGCGAACCACTCAAAAAAGAAACTAAAAGTCCCCCGACCAATCCCGTTATTAAACCTGAAAATAAAGGTGCCCCTGACGCGAGTGCAATCCCTAAACAAAGCGGTAGCGCAATTAAAAAAACCACTAATGACGCAGACAAATCCCCTTTGAAATTTGCACCGTAATAGGCAATATGTTTATGAATCATGTGAAACCCCCTTATTTAAAAAAATAATGTATTGAATAAAACATTAATTTAGTTTCGAATCGATATTATATAAAATAAGATACCCCATATCGAATTCGAAGTTCAATGCACAAAGGCATTTTAGATTTTTAATCTTTAACTTTTAACGAGCGATAAATACACAATCACCCGCAAACCGCCTAACGTTTGAGATTTTTCAAATACCAATTTCCCGTTATAAAATTCAACAATATCATTCACAATCGCAAGGCCTAAACCATGCCCCTCTTTCGTTTCGCTAGCGCGTAGTCCTCTGGCAATCAGTTCACGAATAATTTCAGGCGAGCATCCTGGACCATCATCTTCAACAATGATTTCAAGGCCATCTTGACCGTTTTTTAGCGTGATATTGACTTTTTCATACGCCCATTTGCTGGCGTTGTCTGCGAGATTTCCAATCAACTCTAAAATATCTTGCCTGTCATAATTCACCAGCATATCTGGCGCGGAAATCGTAATGATTAAGGGCTTATCTCGGTAAAGCGTTTTAAGCACTTTACTTAACGTTTGCAATTCCACTTGCGGATGAAACCCCAGTAAATCTTTGCCGCCAATGCCCGCAATTCTGGCGCGTTTTAATTCTCTTTCGACTAAATTCAGAATATCACTGGCATGTTTTTGGAATTGCGAGCGAATATCGGGATGACCATCAAGTTCCGTTGAATCAGCGAGTCGATACATAATGGCAAGCGGTGTTTTGATGGCGTGCGCTAAATTACCAATTGATGCTCGTGATTGATTAAGTCGTCGATCAATAATTTGCAACAAAGATTGAATTTCATTACTGAGTAACAGCGGATCTTCATCGTTTAAATCCGTCGTTGAATTTGGATCAATGGCCGCCAGTGATATCAATCGCCATTTCAAATTTAAAAAAGGATTGAGCGCTTTATGAATTAAATACGATTGAACCAGCAGCGCAAACAGCGTTATTAGCACGCTAATTAAGAGCATTACTAAACTTAAATCCCGTACATCTTGTTTTACCTGCGTTAAGTCTTCACTGGTTGTTACAGTGACAAGTACATTATTGATGAGAACAGATTTTTTAAAAGCAATGAGCGACTGCAACTCAGGGCCTTGCATATAAAAGATATCCGATGTTATCGATGTAAAAGGCTCAAGTTCAAACGAAAAAGTCCCTAAAGAAGGCGAATTCACCACTGCTCGATACGTGACAATGGAATAGTAATACCCTGAATTGAGTTGCAGATACATGGGCGTAATCACGTGTGAATCAATATGGATTTCCCCCGTTGGTGAAACCACAAGATGTTTTAAAATGCCATCAAAATCATGACTCAGACGCGTGACCATCTGCTTTTCGATAATATAGGGCATTGCGATGGTGCGCAAAACCCAAAGCAGTGCTAAACCAATGAGCAATACCAGTCCCAAACTGATATTCATTTTTTTTGCTAAACGCTTCACGCATCATCCTTAAATAAATACCCTTGATTACGTCGTGTAATAATGCGATGTTTACCAATTTTTTGACGTAAACGAGAAATGTAAACTTCAAGCACATTGCTATCGGGATCGGAATCGAGCTCGTACAAATTTTCCAGCAACCGTGACTTTGTGAATAACTTGTTTGGATTTAATAAAAACAACCGAAGCAGCATATATTCAATAGGTGTTAAGTTATGAACGACATTATCTTGCGTCACGGTTTTATTTGACTCATCTAAACATAAACCAAACGCCTCAATTCGCGTTGGTGAATGACCTTTACTGCGTTTAATGACTGCATTTAGGCGGGCAAGCAATTCTTCAATATGAAACGGTTTTCCTAAATAATCATCCGCGCCTGCTTCAAAACCATCTACGCGGTCATACCAATTATCTCGCGCTGTCAGGACTAACACGGGCGTATGCAATCCATTTTTGCGCCATGTTTTTAAAATATCCAGCCCCGATAATTTAGGCAAGCCTAAATCCAACACAATAATGTCATAGTTTTCAGTGGCACCCATAAATTCACCTTGTTCACCCTCGATTGCCAAGTCAACAGCAAAACCCGATTTGACTAGGTCTTGTTTAATTAACGCCCCCAGATGTTGGTCATCTTCAACAAGTAACAATTTCATCTACACCCCAAAAAACACATGCGTTAATTTAAAACAATACAATAAAACCATTTCAAAAAGTCAAGATTAATACCAAAAATCGATAAAACAAAAACGCACGTTACACAATCGAGCGTCCAGTTTGTAAGGTGAAATCAATGACCCTAATTTACCTCTGATTATAGGCGCTCAAACTGAATACAAGCTGAATAAAAATAGTCGCGTTTTTATCAAACATACGCATTTATTAATACTATTTTCAGCTTTCATTCAGATACTATTCAGATAATAAGTGGCGTTTTTGTATTTTCTTAACCTTGTAGAAATTTAACTCAAAATATAATCGGAGAAAGTAATGAAAAAAATGATGCCCATTATCCTGTTATCCGCTATCCCGCTCTGCTCAACTTATGCGCAAAACTTCACCCCTATTCATGCAGAAACACACAATAGTTTTACCTGTATAAAAACCAACGAAGAAGACATTGCGGCCTTATTTGATCGATGGAATGCGGCGTTAGCAACGTTAGACCCTAACGAAGTGACGGCTCAATATGCGCAGGATGCTGTATTACTGGCTACACTATCCGATAAGCCACGCTCAAATCATGAAGAAATCAAAGATTACTTTGTGCATTTTCTGCAAAAGAAACCCCAAGGTAAAATTGATCGTCGCATGATTAGCATTGGATGTAATACGGCTTCAGATACGGGGATTTACACGTTTACCGTTCATGAAAAAGGAAAAACAAAACAGGTGCAAGCGCGGTATTCATTCGTTTACGAATACGATGATGATCAATGGCTAATTGAGCACCATCATTCTTCTTTAATGCCAGAGCAATTCTTCAAAGCGGCAAAGCATTCTAAATAAAAAGCCGGATTTCTTCGTTTGTCTGAGCTTGTCGAAAGGCATTTCTAAGTGATCATGCGACAAGCTCGCACGAGTGATTAATTGGCAACGAAAATGAGGGATATTATTTTTCGTGACAAAACGGCATTTAATGCAAAATAATTGTCTACTATTTCAGTATGAATTATCTTTTTTGTTTCATTTGCTTTCTTCAAAAGACTCGATTTTTTTGAATATATGAATTTAAAATCAAATAGTTAATCATTAGACTCAAACATTGCAGATATACACATAATAAAAAATGATTGATTCATAATGACGACAATGAGCATAATTGATTAAGACAGATAAAAATTACTTATTCGTAA
>JBDLQG010000015.1:0-18979 GCA_039800705.1 Pseudomonadota bacterium
TTCTGAATTTTATATTTTGCTTTTGACATGGTAAATTACTAGCTGTTTGGTTTGAAACGCTACAGATTGACATATTTTCGGTATTTATGCACCAACGCCCCTGTCTGGTTCAATTCTGGTTATTCTTTTTTACTTCATTTGATTTCAATGCTGCATGTTTTCCGGTGGAGAGCTGGTCATATTACAAAATAAAATCTTCCGATACTAAACTTTTAATACCATAGGTCACTTGTAATTGATTAAAAACGCAGAGTTATATATTCTCAATGTTAATAAACCATTATTCAATGGGTAAGTCATAGCCATATTTTTGAATAATGTTTTTTGCAGCGGGCAGTTTTAGATAATTTATTAAAGCTTGAGCTGCAGGATTTTCAGCTCCTATTTTTAACAGGGTAATACTTTGTTTGATTGGATTATGTTGATTATTGGGGATAATTACTCCTGAGCCACTACTGATTTTTCCATTTTCAATGACTTGTGACAACGCCACAAATCCCAATTCAACATTACCACTACTAATAATTTGATGTGTTTGGGAAATATTCTCTCCCATAATCATTAGGGGTTGTAGTTTATCTAATAATTTCTTTCGATTTAAATAATCCACAGTTGCTGCACCATAAGGCGCTAACTTAGGATCAGCTAATGCAATATGTTCAAATTTTCCATTGGTTAGTGCTGCACCTTGATCATCAATGAATCCAGGAATAGATGACCATAATACTAATTTACCTATTGCATACGTGCGGGTACTACCTGATACCGCAAAGCCATCTTTCTCTAACCGAAGAGGTGAACTTTCATCGGCAGATAGAAATACTTCAAATGGTGCGCCATTTTCAATTTGCGAAACAAATTTCCCCGATGAGCTAAATGACAGTTTTGCAGTATGTCCTGTTGCCTTTTCAAATTCTGCGGCTATCTCAGTCATAGGTTTTGTAAAATTAGATGCAACAGCCACTAATGTTGTATCAGCAAATACAGGAGAATTAAGCAGGGTAAATACTGTTAAAGCCATTGCAGTTATTTTATTATGTAGCATATTGCCCTCTTTAAAATAAGGATTAAAATCTTAGTTGACTTTGAATGAAAAAATAATTTGTGTCGTCTTCGGGTGTGAGAGGATAACTTTGTGTGCCTGTAGGTTTTAAATACGTACCTGACGATGTCGTTGTTTTTGCCGTACTGGGAAAATCTCCCTTAAACAAATGATACCAACCCGCTTCAAAATTCAAGCTACTATTGAAGTTGTAGCGTCCACGAAAAGCGATTTGATCACCAACAAAGCTCCCTTTACCGTCAGCTAAAGCGGGGGTTGTGGCGGCAGTGCATGTATTCGCACCCCAACAATCATGGCTTGAGGCTAACCATACTAAGCGCTGTTGAATACTCAATTCCAAATCATTTCTAGGTGAAAAATTTAGTTTATAACCGGGTGAATTGATGTTGCTGCGTTGAAATGCACCATAAATCCCAGTTGGACCAAAATCAAAGTCTGATGCTCCATAAAGAGGATCAAAACGTCCATCTACTCCATTGCGTTGCGTCCAGTTCTTACTTCCACTTGCATAATCATATTCGAGAAAGAAGCGAGGCGACCAAGGCAAATCAAAACTATAGCCCGCCTCTACATGAGAAGCCCATGCTTCGTGGTTTTGAGTGACATTCAAGTAATTACCTGTTGCTGCGTATTTGACTGTTCCAAATTGACCCATGCCTTCGGCTTGAAAATCAAAATTACCTTTACTGGGCTTTTGATAGAAACGAACACCCGGTGTAAAATAACGACGGTTTCGCGTTGGATTTTTGATGTTGTCACCTTCATCTAAATGATATAGATATACTTCAGCGTTTACATCTTTATAGATTTGCGTTCCTTCCAAAATTCCGCCAGAGAACCACGTATATTCATCTTCTTTGTCCCATTGTTGGTGGTTTTGTAAATCTTGGTTTGGCGTAATTGAATTATAGTTTGGATAGCGGATAACAGGCTTGGTAACAAAACCGTTAAACTGCCAATTATCATAATTAACGACTCTTACTCTAAGCCCTGTAAAGTTATTGACTGTGTTTCTATAAACAGGTCTTGCCACTAATCGACGACTTCCTAAATCCATGGTTTGACGTCCAAATTTCAATTCGGTTCCAAATCCCGTGTTAAAGAAATTTTGCTCTGCCCATGAAAAATAAGCTTGAGCGAAATCCAATGTGTCAACAGAAGAATTGTTAATGGGGAATGGAACGGCATTTTTTTCTCCCGAATCATTTGTTAACGACCTTGAATCAAGGAATTCTGTTGCAATACGGAAAGCGTTAAATTTTGCTTGTAACCAAATATCATTTTGTAGCGCAATCATCTGGTCGCCACCTTGAGATGGAATTATTTTTTGAGTTTTCCCGTCTTTATATCCATAAGATCCTTTGAAAGAATTCGAAAGTGATTCGTAACGCGTTCTTTGATCTACTCCAAGTGAAAGCCAGTTTGGTAAATTAAGTGCGTCATGTAAATTCCAAATGGGTTTTTCATAAGTATTACCGAGTAGCGCGTCATCCATCATAAACTGATAAGCAGCCATACCTGACTTTGAATAAGTCGGGTTTGATAGCGTCGTTGCAGATGGATCATCATTGAGCTTTGTTTCGCTTGCATTAGCATTGTTTACTGAAAACAGGAGTAACGATGTCAAAAGTGAAACATGTTGCAAAAACAATAAATTATTAACTTGATTATATTTTGACACGACAATTTTGAAAGTAGCAATTTTAAAAGTAATGACATTATATTTTCATTATGTATTAAAGTAAATAGCGATAAATTGACATGTATTTAAAACTATTACGAACATGATACGCATCAGTGAAGCGGCTAGTAGGGCGATTATTTAAGTTGATAACCTTACGAATGGTGTTTGCAAACGCTGGCAAAGCTCAAACAAGGTGATTTCTCCAGTTTCACTGAAATTGGAAAATATTGAATTTCACATTCAAAGTTTGATAGAGGAAATTAGTTAAAGACGACAATTATTGAAAAGTTCTACAATAAACTTATCCGTTGAAAAGTTTTTAAATGCGGGCAGTAAAAAATATACGCTAACTTTCTCGATTGGTAGAACAAGGAATGAATCAAAATAGGTTGACTTTATATACAGATAATCCACAATTTAGTTATGTTTATAAATCAGAGAAAGTTTTCTAGGCTATTTTTATGATTCGTTTTATCAAGCTCATTCTCATTGTCATGCTAATGACTGTTTCTATTAGCAAGGCGGATACTTTAGATGTCGCGAAAGTTGATCGAGCATCTATTTCGCTTACAACGCATTTGGGTATTTTAGAAGATGCCGAGAAATCATTAACGTTTGAATCCATACAAAAAGACAATATTCAATTCAAAACAAATTTGCCCGCTAGTGAATCTATCAATTTATCGTATACGAAGTCAGCATTCTGGTTGCGACTGAATATAGATAATAGCAGCAATCAGTTAATTGAACGAATACTTGAAATTAATCATCCTCTGATTGAAAACTTGGATTTCTATTGGCAAATTGACAAAAGACAGTTTAAAACTATTCACACAGGTTATGGACAACCTTTTGAAAATCGTGCTTATAAAACGCGTGTATTCGCTTTTCCTCTGCAACTTCAAGCACATAGTCAAAATATCATTTATTTAAGAATTTCATCACCTAACGCAATTAGTATTCCTGTTCGATTATGGAAGACAGCGGATTTCCACGTTAAAGATCGCAGTGATTATGTATTTCAAGGTGCGTATTTTGGAATACTGGTCACGATAGCGATATTTAGCTTAGCCATGGCATTGGTCTTAAAAGAAATTAATTATGTCATTTACGTTAGCATTATCTTTTTTACTGCTATGGGCTTTATTGCGTTTCGGGGTTTAGGTTCGGAATTTATTTGGCAAGACTACCCAGAACTAACGAAAGTAGGCGCGTTATTTTTTGCAACATTAGTGACTATTGCACAATTATTTTTTGTGTGTCGCATACTCGATGTCCGAACAATGTTGCCTCGGCTTTATACGATAATCACTGGACTCATTTTTTTGCAGTCCTTCATGTCGATTTTTGTTGTGTTACAGTTTGATATGGCAGCGAAATATACAGCCTATGCGTTTGGATTCTATCCCCTTTTTGTATTAGTAATTAGTTTTATAGGGGTAATTAAGCGAAAGAGCAGTGCTCTATTTTTATTTACTGGTTTTTTGGTGCTGGCTATTGGATTTGTAACCAGTGTATTACATATTCTAGCGTTAGTCGCGACGAATATATTCACTATGTATAGCTCACAAATTTGTTCAGCGATAGAGTTATTGATATTTGCATTACTTTTAACGGATCGCTATCAATTAATCCATGTAGATAAATTAAAAAGTGATAAAAATTTAGTCGAAATCAATCTGAAATTATTAGCTGAAATTGAAGAACGCAAAGTAAGTGAAAAGCGTCAAGCAGAATTAACGCATCAACTTTATCACATGCAGAAACTGGAGAGTATTGGGCGACTAACATCAGGCATTGCACATGATTTCAATAACTTATTGATGGCAATATCAGGTTATAACGAATTAAACAAGCTATCAGCGCAAGACTTAACTGAAAATAGACCAGTGAATATTGATCATATTCAAAATGAATTGATGGAAAATTCAAAGCAAATTGACACAGCCTGTTACAAGGCAAAAAAATTAATTAGCCAAATGCTCAGCTATTGCAGACGCGATCAAAGTGAAGCAATAGAAAACCCTGTATTTAATATCAATAATGAATTGTGCGAATCTCTTGATATGATACGCAAAATGATTCCTAGCTCGATTCATTTTGAACTCAATTTGTCTGACAAAATCATTCCAATACGGCAACTTGATGAAGCTAATTTTAATCAAATTATTGTCAATTTAAGTGTAAATGCAGCGCATGCTATTGCTGATGCGAAAGGCTCGATTAAATTTCATACAGGACAAGTCAACTTAAATAGTGTTTGTAGCTGCTGTCGAGAAAAATTTAGTGGCAAGTTTGTTGAAATTAGCGTTTCTGATGATGGAGCAGGAATCGATCCTGTTGTAGTTGAGCGTATTTTTGAACCCTTTTTTACCACAAAAGAAGTGGGTGAGGGGACAGGACTGGGACTGTCTGTGATCGCGGGTGTCGTACACAACGCAGATGGGCATATTTTACTTGAAAGTAAAGTAGGTGAGGGCACCACATTTAGATTGCTTTTCCCTTATCAATAACCACCCCCGATTGAACTTTCATTTGACCATTCTCGCCGGTAAATTACAAAAAAACTGGATAAATTTAAAGAGTAGTAAAGTAAATATATCTCAATAGCAACGCGCCAGACCGTTTATATTCAAAGAACGCACAACAGTCTGGCAGATAAACATTTTCGGGAGTTTATTACCGAGAATCCTGACCTTCGATTAGGGGTGAATATGGATTAACCATCCTGCATCTCCCAAGCAACCGCTATGAGATTGACCTGAAATAGCAATTCTTGCGTAAACATCTTTTAGCGGAGCTGGCAATTTACCACTCACTTTCAATGTGCCGTTATTTTCAGTTTCAATTTTTAATGTTGTGGCTAAATCTTTAATTGTCACTTTAAGTGAATTAACCGCTGTATTTTCGGATGCCACAAATGAAAATTCAGATTCAGCCGCTACCTCGCTATGTTCAGCGGGCATAAAATCAGTAAATCTAGGTTTTACACAGGCACTTGAACTACTGCTTCCATACGCCCATAGATTTGAACTAACAGCCATTAAGATCAAAAATCCAATCTGTTTAAAATGTTTCATGACGCTACCTTTATTATTGTTTTATTGGGTTGAGAAACGCTCTGATTATGAGCTTAAATAGATTAAATGTCGCTATAAATATAAACCGTAGCTGAAAAATTAGCATTACACGTATTGCCAAAACACTAAAATATTTAAATATCAATTAGTTAGCTTTATATTGATTGAGCTAAAAATAAGTTTTTAGTGCACAGATTTTCGCTAAATCACTCATGCTGGGCTTGTGGAAGCATTTTTACGTTGTAAAAATTATCGCTTAAAGTCATTAAATTAATTGGGATATCACTCATTTGGATGATGAGTAAAGTGAGTGAAGTATTTATACTCCATAACTGACATCAAGAAGTTCATTGAGAGTGTGAGATTGAGGGTGCATATACAAGAAGTGATACGGTGCACTTGTTGCAAATACGATTGACTCTCTGTAACTAATTTGAAATTAACTTGCTAATTTTATTAGTATTTCTTGATGACATAATGAATATAAATGACGTTAATCACCAAATTTAAAAGCGAATTTTACTACCATGATCAAATCAGAACTCATCACCGCTATGGCAACTCGTAGACCACATTTATCTCATCATTCAGTTGAAATGGTCGTAAATCATATTTTGCAGCACATGATGGATGGACTAGAGCAAGGAAATAGTGTGGAAATACGTGGATTTGGGACATTCTCTTTGCGATTTCGGCAAGCTCAAATTGGACGTAATCCTAAAACCGGTGAATCGGTAAATGTAGCACAAAGACACGTTGTTCATTTCAAAACAGCAAAAGACCTAAAGCAACGCGTGAATGATTTAGCGAGTCAGTATCCCATTCAAAAATAAGATGATGGGGCAAAGTTCAATTCAACTCTATTGCCGGCAGGATCAATCAAAAAGAGTTGAATTTGCCCTGTTAGCGGCACTTCTGAGCGTTTATAGGCAATACCTTTATCACGTAATTGAGATTCAATATTTTCTACGTTATCACATGAAAAGGCAACGTGATCAAATGTGCCTTGAATATGACTTTGACGAATTTCATCAGGTGCGGCTTGAGATAAATGAAGTACGTCCTTTTCTCCCGCATACAGCCAATATCCCGAACTTTTAAGTGGTGGGCGTTCACCGACGCTAAGACCAATTACTTCGCAATAAAAGTATCTCAGCGCATCAAGTAATTCGCTATTCGCACGCAGGTTATAGTGATCGATGCGCAGTATAGACATAAGCGGAATATTAGAGTGTGGCCGCGCCTACGTATTTATTTACTAGGCGCAGCATTGATGAGGCGTTTATTGGAACTGTAAACGTACTTTTCTGCCTTCCTTAATAACTGCCATCAAATCAGTTTTGACTTTGGCTAAATACGCATTGACGTCTTCTTCGCTTTCAAGAAAGCTTTTGCCACTAGGTTTAATATTGACAGTTCGAATCAATTTAGGTGGTGGTGCATTGTCTTGGTTTTGGTAGCCAATAGGTGTGGTATCGATAATTTCTTTTTTGGTACCAAAAAGTCCACGTTTGTATTTCTTTTCTTCTGTATTCGAATTCGTTTTTTCATCTTTGCTTTTAGAGGAACTTGAATCACCGCCCATTAAGCACTCTGGGGGAATGCTCACATTGGCTTCACATGTTCCATTATTCATAGAAGCGCGAACACATGACCAGTAACGCTCTCTGATGGCGCCACAGGTATCGGCTTTTGATATTGAGGGTAATCCCCCAATAAATATTAAGCTACCTAAAAGTAGCAAGGTTTTTTTTGATTGATTTTTATTATTCATTTGGCTTTCCTTTTGCTCAGACAAAAAACAACAACTTGACTGCTGTATTTTAATAACAAAACAAAACTGTCGTCAAAATTATACCATTTTTCAATTTATTGAATGTGCGCAATCATCTAAATACCCTCATAAATCCTACTCTATTTTGAATTGGCATTCAGTGTTTAACGCATTCAAATTTGATGTATTTGATTTTTAGTTCTTCATAACCGCCATCGTCTTTTTTGCCTAAGTAAACGGGGTGATCGCCGTGAGGACGAAAAATGCACTCATTTTGAGGGGTAACTTGGATTTCAGTATCTTGATAAACACGCCTTACTTTGTTAAAAATTTTCCCATCTTCATGTTTAATGGCAAATACTTTATGGGCGATAAGTTTTCCGTAATGAGGCACGATGTTGCCGATGGCGTCGTAGGCATAACCGTAAATATCACCGTGTGCGAAGTATTCGGCATTAGCGGGTTTTGTATAGATGAAGACTAATAAGCAAAGTGTCGTGATACGTTTCATTGTTTATGCTCAAATTAACATGATTGAATGGATTTTCAGCTATAGCCTTGAAAACACGTGAGGCACTGTAGTCATTGGAAGTAGATGTGTCATCACTCATTTGAGTGATAAAAATATTGTAAATCAATAAACAATGGAGGGAGTTATGCTTAATATTGTCAATTCAGCATGCGTTTTCAGAGAAAATAACCCGCATAAAGTTGCCCTAGCGCTAACCCGCCATCATTGGGTGGAATCTGTGAATGGCAATAGACTTCGAATCCGGCTGTGTTTAATTGTTCAAAAATACGTTGAGTCAGTTGAGCATTTTGAAAGCAGCCACCACTCAGTACCACGGTTTTTTCATTTGATGATTGCGCAATTTTGACACACGCTTTAGCAAGCGTATTATGCAAAATCGTGGCGCAATAAGCGGCGGATTGATGTGAAATATCATATAAAATTTGCTCTATCATTGGTTGCCAGTCAATGACTGCTGGTATTTTTTTTTGAATATTGAATTCATAGCAATGCGTTTCATTTATCAGTATTGCGCAATTTTCTAATTGCATTGCCGCATGCCCTTCATAGTTATTTATGTGACAAAGCCCAACCAAACTGGAGATAGCATCAAATAAACGACCTACGCTACTTGTTCGAGGGCAATTGAGTTGATTGTTTAATGCCATTTTCATTAACGCTTTTTCGTGTATTGTAAAAGGTAAATCCACACGTTCGAATGCCGATTCACCATACAGTTCAAATAATAAACCGAGTGCTGCGCGACGCGGTTCTTGTATGGCTTTATACCCGCCAATCAGTGGAAAAGTACGAAAATGCGCAAAACGTGAAAATCCTTTTTCATGTATACGCAAAAATTCTCCTCCCCATAATGTGTTATCCAAACCTAATCCCGCGCCATCCCAAACAATACCTAAGGCGGGTGGTTTTAACCCATTTTCCGCCATACAGGAAAGCGCATGGGCGTAGTGGTGCTGGATAGCGTGTTTTTTGAGGGGGAGTTGGGCGACGAATTGACTACTGCCATAATCCAGATGCGCATCGTGCATTATTTCTTTAGGGTGAATACCATAAAATGTGTGCAGTTCATTCATGGTGTTTTCTGCATGGGTTTGTGTTTCTTGGGTATCTAAGTCGCCTAGATGTTGGCTCAATACCGCATAATTTCCCCGACTCAATGCAATCGTATTTTTCAAATGCCCGCCTACCGCCAATGCGCTTACGTTTATTTGATTATCAAAAATAGGCAATTTTACAGGTAAAGGTGCAAAACCTCGTGCACGGCGTAACACCGTTATTTTTCCATGAATGACTCGAACGACAGAATCATCAAGCGCACGCAGAATAGGGCGGTTATGCGTTAAAAAATAGTCAGCTATTCCCCCTAAATGTTCGTATGCTTGCGCGTCATCGATACAAATGGGTTCATTTTGTCGATTACCGCTTGTGACAACGAGTGGAAAATCCATTTCATTGAGTAACAAATGATGCAGCGGGGAATAAGGTAGCATCACACCAAGTGTTGAAAGTGTAGGTGAAACGGCAGGTGCTAATCGATTGTGTTGATGGCTTTGCAGTAGCACGATTGGCGCAGCATAAGAGATTAGGGCTTCTTTTTCGACATCATCTATCGCGCATAAGGTTTGCGCTGCAGCCATGTTTTTCACCATGATGGCAAAAGGCTTCATTAAGCGTTTTTTTCGCTTTCGCAGACGTTCAACGGCCACTTGATTGGTTGCGTCAACGAGTAATTGATAACCTCCGATGCCTTTGAGTGCGATAATGTTGCCAGCACGTAATTGTGTTATTGCATGCTCTAAAGCATCATTGGCCTGTGCAAGTACATCGCCCTGCGAAGTTGAAAAAGATAATTGCACACCACATTCACGGCATCCCATGGTTTGAGCATGAAAACGCCGATTGTCCATTGATTCATATTCATACTGGCAGTGCTTGCATAATGTAAATTCAGCCATGCTGGTATTCTTTCTATCAAAAGGCTGGCGCGAGGTAATAGTGTAGCGTGGGCCACAATGACAACAACTCGTGAATGGATAGCGATAATAACGACTGTTTGGATTAAAAATATCGTTTATGCAATCCCTGCACGTGGCAATGTCGGGCAATGAAAAAATGGATAAGTTGGCATCGTGAATACTTGGCAGAATAGCAAAGTGATTGAAATTAGCAGAAGGTTGTTGTGTGAGCGTCAACGCGCTAATTTGAGCAACAGGGGGAAGTTGCGTTTGCAGTGCCTCAATAAATTGCTGTTGTGCTTGTTCTTCACCCTCGACGCTAATGAACACACCAGACGCCGTATTTTTTACCCAACCATATTGAGTATATTTTGTGGCTAAACGAACAACATAGGGGCGAAAACCTACGCCTTGTACCACTCCTTCAATCTGAATTTCTTGATGAATGCGTAAAGGCGTAGTCATGATTTTTATTCTCTGCGCCAACGCGTGCTGCCGTCGGGCGAGTCTTCTAAAATGATGTTTTGCGCTTTGAGTTCATCTCGAATTTGATCCGCTAATGCCCAATTTTTGGCTGATTTAGCGTCAATTCGCGCTTGGATTTGCGTTTCAATCGCGGCATCATCGTCTGTTTCACCTTGTAGAAAATTATCGGGATTCTCTTGCAGCAATCCAAGAAAACTGGCTAGATATTTTAATGTGGTGGCTAATACGGGGGACTTCGTTTTATTGAGTTCACGCGCGAGGTCAAACAAAACAGACAACGCAACGGGCGTATTGAAATCATCATTCATTGCTTGCTCAAAGCGTTGTTTGTATTCAGCTTCAAGGTCTGCTTGAATGATGTCTACGTCGCGTAGCGCAGTATAAAGACGCGTTAAACCAGCCGCCGCATCCTTTAATGATTCGTCAGAATAATTGAGCGGACTGCGATAATGGCTCGATAAAATAAAGAATCGAATAATTTCAGGGCGATATTCTTTTAATACTTCACGTACGGTGAAAAAATTGCCCAGCGATTTAGACATTTTTTCTTCGTTAATGCGCACAAAACCGTTGTGCATCCAAAGATTGACGAATTTTTCACCCGTTGCGCCTTCTGATTGCGCAATTTCATTTTCATGATGGGGGAATTGCAAATCCATGCCGCCACCGTGAATGTCAAAATGATTCCCAAGGCAGCATGTAGACATTGCAGAGCATTCAATGTGCCAACCTGGGCGACCATTTCCCCAAGGTGATTCCCAAGAAGGCTCATCGGCTTTTGCCATTTTCCATAACACAAAATCCATAGGGTTACGTTTTGCTAAATCAATATCGACGCGCTCACCCGCCTGCAAATCATCGAGATTTTTACCCGATAATTTGCCGTAATCATTGAATTTTTCAACCGCATAAAATACATCACCATTTTTACCAACGTAGGCAAAATCACGCTCAATGAGCGTCTGAATCATCGCAATAATGGCGTCAATGGATGACGTCGCTCGAGGTTCACGGTCAGGTGGGAGAACAAAGAGAGCGTGTTCGTCTTCGTGCATGGCATCGATAAAACGCTCTGTAAGAGCGTGAAAATCTTCCCCGTTTTCGTTAGCGCGATGAATAATTTTGTCGTCAATATCGGTAATATTGCGCACATACGTCACGTCATAATCCAAATAACGCAAATAGCGCGTGACGGTATCAAACACCACCATCACGCGTGCGTGACCGACGTGGCAATAATCGTAAACGGTCATGCCGCAGACATACAAACCTACTTTACCGGCGACGCGTGGCGTAAATGTTTCTTTAGAGCGTGTGAGCGTGTTATATATTTTCAGCATGGGTATTTGTATTTAAGGCATTAAATGTAAAAGATAATGCAATTTAACAAGCGCGGACTTCTATTTCAAGTTAAAACCGCCTAAAATTCATTTCTTCAAAAACAATCACAAGGAAACAAATGCGTAAAATTTTACTCTCACTGTTGTTTCTTTTTACAGCAACAACTTCTTTTGCAACGGAAAATAAAATGTCAAACGAGCACCCAAAAGTTAAATTAACGACATCACTTGGCGACATCGTCATTCAACTTAATCATGAAAAAGCACCTATCAGTAGCGAAAACTTTTTAACGTATGTTAACGAAGGCTTTTATAATGGCACCATTTTTCATCGTGTGATTAAAGATTTTATGGCGCAAGGGGGCGGTTTTGATACCAGCTTCAAACAAAAAGCGACTCACGCTGAAATTCAAAATGAAGCAGACAACGGTTTAAAAAATACACGTGGCTCAATTGCGATGGCAAGAACCAATATGCCACACTCCGCATCGGCACAATTCTTTATTAACTACAAAGACAATAGCTTTTTAAATCATTCAGGTAAAAATGCCAGTGGTTGGGGTTATGCTGTGTTTGGTGAAGTAATTGAAGGCATGGAGATTGTAGATAAAATGGCAACAGAACCTACCGGTTCACGCAACGGTTATCAAGATGTGCCTAAAACGGATATCGTGATTGAAAAAGCGGAATTGATTAAATAATTAAAAATAGGGGATTTAACCGTGAAATTAACTCAAAAACTCGCTTCATTTTTCAAAATATTTTTTTTAGGACTTACCATGGCGTCATCTGCACATTCTGCAACAGCGGAAGAAAATAAAACCGCTGGAATGACTTTTTTAGCTGAAAATGCGAAAAAACCCAATATTGTCACCACGCCAAGTGGCTTGCAATATGAAGTGTTAACCAAAGGAAAAGGCTCAAAAAATCCAGTTGCAACAGACATGGTTGAAGTAAATTATGCTGGCAGAACCTTGGATGGTCATGAATTTGATAGCTCATACAAACGCGGCACCTCCGCATCATTCCCATTAAATCGCGTCATTAAAGGTTGGACAGAGGGCGTTCAATTAATGACCGAAGGCTCAAAATACCGTTTTTATATTCCATCTGAACTCGCTTATGGTTCAACGGGTGCAGGTCGTGATATTGGTCCTAATGCAGCGTTAATTTTTGACGTTGAACTTATTAAAATAAACTAAACAGATTCAAAATTATCGGTGAAAAGTGATTTTTTACTTTTCACCGTGATTTTTTGACCTGCTCGCCTATGATTCTATTCATTTCAGATTTACATTTGTCTTTTGACAAACCCCAAATTACGCGTCATTTCATTCATTTTTTGCAAACAAAAGCCCGTCAAGCCAGTTCTGTTTATATTCTAGGCGATTTATTTGATGCGTGGGTGGGTGATGATGATTTTACCGCGACAAGTGCGAAAGTTCGCCGCGAATTAAAACAATTAACAGATACCGGTGTGAATGTGTATTTGCAGCGTGGTAATCGTGATTTTCTTATCAGTGAACGCTTTGCGCGTGGCACGGGCGTCGTGTTACTTGATGATTACACGGTAATTGAACTGGAAGGTCAGCGCACATTGCTCACGCATGGTGATTTACTTTGTAGCGATGACTTAGCCTATCAAGCTTTTCGCGTGAAATCCCGCACGCAAGCGTGGCAACAAAATGTGCTATCTAAACCATTGTGGCTACGTTTACTGGCGGCTCGATGGTATCGTTTGCGTAGTTTTTGGCATAAATTTAAACAGTCTAACGACATCATGGATGTTAACCCCATTACCGTTAAACAAATAATGACACAATATAACTGTTCGCAACTTATTCATGGACACACGCACCGCGAGGGAAAGCATGAATTTATGCTTAATGGGGCAAAAGCAACGCGATTTGTTTTAGCGGATTGGAGTCATCGTGGCGGCAGTGTACTGAGTTTTGGAGAATTGGGTGAGTAAACGAAAATCGGGTCTTAATGTTCACGGGATTATATTGCTCGATAAACGTCTTGGTGCTTCGTCAAACAAAGCCTTGCAAGAAGTTCGGCGTTTATTTAACGCCAATAAAGCAGGGCATACAGGCAGTTTAGATCCGCTTGCAACAGGACTTTTGCCTTTATGCTTTGGTGAAGCAACCAAAGTATCAGCGTTAATGCTTGACGATGATAAACGTTATCAAGTCACCATGAAATTAGGGGTGATGACAGATACCGGTGATGCAGAAGGGCAGGTGATTGAAACAAAACCTGTCCCTGAACTCTCTATCGAACAAATTCAGTGTTGCCTCGCAAAGTTCATGGGACTGCAAGCACAGGTGCCGCCGATGTATTCAGCGTTAAAGCTTAATGGTAAAAAGTTATATGAATTGGCGCGCGAAGGGATTACCGTTGAGCGAGAACCACGTCAAATTACGATTTACGAATTGCATTTGCTTGACGCGACATTTGATACATTAACGCTGGATGTTGCCTGTTCAAAGGGAACCTATATTCGCTCTCTCGTTGAAGATATCGGACATGATTTAGGCTGTGGCGCGACAGTCACCGCTTTGCGACGCACACAAGCAGGGCAATTTTTATTAGCAAATGCTAAAACCATTGAGCAATTAAGCGCCATGACACATGACGAATTACAGGCAGATTTAATTGCCTGTGATAAACCATTGGAAAAACTGCCTGCTATTCATTTATCTGAGCAGCAAGCCAAAGCGATTTCATACGGTCAAGATATTAATATCGATGACCAAAAAAGTGAAAGTGATTATCGACTTTATGCGGATGGGCTATTTTTAGGGTTGGGGGAATACGGAATAAATGGTAAACTACACCCGAAAAAATTGTTCAATCTGAATGATTAGGCGCGGGTAATAAACGTCGCCTCATACCTTTGGGTTTCTACACCCTATCGTGGAAACTTTTTATTTTATTTTAATCTTAGGGATTATTAATTTTATGCCATTTACCGCAGAACAAAAAAAAGCCGTTGTTGAAGCCTATCGTTTAACCGAAACCGACACCGGATCACCTGAAGTTCAAGTTGCTTTATTAACTGCACATATTCAACATTTAGCACCCCATTTTGCTGCACACAAAAAAGATAACCATTCACGTCGCGGTTTATTACGTATGGTTAATCAACGTCGCAAATTGCTTGATTATTTGAAAAATAAAGATAGCGCACGTTACCGTACGCTAATTGAACGTTTAGGTTTGCGTAAATAAAACCTGAAAAGAAAACGGCACGGATTGTGCCGTTTTTGCTTTACACCTCATGGAATGAACTTATTTTTACATTACCCTTCAAACACAGGAAACCTCATAGTGAACCCTATTAGGAAAGAATTTCAGTACGGCGATCAAAAAGTTACGCTAGAAACAGGTGAAGTTGCGCGTCAAGCGAGCGGCGCTGTCATGATTGATGTTAACGGTACCTCTTTACTCGTTACCGTCGTTGGTAAAAAAGAGCCCTCAAGCGGCGATTTTTTTCCATTAACCGTTAATTATCAAGAAAAAGCGTACGCTGCAGGCAAAATTCCGGGTGGATTTTTCAAGCGCGAAGGTCGCCCATCTGAACAAGAAACGTTAATTTCTCGCTTAATTGATCGTCCCATTCGTCCTTTATTTCCTGAAGGCTACACCAACGAAGTGCAAATTATTGCTACCGTGGTGTCACTTAATCCTGATGTTGATACAGAGATTCCCGCTTTACTTGGCGCATCAGCGGCGCTGGCCATTTCAGGCTTGCCTTTTAATGGTCCTCTTGGGGCTGCACGTGTTGGCTACAAAGATGGTCACTATTTACTTAATGCAACACCTGATGCACTCAAAGAATCTGATTTGATTTTAGTGGTGGCGGGGACTGCGCACGCTGTGTTAATGGTGGAGTCTGAAGCGAAATGCCTATCTGAAGAAATCATGCTTGGCGCAGTGCTTTTTGGCCATGAGCAAATGCAAACAGCAATTAATGCCATTAATGAATTTGCAGCACTTGCACATTGCGCACCTGTTGAATGGACGGCCCCCGATGCCAACCATGAACTCAATCGTGCTGTGAGCAGTGAAATTGAAGCGGCTGTCAAAGACGCTTACTCTATTCCTGAGAAATTGATTCGCCAAGAAAAACTCAAAGAAATTCGTACCGCTGTGATTTCAAAATTAACTGCCGATGATCTTTATGCTGAGTCAGCGATTAAAACAGTCATTGAGCAATTGGAATACGACGTTGTACGTGGTGCTATCTTAAACGAAGGCAAACGTATTGATGGTCGTCCACTTGATCAAGTTCGCCAAATTAGCATTCGCACGGGCGTGTTGCCTAGAACGCATGGTTCAGCACTCTTTACACGTGGCGAAACACAGGCGTTAGTCGTCGCCACTCTAGGTACGGCTCGTGATGCGCAAATCATTGATGCACTTGCGGGCGAATACAAAGAACCGTTTATGTTGCACTACAACTTCCCACCTTACAGCGTAGGCGAAACAGGGTTTGTGGGTTCACCTAAACGCCGTGAGATTGGTCATGGCCGTTTAGCAAAACGCGGTGTTTTAGCGGTATTGCCAAACATGGAAGAGTTCCCTTATTCCATTCGTGTTGTATCAGAAATTACCGAGTCTAACGGCTCAAGTTCTATGGCGTCAGTGTGCGGTAGCAGTTTGGCGTTAATGGATGCAGGTGTGCCGTTAAGTGCGCCAGTTGCCGGTATTGCAATGGGACTCATTAAAGAAGGCGACAAATTTGCGGTACTTTCTGACATCATGGGTGATGAAGATCACTTAGGTGATATGGATTTCAAAGTGGCGGGGTCAGTTGAAGGGATTACTGCGCTACAAATGGATATCAAAATCGACGGCATTACTGCTGAAATTATGAAAGCGGCACTTGAGCAAGCTAAAGTCGGTCGTTTGCATATTTTGGGCGAAATGAATAAAGCGCTTGCCGTATCGCGTGAAGAAATGTCTGATTTCGCACCGCGTATTATCACGTTCAAAATTGATCCAAGCAAAATTCGTGAAGTTATCGGTAAAGGCGGCGCAACGATTCGCAGCATTACAGAGCAAACCGGCGCGAGCATTGATTTGACCGATGACGGTGTTGTCAAAGTGGCTTCAGTTGATAAAGCGGCTGGTGAAGAAGCGCGTCGTTTAATCGAAGAAATTACGGCTGAAGTTGAAGTCGGTAAAATTTACGAAGGTAAAGTGGTTCGTTTGATGGACTTTGGTGCTTTTGTGACAATTTTACCCGGTAAAGACGGTTTGGTGCATATTTCACAAATTTCTGATGAGCGCGTTGACAAAGTCAGCGAGCGTTTAAACGAAGGGGATGTTGTGAAAGTAAAAGTCTTAGAAATTGACCGTCAAGGTCGCGTTAGACTTAGCATTAAAGAAGCAATTAAAGAGCTTGAAGAACAGCAAGGCGCGTAAACTCGCTTTTGACTTTGCAATAAAAAGCCCTGTGAGTATTCACAGGGCTTTTTTTATGGGCTAAATTCTAGCTCGACTTGATGGATTATCATCAAATAGTTTGCGAACGCTTTGCCAGTGCAGTACAACGTTTTTAATATCTCGACTGTCTTCAACGTTCAATACCGTAAAGCATTCATTGCTGCGCACAAATGCCGCTAAAAAATCGCCCATTGCACGTTGCTGTGTGTTGTATTGCGCAAGGGCGTTATGTTTTAAATTTCTTTCGATGACGTTTAAATTAAAACACGCACGTTGATGACCACGCAGCGGTAAATCATCAGGCAGAAAAAGAGGGGAATTACTCAAATTTAAAGGTACAGCTGAATCAGAACCCGCCGGCCACCCATGTTGCCAATGGATTAAATAAGTGAGTAAGCGCGGCTCTTTTTTATGATCACTATTTTTTTGATTGAGCCAGTCATGAATAGCGAGTAACGCAAACATTCCAAGACCCGCATGATCAGAATCATTTTCCATCACATCGGGGAAGACAATTAACGTTGGTTTTGTTTCGTTGAGTATTTTAATGAGTTCATCGTGAAGCACTTTACCATCTTGCGCTACGCCTTTATCTTCTGCGATACGGTACGGCACGTGACTAAAGCCTGTGAATTCAGATTTTTCTGGATGTGTACGCCAATGTGATACCAACATATCGTAGATGGATCCGTCGGAAAAGCCGAGTAAATCCAAATGAATCAATCCATTTCCTAAAATTTTTGCGGCACGTCTTGATTCTTCAAGCCGTATTTCACCGTATTTCAAAAAATCCGTTGGTTTTAAGTTTTTTCGTCCCGTGTCTTTTTCAATTGCTTCTACATAAGCATCACCTGCTGTAATGACAACGCTTCTTACTGCACCATCATTTATTAAAATACGGTGCGCAAGTCCGGCACTACTCAGTGATTCATCGTCTGGGTGCGGTGCGAGTACCAATAATCGCTCATTTTTTTGGATTTCAAATGATTGAGGTGCTTGCGCGTATATGGCAGAAAATGTACTCAGAAACAGGCATAAACTATAGATAATAGTGTGTTGCGCTGACTGTGTATGTAATTTGTGTTGAATGTTTAATAGATCCATTATTTTTTTGTAATGATGATAAGACCAAGCAGCATAAAACATGCACCTAAAATAATGCGTAATGTAATGATTTCTTTGAGTATTAACCATGCGAGGAAAATGGCAACAATCACGCTGCCTTTATCAATTAACGCAACTGTCGCTACATCCCCTAATTTAAGTGCTTTATAGTAGAAAATCCATGATAGTGCTGTTGTGACACCCGATAATCCCAGCCAGATAAAATTTTCTTTACGCAGTAAACTTAATTCGCTCGATGTCACCGCCATCATTGCAAACAGTGTGACAAAAAAGAACACAAAAATGGTTCTGATAGTGAGTCCTAATTCAGCCGAAATGCCCACTAAACCTTGCTTTGCAATAACCGACGTAAAGCCTGCAAAGAACATCGAAATAAAAGCATAAAGAATCCAGCGTTCCATTAAAATTCTCTATTTTTCGTTTGAAAAAAACCACATTTGATAAATGCTCAATAAAATTTGCATACCCATTGAAAGTCCCATCAAC
>JBDLQG010000016.1:0-28098 GCA_039800705.1 Pseudomonadota bacterium
AATGTCACTCATTGCGCTGTCATCATCGGATTGTGGTTTAAAGGCCATTTTTCCGCTCCCTTATTTGTTTTGGTGCGATGAAGGCAAGGCAACAAGCAAAAAATGCGCGACAAATTGTTCGAGTTGTTGGCGTTGCAATTTCACGCGACGCAGAAAAAAGTTATACGCCAATACCGCTGGAACCGCCACCGCAATACCGATTGCCGTTGCAACTAGTGCGTCACCAATAGGCCCTGCCACCACGTCTAAACTTGTTGAGCCGCTTTCGGTAATATCGTGCATGGCGTGCATAATCCCTAAAACCGTACCAAATAAACCCACAAAAGGCGCTGTGCTACCGATACTAGCGAGTAGTGTTAAACCACTTTCGAGCGTGTGTTGTTCGTGCTGAAGTTGTTTTTCAAGTGTGTGCTGAAGCAATTCTTGAGGATTGCCACTGTATTTGAAGTTTTTATCATGCAGACGGCCATATTCATCGAGCCAATGCAATCCTTCATAAGCGAGTTGCGCTTGGGTGCCTTTGAATACGGTTTCAGGTAATTTTTTGGCTTGCTCTACGTCTTTTACTTGCCAAAATACGTCACTAAAAGCCCTATTTTGACGATTATTTGACATAAATTGCCAAATTTTAAAAAAAATCAATGTCCAACTAAGGACTGAAAAAATGAGCAAAGTATAAAACGTTGCGTTAATAACAAAATGGGTAATTTGATCAGACATTTTTTGTATTTCCTCTTACGTGTCTTACTTTATTTTTGAGTTTGGAATTTAAAGGTTTTTGTCCCTTTAAAGCTGACCGCTTTATCGTTAACGATTTTAGGGGTAAATTCCATTTCCATGATAATTTCTTTTATTTCCGCTAACAAATCGGCATCAAACACATTATCGGGTTCTGTATTTTTGACGTTTGCATCTTGTACTTGACCATTTTCGTTAATCGATAGCGTGAATGTGATCGCACCTTCAAGTCGCCAGCGTTCATTTTTACGCTTTAGGCGACGTTCAATATTTTGACAATTATCACATTCACCGCCTGAGATACTATCACTATTACTTTGTGTCGCCACTTCAGCAGGTTTTGCTGCAGATTTTGTCACCGCAGGACTGGGTATTGTTTGTGTTGGTGTTGATGTTGTGTCAACTTTTGGAATGCTGGTTTCTGCATTGTCAGACGCACTCGTTAAAATTTTAGGTTGCGCGACGGGTTTGGGAGGCTTGACTTTTTTTACCGGTTCAGGCGGCTTCACAGGTGCTGGTTTGACAACAGGTTTCACTGGCTCTTTTTTGACGACTGGTGGTGCCGGTGGTTTTTCTGGTATCACTTTTGGTTTTTCGGGCGGAGGAAGCATGACGACTTCAATGACTTTAGGCGCCATTTTTTGAGGTGACTGCGTGGCATTAATAATCCATGTGCCTACGCTAACATGCAGTACTATTACTAAAAATAAAAATAAGCCGCGCACTTTCATGCTAAACGTTTTTTGACGTAAATTAGATGCAGCAAAAAGGGGCGAAGATGTCGTCATGACCGAAATAAATAATAATGGTTTATAGAGAATGTTAAATCAAAAATAGACGTTTTTGATCGCGGCGACGTTTCACTTCAAAAACACAGAAAAGTGAAATGGTGGCGGCAAACATGACATAAATGCCAATAGGATAATGCGAATCCGTTTTGGTAATCAATGTCGTCACGAGCATGGGCGATGTACCACCAAAAATAGCCGCCGCTAAATTACACGCCAGTGACATACCCGTGTAGCGTGTGCGAGCAGGAAAAATTTCTGTCACCAGCGTTGGAATGGGCGCAATGTAAAACGAAACAATCATAGCAAATACAATTTGTGAAATCAGCGCGAAGGTAAACGTTTGGTAATCAAGCAAATACACATAGGGTAGGGCAAACAATAAATAACAAGCTGTGACTATTTTCATCAGTCGCTCACGATTATGTGTATCGCAAAGTGTCGCTGAAATCGGCGCAATGACCATCATAACGCCTAGTACAATCAAATAAATTTCAAGTGAATCGGCGCTACTAAAGTGCATAAACTTCACCATAAAACTGGGCATGAAAACGGTTTGAATATAAAACGGAATCGTCACCGCCATATATAAACCAATGCCGAGAAAGACTTCCTTATAATTATTTTTGAGTGTTTCTTTGATAGGTGACTCACTAACATGACCGGCTTCTTGTGCTTCGAGGAAAACAGGACTTTCTTGCAATTTAGTTCGAATATAAAGCCCAACAAGACCAATGAAAAAACCTAATACAAAGGGGATTCGCCAGCCGTAAGTATCAAAATCTTCGGGACTCATGACTTCAGCAAGTAGCGCAGAAATCATCGTGCCAAAAAATAACCCCATGAGCATACTCAGCATAGATAGACTGCCAACACGATTTTTATTGGTCGGTTTTGCATGTTCCACCAAATACACAATGGAACCACCAAATTCCCCCCCAATTGCTACGCCTTGAACCAAACGAATAACCGTTAAAAGAATAGGTGCCCAAATGCCAATCATCGTGTACGTCGGGAGTAAACCAATACAGGCTGTTGGAATCGCCATCATTAAAATGGAGAGTGACAGCGCATTTTTTCGCCCATATTTATCGCCAATGTAGCCAAATAACATCGCGCCAAGCGGACGCATTAAAAAGCCAATGGCAAAAATACCAAATGTCGCAATGAGCGCGACATTTTCATCACCTGCAGGGAAAAAATGTTTACTAATTAATGCGGTAAATGTGCCGTAAAGAGCGTAATCGTACCATTCCAATCCATTGCCAAGCATCGTTGAAGCAACGACTTTTTTCATTTGCGACATAAAAAATCCTGTGAGTTTTATCTATTGTTTAATTATAGCGGATTGAAAGCCAATGCGTCGCCCATAACGGTGCGAATTCACGAGTATTTCTGTTGAAAGGCGATTTTTGATGCGTGAGAGACGCCATAACGCGTATTTTTCCGTTATAATTCGCGTATCTCTTTCATCGTTTAACTTGGTCAATATTGTGTCAACACCTATTCAAAAAGTAACTACTTTCCAAGGGCTTATTTTAGCGCTGCAAACGTATTGGGCGCAGCAAGGCTGCGTACTGCTTCAACCACTGGATTTAGAAGTTGGTGCAGGAACATTTCACCCTGCCACTTTTCTTCGCGCAATAGGCCCAGAGCCTTGGAGCGCAGCGTATGTGCAACCATCACGTCGTCCCACTGACGGGCGTTTTGGCGATAATCCAAATCGTCTGCAGCATTATTATCAATTTCAAGTAATGCTCAAACCCTCGCCAGCGGATATTCAAGATTTATATCTCGGTTCGTTGACCTGTTTGGGATTTGATTTACTTGAGCATGACATTCGTTTTGTGGAAGATAATTGGGAATCACCCACGCTCGGTGCTTGGGGACTTGGCTGGGAAGTGTGGCTCAATGGCATGGAAGTCACGCAATTTACCTATTTCCAACAAGTAGGCGGCCTTGAATGTCGTCCGGTTACGGGTGAAATTACGTATGGTTTAGAGCGTCTTGCGATGTATCTGCAAGGCGTGAATAGCGTTTATGACTTAGTGTGGACAGATACACCGCATGGCATCGTGACTTATGGTGATGTATTCCATCAAAACGAAGTGGAAATGTCAGCATTCAATTTTGATCACGCCAAAGTGGATTTTCTCTTTGAGTGTTTCAATACGTATGAAGAAGAATGCCAAAAGTTGATTGCGGCCGATTTACCGCTACCTGCTTATGAAATGGTACTTAAAGCCTCGCATACGTTTAACTTACTTGATGCGCGTCATGCGATTTCCGTGACAGAGCGTCAACGATATATTTTGCGTGTTCGTACCTTGTCACGCGCTGTTGCAGAAGCTTATTATGCAAGACGTGAGGCCTTAGGATTTCCCATGTTGACCACGCAAGGAGCCAATTAATGACAACACAACATTTACTATTTGAACTCGGCTGCGAAGAATTGCCGCCTAAAACGTTATTAAAACTCAGTAATGCGCTAACTTCAGGCATTGTGCAAGGTTTAAATGACGCTGAACTGGCGTTTTCATCGGTAAAAAGTTACGCAGCGCCACGACGCCTTGCAGTTTTTATTGAAAATTTAGCCGGTGCGCAGATTGATAAAACCGTTCAAAAACGCGGCCCCGCTATTCAAGGCGCCTTTCAAACTGACGGCACACCAAGCAAAGCGGCGCTTGCCTTTGCGCAAAGTTGCCATGTGGAGTTTGAGCAACTTGAACGCTTAAAAACCGATAAAGGTGAATGGCTCGCTTGTACGCAAACCATTGCAGGGCAAACCACGCAGCAGCTGATTGGCGATATTATTCGCAAAAGTATTAGTTTATTACCGATTGCAAAACGGATGCGTTGGGGAAGTTTTGCCACTGAATTCGTTCGTCCCGTGCATTGGGCGGTGTTGCTTTACGGTGAGCAAATTGTTGAAACAGAAATTTTAGGTTTGCAAACCGGTAATCAAACACGCGGTCATCGTTTTCACGCACCGCAATCGATTGTGATTGATAAACCTGAAAATTATGCTGATTTATTATTGTCACAAGGCAAAGTGATTGCGGATTTAGAGGTACGTAAAACACAGATTCGCAGTGATGCAGAAAAAGCCGCGTCAGCGGTTCAAGGAATTGCGCATATCGATGACGATTTACTCGAAGAAATTGCAGCGTTAAATGAATTACCAGTTCCCATTACAGGGCATTTTGATGAGCGCTTTTTAGCGTTGCCGGCGGAAGTGTTGATTACAACGATGCAGGAAAATCAAAAGTATTTTCCCGTCAAAAATGCAGATGGTTCACTGCGTCCTTATTTTATTACATTTAGTAATATTCAAAGCACACGCCCACAATCGATTCAAGACGGAAATGAGCGCGTTGTTACGCCACGTTTATCGGATGCGGAATTTTTCTGGAAACAAGACCGCAAAAAATCCCTTGCTGATTTTTCATCGCGTTTAGAAACGATTGTATTTCAAGAAAAATTGGGAACGGTTGCGCAAAAAGTATCACGTTTGGTAAAACTTGCAGAAACCATTGCATCGCAAATTGGCGCTGATGTTGAGTTAGCAAAACGCGCGGCATTTTTAGCGAAAAATGATTTGATGACCGAAATGGTCGGCGAATTTGGGAATTTACAAGGCATTATGGGGCGTTATTACGCGCTCGCGGATGGCGAAAATCCACTTGTAGCCAAAGCCATCGAAGAGCATTATTTGCCAAAACAAGCCGGTGGCGCGACACCAAGTAATGAAATAGGTTGCGTCGTTGCACTTGCAGAAAAAATTGACACGTTAGTGGGGATTTTTAGCGCAGGGTTAATTCCAACGGGCGATAAAGACCCTTATGCGCTCCGTCGCGCGGCATTAGGTGTTTTGCGTATTTTGATTGAGCATGAGTTAAAACTGGATATTCATGCGTTAATTGCTGTTGCCTCAACCTTATTCACTCATGAATTTGATCACGCTGCCACGCAAAAATTAGTTGCTGATTTTATTTTTGAGCGTTTAAAAGGCTATTGCCTTGATAAAGGTTTTTCAGCTGATGAATTTGAAGCTGTTTTAGCGGTCAATCCAACACAACCGTTTGATTTTATGCAGCGTCTGCAAGCGGTGAAAGCGTTTAGACAATTACCCGAGGCGGAAAGTTTAGCGGCGGCAAATAAACGAATTTTAAACATTTTGAAAAAATCGGACTCGCCAGCGTCGCAAACAGTGGGCAATTTGGTTGAACCGGTTGAAATTGCTTTGCTTGAATTAGCGAATCAATCAGCAAAAGATATTGCGCCATTGCTTGAAACTCGCAATTATCAAGCGGCTCTAGCGCGACTGGCTGAATTGAAAGAACCCGTCGATGCGTTTTTCGATGGCGTGATGGTGAATTGTGATGATTTAGCCTTGCGTGCCAATCGCCTTGCACTGTTGAATTTATTGTCTAAGCAATTTTTAGAGTGTGCTGATATTTCTAAATTGCAAGCGTAATGGACGAATCGTTTGATTTTGCGGAGCATTTACTCGCATGGTTTGATATTCATGGGCGAAAAGATTTACCTTGGCAACAAGATAAATCGCCTTATCGCGTATGGATTTCTGAAATCATGTTGCAGCAAACGCAGGTTTCAACGGTTATTCCCTACTATCACGCTTTTATGGCGCGGTTTCCCAATGTGGAAAGTTTGGCGGCTGCGCCCATTGACCATGTTTTGCAGCATTGGGCGGGTCTTGGTTATTATGCACGGGCGCGAAATTTACACAAAGCCGCGCAACAAATTGACTCGTTAGGCTATTTTCCTGATACATTGTCAGCGTTAGTCGAATTACCTGGTATTGGTCAATCGACTGCGGGAGCCATTTTAAGTTTAGCGTTTGCGTCGTCGCAACCGATTCTCGATGGCAATGTGAAACGCGTATTGACCCGATTTTTTGCCATTGATGGCTGGCCGAGTTTACGCGCGGTCGAAATGGTGTTATGGGACTTGAGTGCGCAAATTACGCCCAAAGCGCGTTGCGGTGATTACACACAAGCGATTATGGATTTAGGGGCGACGCTCTGTACGCGCTCAAAGCCGCGTTGTGGCGATTGTCCTATGCAGTCGCATTGCCAAGCCTTTTTAACGCAAACTGTAGCCAATTATCCGCAACGCAAGCCACCAAAAATAACGCCCGTTAAGCATATTCTCTTTCTTATTGTGCGAAACACAGACGGTGAATGTTGGCTTGAACAGCGACCCATGAAAGGGATTTGGGGTGGACTTTGGAGTTTGCCTGAAATTGATCGAATCGAAGAAGTTGAAATGTGGTGCAATGCACACGAATTGACACTAAGCGATCAACAAACTTTAGCGGTTCAGCGACACACGTTTTCACATTATCATTTAGATTACACGCCATTGCTTTTGACGGTAGAAACAACAAAACCGTCTAACCATTGGCACACGCGAGCGCAATGGCAGAAGTGTGCCTTGCCCGCCCCCATTAATGTACTTTTAACTCAACTTATGACGGAGAATTTTTTATGACACGAACAGTCCATTGCGTAAAACTTGGTATTGAAGCAGACGGTTTGGAATCACCGCCATTTCCCGGTGAACAAGGTTTAGAAATTTTTGAGCATATTTCAAAAGGCGCGTGGCAAGCATGGCTTGAAAAACAAACGATGTTACTCAATGAAAACCGTTTGGCAAGTCATGATGCAAAAGCGCGGGCGTTTTTAGCGGCAGAGCGTCGGAAGTTTTTATTTGAAGGCAATCAAGAGATGCCCGAAGGCTACGTTCCACCTGCAAAATAGTGTTTTATCCAATCTAACTACAAAAGTGATTGATAAAAAACTCAGTCACTTTTTAGAGATTCTCTTTCATCACTCACTTTGACTTAATGTTTATGACGCTACAGCACGATCAATTACTCGCCTTTTCACCTATGCACCGTTTGCAATGGGAAGAAGTTCAACAAAAAAATGTGATTCTCTATCCAGAGGGTATGGTTGAGCTGAATCAGAGTTCAGCGGAAATTTTGAAACTCTGTGATGGAACGCGCACTTTTTTGCAACTCGTTGAAGAGCTGGAAACTAAGTTTGAAACAAGTGGTTTAGCGGGGGATATCGAAGGTTTTTTGACCGTTGCGCTGGCGAATGGTTGGATTACGCAGAAATAAGAATATGGTTGATTTGCATTAGAGCCAATGCCTTTTGGGTGTTGGTTTTTTATTTTAAGTGATTAAAAATTAGTGGAATATAAGCAATTTTTTTAACAACATCTAAATCAAAATAACTTTATGGATTTTTTCATGCGTCCAATCTGAAGTGGATTCCTCGACTGCCAAGTGAATTCACGCGACTCTGCTTGCTATTTCTTCTCCACAAATGACTCATTTTCTAGAAATTCAATTTCAAACGTCAACAGAACCTATGATTCAAGCAAAAAAAACCGCTTGACGATTCTAGTAATCAAGCGGTTTTCCCCATTTTTAAAACAATCGAACAAAAAAACTAAATCCCTGTACCCACTTGCAACGCATCAAACCAATCCAAGAAACGTTTAACGTCATCGCCTTTGAACATACGACCATGTTGAGGGGCAATGATATCGATATCTAAATTTCTGACACGATCAATCCACGCGCGTTTGGCTTGATTTGATGGCATCCAACGTTGATGATAATAACGCATTTTTTCAACATGTGTATCAAAACGCTCAACAAAAACGGGTGCGCCCGCACTTTCCCAAGCCGACCCCACACTTCCTGTCATTAAAATTTTCGCTTGTGGATCATAAACATGAAAGTTACAAGGTGAATGTAGATAATGCGCTGGAATAATTTGCAATTCGACGGACTCTAATTTGATTGTTTCACCATTATCAGGAATGGGAACATATTCAATGGATTCACAGCCGAAATGACGAATATAGCCTTCCCATAGGGCAGGGGCGTGCAATTTTGCATTGGATAACGCTTGATCCCACAAACCCAGCGATGAAATAACGTCGGGATCTTGATGTGAGGCAAATAAATCCGTAATTTGCTCAACGGGTGCATGGTGAAGAACGGCTGCCATCATGGGCGCAAATAATTCTGTACCACCGGGTTCGAGCAATAAGCATTTATTTGCTGTACGTACAATGTATTGATTGCTATCGATAATATTATCGGGTTTATTTTCGTCGCGCCCAAACATTACCCATTGGTGCGCTCCCTCGTAAATTTTGGTCATTTTCATGCGCTAAGGCTCCTTATAGCCAATTAACTGTTACGGTAAATAGATAATGCAATTCGGCAACGTTGCACATTGTCATGAATGGTGTGCGCCGCTTTATCAACACTTTCAGCAACGGCTTGCAGACTTTGCAAATATTCACCCGCTTGTGAGGCTTCAATACGCGAGTTAGCTGCAATGACTCGCGCCGCTCGTGCATGGTGCATCACCGCTTCAAGTTGTCCGAGTAATTGCGTGACGTCGCGTTTAAATTGACGCTGGCAATCTTGCATGACGGTTTTTGCGTGTGCGGTAGGGTCTAGCATAGAATCTGCGTAACGCGCCCCGTTGGTATTCGCCAATTTTAAGGCTTGCTCAAAACGGTTATAAGCCGCAGTACGTCTGTATTCATCAACAGTTAAACGATAGAGCAGTATTGCATACACGTTAATTTTGGTGACGAGTTCAATGGTTTCTTTGGCGAGTTCATTAATGAAGTCGGTAATAGGTTGAAACCCTTTTGCTTTATCGCCTGCCCGAAATGCAATCGCTTTTGCATTCGCTGCGGCGAGTGAAATTTCTTTGGCAACAACCATGACGGCACTTAATTCCGATGTGATTGAGGCAACAGCAATAAATTGTGATTTGGTTTGACTGTTCATAATGTTTTGAGTGGCCCTGCCTGAAAAGTAATAGCAAAAAATCGGTTATAACAAGTAATGTCTTTGCGTTGATTAGCGTAAACCTTTAATTAACGTCAAAATTTTAGCGGCGATATCGTCTAGCGGCAGAACGTGATCCGCGCAGCCTAATTTAAATGCCGCGCCGGGCATGCCCCACACAACACTTGTCGCTTCATTTTGCACAATAGTTTTTGCGCCTAATGCGTGCATGGCTTGCATACCTGCTGCACCGTCAGCTCCCATTCCTGTAAGCAAAACGCATACCGCATTATCGCCAGCAGCTTGCGCGGCAGAGTGAAAAAGTACATCGACAGCCGGTTTATGGTGATTCACTGGCTCGGTGTCGTGCAATTCAATCACATAGTTATTTTTATGTCGCACAACCGCCATGTGACGATCACCCGGCGCTAGATAAATATGGCCCCATTCAACCACTTGCCCATTGACAGGAATACTGGCTGTCATGGCGGTAATTAAATCGATATGTTTCACAAACGATTCACTAAACGCTGCGGGAAGATGCTGCGTAATTAATATGGGTGGACTATCCGCTGGCATAGTTTTCATGACGACTTTAATCGCTTCAGTGCCGCCAGTGGATGAACCGAGTGTAATGATTTTTTTAAAGTCCGTCGGTGCCTTTTTAGTTGACGACACCTGTTTTGCGATAAGCGTTGTTTCTCGTGCTGGAACAGACGCGATATCCTTCACATTTGTCTTTGCCGCAATACGGACTTTTGAAATAATTTCTTTTGCGTAATCGTTGAGTGTGCTTTCGGTGTCCATACGCGGTTTTGCCACAAAATCCACCGCACCCAACGCCAATGCCTCCAGTGTCGCCTCGGCGCCGCATTCCGTTAACATAGAAATCATAATGACGGGAGTTGGGCGTAGACGCATTAAGTTGCGCAAAAATGTAATGCCATTCATGCGTGGCATTTCAATATCCAGCGTTAAAACATCCGGATCCAATTGCTTAATCATATCTCGTGCAATGAGTGGATCTTCTGCAGCACCAACGACTTCAATATCGGGCGCTGTATCGAGTATGGACGTGAGTATCTTTCTAATTAAAAGGGAATCGTCAATAATCAAAACACGTATTTTTTTCATTTTCAGCTCTAAGATTCGGTTTTGTACGGTTAAAACAACTCAACATCACCTTCAATAGGTAAATCTTTAATATTGGTTAAATATTGACGTTCACGCTGTGCAATCGCATCGTGATGAAGGTCTTGAATCTTTTTCATCCCTACTTTTCCTGTTTGAGGAAAATAAATGACTTTTCGTGGGTAAATATCGCCTAAATCTTTCGACAAGAGCTGCAACCCTTCTTGATCAATATATTCCATGATAAACTCGATATTACGCTCGCCCACATCACTTAATGTAGGAATAATTTTTCCGCCACCAAAGACTTTGACCTCTAAATTTTTCCTCTTTCCGCCGTTGGATAAAATCGTGTTAATTAAATGTTCCATTGCAAAATTGCCGTAACGATTCGCATTACCTATTAACGCATTACTACCTTGCTGCATTTTCATTTTATTGGTATCGGGTAGCATAAAATGGTTCATGCCACCAAGGCCAATTTCTTTGTCGCGCACACACGCTGAAATACATGAACCAAGTACCGTGGTAATCATTTCATTTTCAGCCGTAACGTAGTATTCACCGGGCAAAATTTTAGCTGCTACGATGCCATGATCATGATCTATGTAGCGAGCGACGTGTTCAAAGCCTCGAATTGAGGGTTTAGTAAGTTGACTTTGATCCATTTTTTTAGGTATTTTTCTGATAACAGGTGGTCGATACTAATTTGAATTCACTGCAAATCTGGTTGAGTGATTCAGAGTGACCGATAAACAACCAAGATTTACTCGTGAGCATTTTAGCATAACGTTTTGCTAAGGCTGTTTTCGTTTCACGATCAAAATAAATCAGGACGTTTCGACAAAAAATGACATCAAAGGGAATTTTCATTGCCCACTCATTCATTAAATTTAGTTGTTTAAACTGAATAATCTCTTGCAGAGCCGCTTTCACTTTGACATGATTGGGCGAGGATTTATTTCGCATAAACCAGCGTTTTAAAATGTCTGTCGGTAATTCCGCTACGCGGTCATGCGTGTATATACCATCAGAAGCGGTTTGCAATACATTGGTATCTAAATCCGTTGCCAAAATTTTGATATCCCAGTCACTTGGCACGGCATCGAGTAGCGTGATGGCTATCGAATAAGGCTCTTCACCCGTTGAGCAACCCGCTGACCAAATACGAATCTGCTTCGTATTTTTATTGCGTATCAATAATTCGGGTACAACAACATCCCGCAAATAATCAAAATGATGTTGTTCACGAAAAAAAGAGGTCAAATTCGTGGTAATCGCATTGATAAATTGCGTAAATTCATCATCATGATTGGATTGCAAATACGCACAATACGCTTTGAAATCAGTGAGCCCTAATTTGCGAACACGTTTTGACAGCCGAGAATAAAACATATCAAAACGCTCATCAGGGGCTTGAATACCTGAATGCGCGTTTGATAATTTTCGTAAAATATTAAAATCGTCAACCGTAAATGTAAACTCACGCTCTTTTTCTACAATTGCCATTTTATTGTTGATCTCCTGTCAACCTAGTTCCGCTAAACCTCTTCAAGATCAAGCACACTACTTAACCCTAATAATCTTGCTGATTCCAAGAAACGCGACGAAGGTGAGAGAATGTGAATGGTTTTATTTAAACGTTTTTCTTCTTTTTTGAGGGACACCAGTAATTGCAACGTAGCAGTATCAATCGTGGTAACTTCGACGGCATTGATTTCAATGATATCGTGAAAATCCAGTACGCGTTTGAGTTGCTGATAAAGCGCTTCAATACTTTTAATGGTTGCATCTGAATTGAGTCTTACGATAGGGTCGATGCTATCAATCTCGACTTGTGCTTCTTCTTCAATAATCATATCAATGATGTTGGTATCCACGTCGCTTGTTGAATCTTGTGTGTCAATTGAAATATCAACAGAGTCATCATCGTTTTTTTGAATGTCGATGTCAATTTGACAATCGTCTTCACTGTCAATAACAACTTCAATTTCAATATCTTGTGTATTGTGTGTATCGCTTGGCTCATCGTCAATGACAGCAGGAAGTTCAGGTGTTTCTTCATCAAATGCTTCAATGACGGTGTCTTCTTCTAATTCTTCTTGTGTGTCGTCGTCTTGACTGTCAACGAAATCCACTAATTCTTGAGCGTCAATGAGTGGCATATCATCGGTGTCATTGGCTTCGCTTTCTTTTTCAGCGGGCACAGCCGGTTTTTCACCAATTTCCTCTCCATCCATCCAAGCGAGGGGATCGTAACCAATTAAATTATCTGTTGTCATCTCTCATCACTCTATTTTCAAGAAAATCCTGTGCAAGACGTTGAAAATCTCTTGCTGATCGGCTTTTAGGGCTGTATTCAAAAATGGTCTGTCCAAAACTTGGGCATTCTGCTAGGAGTGCTGTTTCACGAATTACCGTGGCAAGTATTTGATTAGGAAAGTGCCCAAGTAAAACATCAAGTACTTGATCTGAAATTCGACGTGTTGACACATAACGCGAAATGACAACCGAAATTTTGTAATGTTTTTTCAATGCCCCTTCAAAGCGTTTAACGGTGTTCATTAAATGCGAAAGTCCTTGCAACGCGAGAAAATCACTGGTCATCGGAACTAAAACCTCCGACGTTGCGATGAGCGCATTGGCAACCAGTAACCCCGACGATGGCGGACAGTCAATAAAAACAAAGTCTTGGTCAGCGAGTTGCCCACGTAGAGCATCACGCAGTAATACGCCACGCGGTGCACCAGCGCCGGCCATCTGTTCAATATCTTTTAATTTAGAACCAGCAGCAACAAGTTGCAAATTGTCGCGTACTGGAATAATTTGCTCTTCAATATTTTTTTCTTTAATTAACGCTAAATCAATGCCCGTGACATCGCGTGACGTCACGCCAAGTGAAATACCTAAATGACCTTGTGGATCAAAATCGATAATTGTGACTTTTTTCCCCATAATAGCAAGTGCATGGCACAAATTGGTTGTCGTGGTTGTTTTACCCACGCCACCTTTTTGATTAATGATCGCAATGATACGTGGCATTACTCAAAACTTCCTAAATCAGAAATAGCTTCAATGTCATCCACTTCATCAGGGTTTAGCAGTTTATCGACATCGAGTAGCATAATCATATTTTGTTTATATACGTGCATACCGCGCATATAGCGGGTGTCGAGTTGCGTGCCAAAATTAGGGGCTTTTTTAATATCTTCGACTTTGATATCCAGCACGTCTGACACCGCGTCGGCAACAATACCCATCACAAACGATTCGTTACGACGATGTTTAATACACAGTACAATAACAACGGTTTTTTGGGTATATTCGCTATGTTCAAGTGAAAAACGCTCACGTAAATCAACGATAGGAATGACGGAGCCGCGTAAATTTAAAACGCCTTTGATAAAAGAGGGCGTATTGGGAATAACACGCACAGGTTCCCATCCTCTAATTTCTTGGACTTTTAAAATTTCTACACCGTAAACCTCATTTGCAAGTTCAAAAGTCAAAAATTGCTCAATTTGTTTACTGTTTACTACATCGACTTTCATGTGTTTTTTCCTACGGGTTGTCTATTTTGGCCTTATCACGGATAAACTTAAAATTCTTCCCACTCATCAAAATTGGCGTTCACAGCCACTTTTGATTTGGCGGCAGACTGCTTATTTGCCGCTGGTTTTGATGTTGCCAATGTTGCCTGAGCTGAATATGCCGCTGGCGATTTACCGTTTACTTTAAAGAAATTGAGTAAATGTGTCATTTTTGCAGATTGTTCACTCATTGCCATACTGCCGGCCGCAGCTTCTTCGGCTAAGGCAGCATTTTGCTGTGTAATATCGTCCATTTGCGATACCGCTTGATTGACCTGACTAATACCGGCGGATTGTTCATTACTCGCGGCTGTAATATGCCCGACAATGGTGCCGACATGGATAATACTATCCACAATTTCCATCAACGCCGCACCTGTTTGATTGACAAAATCAGTGCCTGAGCGAACTTCTTGGACGCTATTTTGTATCAAGTCATTACTTTGCTTTGCTGCGGTTGCACTGCGCTGCGCCAAATTACGCACCTCGGTTGCTACCACAGAGAATCCAAGGCCTTGTTCGCCCGCACGAGCTGCTTCAACGGACGCATTGAGTGCAAGCAAATTCGTTTGGAATGCAATTTCGTCAATGACACCAATAATTTCAGCAATGCGATTGCTACTTTCGTTAATGGCCTGCATAGCGGCAATCGCTGATTTGACGACTTCACCGCCTTTTTCAGCGACTTGTGCAGCTGATTTTACAACAACTGTTGCTGTTTGTGTGTTTTCTGCATTACTAATCACGGTACTTGACAGCTCTTGCATACTCGCTGCCGTTTCTTCTAAGCTAGCTGCTTGCTGTTCAACGCGATTGGATAAATTATTATTACCGCTGGCCATTTCTTGCGAGGACGTATTGACAAAGTCGGCCGCTTCTCGAATTTGTAGAATAAATTCGCTGATTTTTGAAATCGCATCATTCATATTATCTTTGCATTGCGCATAAATGCCTTGATAATCCGAATGAATATTATTAGTTAAATCGCCTTCGGCTAATTTTTTAATAATATAATTAATATCATTAAACACATTTTCAATCACATCGGTTAACTCGTTGATATTGATTGAAAGTGATTTCATGAATCCATTTTTATCTTGTAAATCAATCCGCTTTCCTAAGTCACCTTGTTTAATTGCGCTCACTAAGCGTTCAATTTCACTTTCAATTTTGACTTCAACGGTGCGATCGAGCCACTCTGCAACGTAGCCAATGCGCTCACCATTGGTTTCAAAAACAGGTTTGACGGTTAATTGCATGGTGTGTCCAGCTAAATCAAATTGGCTGGTTTTTGAATCATGCAGAGTCTCAAGTGCTGCTTTTTGCAGGGCAGGGACGCTGTGAAAAATGTCGATAGGCGAGCCCAATAGTTTTTGGACATCAAAATTGGGAATCACCTTTTGAATATCTTTCTGTGCTCTTAAAAATAATTGTTCTGCCGCTTGATTCACAAAAATGATATCAGAATTTGCATTCGTAATTAAAATACTGCACTCAGCGTATTTTAAACCTTGAATAATACGTAGTGAACTGGAATTTGCCTGCTTAGCTTGGGCAATATCATCACCGAGTTTGACCCCAGTCACATAAATTCCTCGAAATAAATCCCCGAATTGATCGTTACGCGTTAAATTAAGCGGTGGGCTAAATTCATTGACACTTAAACGATATAGTTCGCGAACAGCTGAGGAGAAAAAATTGCTTGTTGAGCGAGTCACGTTGTACATAATCCAAAACGCAAGGAGTGTTGTGAATGCAAATGTACCCAATAATGGGTAATTTCCTGTGGTGACTAGCTCTCGAAATAACAACGCATTTGGAATAATCAACAATGCAGCTGAAATAGCAATTTTTTTTCCAATTGATATTTCAGACAAATATTTATGGACTGCAGCTAATCCTGTAGGATGCAGCGTAGCTTCTTTAGCATTAATTTTTCGATATAGCTGATTTGCCGCGTCAATTTCAGCGCGACTGGGAGTCAATCTGACCGATAAATAACCTTTGACGGCATTATTTTCAAAAAGAGGCATCGCATTGGCATTTACCCAATAATAATCACCTGATTTGGTTCGATTTTTCACCATGCCTTGCCATGGGCGATTTTGTTTTAATGTACGCCACATATCTTCAAAGGCAGCAGCAGGCATTTCAGGATGACGAACAATGTTGTGGCTTGAGCCTACTAATTCTTCACGGGTAAAGCCACTGATTTCAACAAACGCGTCATTGGCAAACGTAATGATCCCTTTTAAATCCGTCCGTGTCACAAGAATAGTATTTGGTTTCATCACGACTTCATTATTCGTGATTGGCATGTTGATTTTCATTGCGGCATCATCCGGGAAAAATAAGATTTAGGGTACTAATTAATAATCGTTTTGTTCTAATACTTCCAACAGTAATAATTTATCGACATCCAGTAGCATGACCATGCGTTCATTCACCGACACTAAGCCATTGATGAATTCATTGCTCACTTTTGTGCCGAAATCGGGCGCACTTTGAATGTCAGTTCGTTCAATACTAATTACATCAGAAACTGAATCGACCACAACGCCCATAATTCGTGTATGACTTCCACTGCCTGTTTGCAATACGACTACCACGGTTAGTGGGGTATATTCGGGCTTACTTAAACTAAAGCGTTCGCGTAAATCAATAATAGGGACAATCGCACCACGTAAATTGACAACACCTTTTTCATAAAAAGGCACATTTGGCACACGCGAAACGGGTTCCCAGCTACGAATTTCCTGTACACGAAGAATATCGACGCCATACTCCTCTTTACCTAAAACAAAGCTTAGATATTGAATAATTGTTGATGTATCGGCATTTTTTTTGGCGCCGGTTTCACCCTCAATGGCTTCTATTTCGTTTTCGTTTTTTTCTGACATGACGACTGTTCTTTTTAATTGAGTGTGAGAAAAATTAGCAAACCGACAAACGGACTAAACCGGGTACGTCAAGAATCAAAGCAACAGAACCGTCACCTAAAATGGTCGCGCCAGATACCCCTTCGACTCGTCGATAATTCGCTTCAAGCGACTTAATAACGACTTGTTGTTGTCCGAGTAATTCATCAACCAAGAAACCACATAATGCGCCTTGTCCTTCAACGACCACAATGACACCTTCATTAGGCTTCGTTGCCGCGCCCGATTTGACGTTGAATATTTCGCGCATTCGAATAATGGGCAAATATTCATTGCGTAATTTAAATGTTTCGCCTTTACCGGCCACTTTATTGAGCATTTTTTCGGTAATATTGATTGATTCAATAATTGATACCAAAGGCACAATATACGTTTCATCACCAACCGCAACAGATTGACCATCTAAAATAGCCAGCGTTAGCGGCAAATGAATCGCAATCGTTGAACCTTTTCCTAATTCAGAAATAATATCAATGTTGCCACCTAGCGATTGGATGTTTCGACGAACCACGTCCATCCCAACACCACGCCCTGAAATATCACTTAATTGCTCAGCTGTTGAGAAACCAGGCATGAAAATCAATTCGAGTATCTGTTTATCGGTCATAATCGCCGATTCTTCAACTAATCCTTTCTCAATGGCTTTAGCGAGGAGTTTTGATTTATCCATACCTCGACCATCATCGATAATTTCAATGACGATATGACCGCCACGATGATAGGCTTTAAGCTCGATAGTGCCGGTTTCAGGCTTGCCGGCAGCAATACGTTCGGCGGGCATTTCGATACCGTGATCTAAACTGTTACGAATCAAATGTACGAGCGGATCGTTAATTAATTCGACGACAGCTTTATCGACTTCAGTATTTTCGCCGACCAGTTTAAGCGTGATTTTTTTGTTTAATTTGGTGCTGATATCGTGTACGAGTCGCGGAAAACGACTGAATACAAAACTAATAGGCAACATTCGAATATTCATGACGCTTTGTTGCAAATCGCGTGTATGCCGCTCAAGTTGCGCTAAACCGCGTTTGAGTTGGCCGACTTTATCCATTGTAAAGTTTTCACCAATCAACCCAAGCATAGATTGTGTAATCACAACTTCACCCACCATATTGATGAGCGTATCGATTTTGTCTGTATCTACGCGAATAGAGCTGGATGCTTTGGGCGCGTTTTTCGCTGCTTCCGCTTCAGTTGGTGCTTTTTTTACAACGGTTGCCGGTGGGGGAGCAACGGGCTCTGCAACGTCTTTTGCTTCTGCCACGACGGGTGGCGCAATAGGGGCTGGTGCAGCCGCTTTAGGTTTCTTTTTCTTTTTGGGTTTGGCTAAGGGCGAGAGTTCAAGCTCACAATCTTCTTCAACCCAGCTAAATATTTCACGCACCGCACTTTCGGATGCGTCACTTACCAACACTAAATCCCATGAAATATTACATTCTTCAGGATCGAGTTCATTGAAAGGCGGTACATCTTGAATGTTTACGTTAGAGGTAAGTTTCCCAAGTGCGCTGAGTTCACGAAACAGGCGAACGGGATCGTTACCTGTTTTGAGAAGATTTAAGTAAGGACAGAATGAAATTTTCCAACCTTGTTCTTCTTCAATTTCAGGCTCCTCGTCTTCTTCTGGTGATTCAACGGGGGAGGCAGGCTGGCTAATAGCAGGTGCGCTAGATGGTGAACTCGCCGCACTGCTTTCACCATTTAATTCAGTTTCTAATGCGGCTTGATGTTGCGCGACACTTTGCGCATTTACCTCTTCCTCATTTTGAATGGAGGTTAACATTTCGCGCAAACAATCCACTGAACCTAAAAGTACGTCAACGGCTTGCTTTGTCACCCTTTGATAGAATGGGCTGCTCTGAAAATTGTATTGATAGCTTCAGGATCAATGTCACCAATATCCAGCGACAATAACCCCGATTCCATCGCTTCTAAGCCTTCGAAACATTCTTCAAAGAAGACTTGATGAAATTGTGACATATCGATAGACATAATTTTACCTGTTGTGTGTGCCTAAATTGTACTAAGTAAAGGTTGAAAATCAACCATGGCCAAAGTTGACACTGTGCAAGATGACAGTGTTAAATTAAGAAAGCTATGTACGCTTAAGATAGTGGTACCTTAAGCGTTTTTAACGTGTTTTTTGCATTCTTTTGTGATTAGAATGCGCAAAAAAATAGAATAGTTATACGATGATTTCTTGCAGTCTTGCGCCATGGGTTGCAGCGGCTTGAGCGTCAAGTTCACCTTTATTTTGTAAAGTCGTAATCATGGTGCGAACATAAGCAACAGCTTCAAGCATGGCTTGAATATTTGCCGTATTCGTTTCCTTATGCTTTTCAAGCATCTGATTTAATAAAACTTCCATTATTTTTGCGTAATCGGATACAGTCGTGAATTCAAACATAGCACAATCCCCTTTAATCGTATGGGCACCGCGCTTAATTGTAGCCATTTTTTCTGCATCAAAAGCGTTTAAATCAATGCTTTCTAAATCCGTTTTCATTGCGTCTAAATAGCCAAGACATTCTTCAAAGAGTTCAGCATGAAACTGTGTCATATCAACGGACATGGTCTTTTCCTTATTGTTGAGTAAATTAAACTTCGTCGGGTTGAGTGGGTTAATCTAACACTTTTAAGAGCGTTTTCAAAAGTTGATCTGGATTAAATGGCTTGACCATCCAACCCGTTGCCCCAGCCGCTCTACCTTCCTGCTTTTTTTCAACGCTCGATTCCGTTGTTAAAAGTAGCATTGGCACATATTTATACTGCGACAATTGCCGAAGATCTCGAATTAACGTAATGCCATCTTTGTTTGGCATATTGACGTCAGTGACAATACAATCAAATGTATGCGCCTTCGCTTTTTCAAGAGCATCTACACCGTCTTCAGCCTCTTGAACTTCATAGCCCGCTGTTTTTAATGTAAAAGACACCATTTTTCTCATTGAAGCTGAATCATCAACCGCAAGAATGCTTACCATTATTTTCTCCTGAGTAATTAAAAATGCTGTGCGAATATTACAGCATCTTTGATTACCTTGTTAAGCATAACCGCTATTTTATTACGCATGAATGATAAGACGACTGTCAATCAACAACGTAATGTCACGCTTAACTGCATTATTGTTACAAATACTTAAATAAACTCATGCCTTGCACTTTTGCAAACGACTGTTGCGCCGCTTGAAGCGAGGTTTGTTGTGAATTGAGTTTTGTAATCGCATCTGCCATATCTAAATCAGCTACATTGGAGAGTGCTGTTTTTGTGTTGATGATAAAATCATCATTGGTTGCTTTTTGACGATCAAGCGCATTTTGACGTGCACCGATGCTTGCGTGTACTGACGTTACGCGCACTAAAGCATCATCAATTTGTTTAAGTGTTTCTAAAGTAGGTTTATCTGCTCTTAATTCAGCTGTGAAATTTTTAATAGCGTCAAAAACGGAGGTGCCATCTTGTGTTGAGCCAAAAACAGCAGGACCGGTATCGCCATCGGTAATTGTGCGAGATATACCCACCTGAATGGCACGCTGCATTGATGAGCCTGCGTATGCAAAAGCAGGTGCTGGCGTGTCAGTGACGGGTGCATTAGGATTAGCTGCCACCTTGCTATAAGGCATTGTGGTTGATTTTGTACCAGCAAAGATATATTCACCATTCGCGTTGCGTGTATTGGCTAAACTCAACAGATGATCGCTTAACTGTTCAAATTCTGATGCAATCGCATCGCGTGAAATTGTAGAGTTACCCGAATCACTCACGCCTTGCAAACCGAGTTCTTGTAAACGTTGAATGGTATCCGTTACGTTTGTCAGTGCAGTTTCTTCAAGACCGAGACGTTGATTTGCTGCTGCAATGTTTTCTTGATACTGCGTTGTGAGTGCAATCGATTCATTAAATCCAAGCGAATAAGCTGCTGCAGAAGGATTTTCGGACGGTGTTAAGTATTTTTGCCCCGACGAAATTTTCGCTTGCGTATTCGTTAATTGCGCTTGCTGATTAGCCATCGAGTTAATATTAAATTGTTGCGGATAGGCGGTTGAAATACGCATGGTAATCTCCTAATTTATTTAATTGCGCCAAGTAAGCTGTCAAAAAGTGAACGCGAAATAGCGATGACTTGTGATGAGGCTTGATACGCATTTTGAAATTTAATTAAATTCGCGGCTTCTTCGTCGAGGTTAACACCCGCAAAACTCGCACGTGCTTCGATAGCTTGATTATTGAGTGCTTTTTGCGCAGACAAACTCACATTTGCAGCATTAGCTGAAGAACCCACTTTGGCAACAAGTGTTTGATAGGTTTGTGCAAGTGTATTACCGCCAAACAATATGCCTTGATTTTCCAAGTTTGCCAATGCTAGTGCGTTACTATTATCACCAACATCACCGCTTGTACTCGACGCTGCAATGGCTCTAGGATCTGTAATCACTGCATTAATATTTCTGGCCGCCAAATAAGTAGGGCGGATAATAAAACTCGATGTTCCTGCTGGTGGAGCAACTTGGGTAATATTAATCCCATCAACTGTTGTTGGTAGGCCGCCTGTTGGTAGCATCACTTTTACATTATCACTTAATCTGGTGAGAGTGTAAGAGCCAGCGGCATAATCTAAGCGGTAATCACTGGCTTGCATTTGATTGAGTGTTGCGGAATCAAAAGTGGCTTTAATGTAACCACCAGCGTTACCAATGCTTGAGAATACAGGAATTTGTTCTGGTTCAAATGTAAACATCGCTTTGCCCGTAGCGCCGTTTAAATCAACCCCTTGTGTATGAATATTATTAAATGCTTGACCGATACCTGCGGCAACAAGACCTAGCTGTTGCTGCGCGGGATCTAACACTTGATCGCGGAATTTAATCGCACCGGTGAGTGCGCCACTAGAGAATTGACTACTCACATCATAACCGTTCATTAAAACAGTTTTTTGCATAATGTCAGTGGTTGAATTGGTCAATTCTAATTTTGAGCGTGCATCACCTGAAATCAACGCTTGACCTTGACCAATAAAGACATCGATAGAACCATCGGGACGAGCGAGGGTTGCAACGTCAATATGTTCAGCTAATTGCGCGAGAAGTGAATCGCGTTGGTCTAATAATTCGTTTGGTGATTGTGTACCGCCACCGCTAGTTAACGTAGCGATTTTGACGTTTAAATCAGCAATGTTCTGTGTGAAACTATTGATTTTGTCGATAGAATCTTGCATCTTCGCGTTGTTTTGCGCACGCAGTGTGTCTAAGCGTGATGACACAATATTGAACTGTGTAGACAGTGTTTTTGCTTCACTCACCATCACTTGACGTGCGGGAATCGAGGTTGGATCGCTCGATACGCCATTGACGGAATTGAAAAAGGATTTAATTGCATTAGACATGCCCGATTCAGGATTGGCTAACAGGTTATCCACTTGTGCTGTCATCGCTTGAAACGCACTTGCATCACCTAATGAAGACGCAGACGAGCGAATATTACTATTAATAAACTGATCGTAATTACGTGTAATACTGGTGACATCAACACCATTACCAACAAAATTTCCCGCACTATAAGAAGAGGGGTTCGTTGATAAGTTAGTATCTTGACGACTGTAACCGTCCGTATTTACGTTAGCAACGTTATTACTTGTTGTCTGCATGGAGCGTTGAAAGGCCATCAAACCTGTTAACGCTGTGCCTAAAATTCCACTGGGCATGGGAATAACCTATTTTTAGTGTGTTTGATAAATTAAGCGATGTTTATTTCACCGCTAGCGCTGTGTTGTCGGCAAATAAGTTCAACGCGTTACTTTGATAAATATGCATCACTTTATCCGCATAACTCGGATCGGTTGCATAGCCAGCTCGTTGCAACTCACGCATATACTGTCCTGCATTATTCACTTTAGTTAATGCAGATTCGTAGCGTGGATTATCTCGAATAAAGTTGACATAATCGTTAAAGCTTTCTTGGAAAGAGTGATAGGCTCTAAAGCCTGAACTCACTCTTCTCGCAATGCCTTGGTCAAATTCAAGTGTAGACACTTGTGACTGTTTGCCGCGCCATGAGCGATCGGCCTTAATGTTAAACAAATTATAACTGCTTGTTCCATCCGCATTTTTAATGACTGAGTTACCCCAGCCACTTTCTAAAGCAGCCTGTGCGAGTAGGGCATTGGGATCAATGCCAAGTGTCTTAGCTGCTTGCTGTGCAAAGGGTTGAAGTTGTTTAACAAAATCTACCGCTGAACTTATCGGCACGCCATGTCTATTCTTAAATGCCATTTCGTCATTGCCATCAAATTCACTATTATTTAGCGAGAATCCATCCGGTATTTTGACGGATGACACAGGGTTATTTAAATACGACTCCAAGCTTTGTGGATTTGGATTGGCGGGTTTAGGTGTTAGTTGCTTAACAATTAAATCTGCGAGTCCCACGCCGGGTTTACCTGCTAAATGCACGGATAATTGTTGATCGTACATTTGGTTATAAGACTCACTTTGATCACTCTCAAAAGCACCTTCAGCGAGTTTTGCAGAGCGCATACTTTTCAAAATGTTATTTAAAAATAACGCTTCAAACTGCTTAGCCACCTGCTTTAATGCTTCAGGCGAATGATCTTTGGATTCTTTTTTTAGCTTGGTAAATTCGCTAAAATCGTAAGCGTTGGATTGTGCGCTTGCGTTTAGCGTTGACGTGTTATTTAACATAGCCTTATCTCATCACTTTAAAATAATGATTTAAATAATAATTAATTCTGCGTGGAGCGCACCAGCGGTTTTTAATGCTTCTAAAATAGCCACTAAATCGCTTGGCGCTGCGCCAACTTGATTGACTGCATTGACGAGATCATCGAGTGATACACCGCCTTTGAAGGCAAACATACGGTTTTTCTCTTCTTTTGCGCTGACGCTTGAACTGGGTGTAGCAGCGGTTTGACCATTTGAAAGTGCATTAGGCTGACTGACGTTGATATTTTCATCAATAGTGACCACCAGACTACCATGCGATACCGCTGCAGGGGATACATGCACTTTATTGCTGATAACAACCGTTCCTGTACGCGAGTTGACAATGACGCGAGCAGGTGCTTCATCCATATCGACATTGAGATTTTCGACCACCGATGCAAAAGAAACTTTTTGCCCCAAATCGCTAGGTGAATTCACGCGTACAGAAGTGGCATCGATTGCTCTTGCTGTGTTTGTACCCAGCAATTTATTGATAGATTCCGCCATACGTGTTGCTGTGGTGAAATCAGCGCGATTTAAATTAAAAACGAGTGAATCGCTATCAGAAAAAGGGGTTGGTACAGTACGTTCAACTAACGCGCCATTGGAAATACGTCCAGCACTGGGATTGTTGATGGTAATGTTTGATCCATCTTTACCCGTAGCCGCTAAACCGCCGACGACCAAATTACCTTGTGCAATCGCATAAACTTCACCATCAGCACCTTTAAGCGGTGTCATAAGAAGTGCGCCACCGCGTAGACTTTTCGCGTCACCAATAGAGGCAACGGTAACATCAATTGCCATACCTGGCTTGGCAAATGCAGGCAACTCAGCTTGTACTGCTACTGTTGCAATGTTTTTCGCTTTTAATTGCTGCATATCTTGCGCTGACAATGTGATACCAAAACGTTTCAACATATTGGTAATACTCTGTCTTGACGTTGGCGAACTGGTACTACTATCACCGGATTTATCCAAACCAACAACCAAACCATAACCCACCAGTTGGTTGCTTCGAATTCCTTCAATGGAAGCAATATCTTTAATGCGTTCAGCAAGCACAGAAGGTGAAAAAGCGGCAAGCATTAGCATTAAAATCAAAGAGTTTTTTCGCAGATTCATGTTATTGCTCGTGAATTTAAAGAGGGAACCAAGGACTATTAAAAACCCGTGAAAGCCAGCCTTGGCTATTGGTATCGTTGAGTGCGCCATCACCGGTATACATAAAGGTCGCATCTGCAATTTTTTCAGAATCAATTATATTTGTTGGTTTAATATCAACAGGGCGGATGATACCCGACAAACGAATAAATTCGTCACCTTGATTTAGGGTCACACGCTTTTCACCACGAATCTTTAAATTACCATTTGGCAGTAATTCAACGACAGTGACCGAAATTAAGCCACTTAACTGATTGCTTTGCCCTACGTCGCCTTTTCCTTCAAACTTTCTTTCAGCTTCTGCGGATGTTTTCATATCACCACCAAGCAAAAGAGCACCTAACCCAAAGAGCGTAGGCAGACTAGCTGAAATTTTGTCATTTTTACTGTCTTTAGTTGACGCCTTTTTGATGGAGTTGGTTCTTTCTTGCAGGTTAACCGTCAACACATCACCCACACGTCGTGCTGTAATATCTTCAAATAAACGATTGTCGTAGCCAGCTTGATAAATTCCCCCAGAACTTTGAGCAGGGGGGCGTAAGTCAGCAGGTGCAACGGGCGAGAATGACGGCTCACGTTTTGGTAAAGGTGTGCTACACGCGACTAAAAGCAGCGGCATAAGCACAATAAAACTCAGTTTACGTGTCATCATTTTAGTCACTTAATTAAAGATTTTGTGTAGCGTAAGACAGCATTTGATCTGTCGTTGAAATGGCTTTTGAATTCATTTCATAAGCACGTTGAGTTTCAATCATACCGACCAATTCTTCTACTACGTTAACGTTTGATGTTTCGAGTGAATTTTGCACAATGGCACCAAATTCTTGTTGCCCGGGCGTACCAATTACTGGTGGACCACTTGCGCCTGATTCACGGTATAAATTTTCACCAATTGGTTCAAGGCCTGCAAGATTGATAAAGTTTGCCGTTTGAATTTGTCCCACATTTGAAGGTTGTGGATTGTTTGGCTGTAAAATGGAAACTGTACCATCAGAGCCAATGGTAATACTCAATGCGTCTTGTGGAATGGTCATTGATGGTGTCAGCGGTAAGCCGTTGGCATTCACAATCTGACCATTCAAATCTAATTTTAATTGACCATCACGCGTATAAGTTGTCGAACCGTCAGGCATGGTCACTTGCAAAAAACCGCGACCATTGATCGCAATGTCTAATTGATTGCCGGTTTGCTCAACGTTACCTTGTGTGTGCAATTTTTCAGTTGCCATGGTTTTGACACCTGTACCTAATTGCATACCTGTTGGCAGCTGACTTGTTTGTGACGTTTGCGCACCGACTTGACGCATATTTTGATACATCAAGTCTTGGAAAACAGCGCGATCTTTCTTAAAGCCAGTCGTGTTAACGTTTGCCAAGTTGTTTGAAATAACTGCCATGCGGGTTTGCTGGGCATCTAAGCCTGTTTTTGCAACCCATAATGCACGTTCTGTCATGATTTTCCCCTAAAGTAATCGTTGTTGTGTGTTTAGATAAAAGCAGGTTTTATGCCAATTACATTTGCAATAATTTGGCGCTAGCGGCTGCATTTTCTTTGGCGTTTTTCATGATGTTAGTTTGCATTTCAAAATTACGTGCTAACTCAATCATATCCACCATCGCACCAACGGCGCTTACGTTACTGCCTTCAATAGAGCCTTGAATCACTTGAACTGACGCATTATCCGCAGGTACGCTACCATCTTTGATGTAAATTAAACCGTCATTCCCTTTCTCAATGTTTTTCAAATCGGGTTTAACTAATTTAATTTTATCAACCGTTACCATGGATGCCGCATTTTCAGCGCCAAAGGGAACAATGCTAATGCTACCATTGCTACCAATAGTGAGTTGCTCTGCAGGTGGAATTTTAATCGCGCCATTTTGCCCCATCACAACAAGTCCAGAACTTGTTTGTAATTGACCATCAGGTGTCATTTTTAAGTCGCCAGCACGGGTATAGGCTTCTTTGCCTTTGCTGTCTTTGACAGCAAAAAAACCTTGACCGTTAATGGCGATATCAAGATCATTCCCCGTTGCTTGAATAGGGCCTGTGGTGAAATCGGTGGCGGGTTTTTCAGTTTGCGCGAAAACGCGTGTCGGATAACCGTCACCGTAAACAGGCATACTGCGGAATTGTTGCAGATCCGATTTAAACCCTGTGGTTTGAGTGTTTGCCAAGTTATTGGCGTTTGCCGTTTGAGCCAGCAGCGTCTGCGTGGCTCCACTCATGGCAATATAAAGACTACGATCCATAAAATGCTCCTAATTAAACGCTGCTACTCAAAGGTGAAAAATACTAAATACGTAGAACGCTTTCAGCTAATGTTTTTTGGATGCTGATGGCTTGTGAGTTTGCTTGATACGCTTGTTGCGCGATGATCAATTTCACTAATTCTTCTGATAAATCAACGTTTGATGTTTCAAGTGAAGATGAGCGAACCGCACCAAACCCACTAATGCCCGCTTTGCCAAAATTAGCTGCGCCAGTTTCTGGTGATTGCTCCCACACGTTTCCGCTCATTACTTCTAATGCCTGTTTGTTGCTAAAATTAGCTAAAGCAACTTGGCCAAGTGGTTTTGTGTAACCGTTCGTATATTTAGCAAATACAACACCACTTGGATCAACGTCAACTGCAGACAGTGTACCTGTTGGTAAGCCGTTTTGTTCTAAATGATTTACCGCAAACTGTGAAGCATGTTGCGTTGTGCCAGCAAGATTGATGCTAATGGTCATTGGCTTAGCAACTAAATTAGGATCGATAGCTGTCATATCTATGCCACCAAAATCAACGAGAGTTGAATTGCCTTGAATTGCATTTCCTGGGGTAGTTGCAGCAGCAGTTGCTTTTAAGTTAGCTAAATCTTGTGCAACGGCATCATTGTAATTTTGTGTTGCGGTGTCTGCTGCTGCTTTTGCTGCGTCTGCATCAATTTGAGCTGCAGTTAAATTATCTGTAGCTGCTTGAAGTGCAACACCCGAAAGCGCTAACGTATTTTTCGCGTCATTGATAATGTTTTCTAAAGCAGGTACTTTTGCTTCAGCTTCAGCTAATTGCTTTGTGTACATATCAAACGCTTTTTGTGCATCAGCGACTTTTGCTGTCAATGTTACAACCATATCTTTTTTTGTATTTGATGCAGTCGTTGCAAGCCAAGCTGTTGATTTGAGTAGGTCT
>JBDLQG010000017.1:0-18637 GCA_039800705.1 Pseudomonadota bacterium
GTTGGGCTTTTTTTTTAACTACCTTTTTTGCTTTGATTTAGGGGAATGCGCATGGATTGGCTTTTACTCATTGCTGCAGGTTGCATGGAAATTGTTTTTCAATATATTCCTTGCTAGTTGCTATTGCTTTACTATAATAAGCACGCTTGATATATCTTCATTTTCTTTTAGGATGTTTTAAAAATATGAACTCATCACAATGGTTTACAGAACAAGTACCTTCAACAGGTACTGCATTTTCTTTAAAAATCACAAAAAAACTCCATGAAGAACAGTCTGATTTTCAACATTTAGAAATTTTTGATACAGAAACATTCGGCAAATTAATGACCATTGATGGATGTACAATGGTTTCTACACGCGATAATTTTTTTTATCATGAAATGATTTCGCACCCCGCATTATTTTTACATCCTAATCCTAAACGTGTTTGGATTATCGGTGGTGGCGATTGTGGCACATTACGCGAAGTTTTAAAACATCCAAGCGTTGAGCAAGTGGTACAAATTGATATTGATGAGCGGGTAACTCGTTTAGCTGAAATTTATTTTCCAGAATTATGTGAATCTAATAACGATCCTCGTGCCGATTTAAAATTTATTGATGGCATTAAATGGGTAAAAGACGCCGCCTCCAATTCTGTTGATATTATTATTGTGGATAGTACCGATCCTGTTGGGCCAGCAGAGGGCTTATTTGGTGAAAATTTTTATCGTGATTGTGTTGCATGTTTATCAGATGATGGATTACTTGTTCAGCAAAGTGAATCGGCATTGTTGCATCTAAAACTTATCGGTGAAATGCGTGATGCAATGAAAAATTCAGGTTTTTCATATTTACAAACGTTGTTTTTTCCACAATGTATTTATCCTTCTGGATGGTGGAGCGCTACAATTGCAAGCAAAGCGGTACTCAATTTTCGGCAAACAGCGTGTGAAAATAAACCTTTTGATACCGTTTATTACAATACTGATATTCATCATGCTGCCATGGCGCAACCTGAATTCTTTAAAAAAGCATTTGCTTAACTTATTTACTTATTCGTTTACACTCGTTTGAAAATAACAGTCAGTGTAATTTTCCTATTTTTTTGAGATATTCTTATGTTTGACGCTAAAACAATTGATGATATGGCAAATCGTTTAGCAGGTGTTGTTCCTCCCAGTTTGCATGCAGTCAAAGTCGATTTAGAGAAAACTTTCCACGCAATTTTGCAGAGTGCGCTAGGGAAATTAGATCTCGTGACCCGCGAAGAATTTGAAGTACAAAAATTAGTACTCGCTAAAACACGTGCAAATTTAGAATTGCTTGAAAAAAGAGTAGCCGATTTAGAGCAATCTCTTTCATCTTCTACTCATTAATTCATTATGGCCTTGGCTGTTATTTATAGTCGTGCCCGCTCTGGTATTGACGCACCTTTAGTGACAGTTGAAGTACATGTTGCAAATGGTCTACCTGCATTAAATATCGTTGGTTTACCTGAAACGGCGGTTAAAGAAAGCAAAGATCGAGTACGTGGCGCAATTCAAAATTGTCATTTTAATTTCCCCGCGCAACGCATCACCGTGAATCTTGCACCGGCAGATTTACCTAAAGAAGGCGGACGTTTTGATTTAGCCATTGCTCTAGGTATTTTAGCGGCAAGTGGCCAGATTCCATGCGAAAATTTAGAGCGTTATGAATGTGTGGGCGAATTATCATTGGGGGGGGAGTTACGTCCTATTATTGGTGTATTACCTGTTGCAATTCGGTCACGCGATTGTCAGCGGCAACTTATTTTACCAAAAGAAAATACGAATGAAGCTGCGTTAGTGAAAGAGATAGAAATTCTGCCAGCGGCACATTTACTTGACGTTTGTCGTCATTTGAGTGGCCAACAGCCGATTGCGACAACGTATCAACGCCCCCAGCCTATTGAAATTCAACATGACATTGATTTCTCAGACGTACACGGTCAGTATCATGTAAAAAGAGCTTTTGAAATCGCAGCAGCAGGGGCACATAATTTGCTGATGCTAGGCCCTCCCGGTACAGGGAAATCAATGCTCGCATCACGTTTACCTACTATTTTACCTGCCTTGAGTGAACAGCAGGCTCAAGAGACGGCTGCCATTGCATCCATTAGCGATCAAGGATTAGATGTAACTAATTGGTTGCGGCCGCCTTACCGCGCTCCTCATCATACGGCATCAGCTGCTGCATTAGTCGGCGGGGGAAGTAATCCTCGTCCCGGTGAAATTTCGCTATCGCATCACGGTGCTTTATTTTTAGATGAGTTACCTGAGTTTGATCGCAAAGTATTAGAAGTATTACGCGAACCGTTAGAAACAGGACATATCACTATTTCTCGTGCAGCAAGACAAGTGGATTTTCCAGCAAGATTTCAATTGATTGCTGCGATGAATCCTTGCCCATGTGGTTATTTAGGCGATGCGTCGGGGCGTTGTCATTGTAGTTCTGAGCAGGTATCTCGTTATCGCTCAAAAATTTCCGGTCCCTTGCTAGACAGAATTGATATGCACCTTGAAGTGCCGCGTGTATCACATGACGTTCTGCGAAAAGGTGCCGCTGAAGGTGAAGAAAGTAGCGCCACTATTCGCGCACGTGTCATTGCTGCTAGAGATTTAGCGCTCGCACGTAGCGGAAAAGCAAACGCCGCACTAAGCGCAAAAGAAGTTAAACTACATTGTGAATTATCAGAAGCGGGCGATAAATTACTTGCGCAGGCTATGGAGCGTTTTGGTTTATCAAATCGTGCTTATCATCGCATATTAAAATTAGCACGAACGATTGCGGATTTAGCCAATTCACCACATATTGAGATTGCCCATTTAAGCGAAGCGATTGGGTATAGAAAGTTTGACCGCAAAAGCTAAATTCGAATGATCTTAGGGCAATTAAAAAAAATTCAAGCTCAAATTCGCCACGCTGAAATGGTGCATAATAGAGTGGCAAATTCAGTTCATTTACTCGCCGTAAGTAAAACAAAGCCTGCCAGCGTAATTGCTACTGCTTATCAAGCAGGGCAACGGCATTTTGGAGAGAATTATGTACAAGAAGCCTTACTTAAACAAAATTGTTTAGGTGCTTTTGATATTACTTGGCATTTTATTGGTCCTATTCAATCAAATAAAACCAAAATATTAGCCACAAAATTTGATTGGGTGCATAGCGTAGATGATGTGAAAATCGCTCAACGGTTAAGCACTCAGCGCCCAGAATATTTACCACCGCTTAATGTTTGTATTCAAGTCAATATCAGTGATGAAGCAAGCAAATCGGGCGTAAAATTATGTGAATTGCCTGATTTGATTGCGACTATTTCGATGTTGCCTAATCTTTCATTGCGCGGGGTTATGGCAATTCCAGCACCTCAGTGCGATTTTTCTGCTCAACGCGAACCCTATAAAAAATTAGTTTCTACAGTGAACGCATTAAATATTCCTAAGCTTACTGCGCTTTCATTTGGTATGTCAGGCGATTTAGAAGCTGCCATTGCCGAAGGTGCGACTTGGGTAAGAATTGGTAGTGCGTTGTTTGGATCGAGAAATTAAACTTCATCACATTGAACGTCTTTAAGTAGACCCAAATACTTTGCATCAATTTCAATTACTATTTCACTATCCCCAAATTCATCTTCAATCTGCTCTAAAATGGTAGCGTTGGCAATCAATTTTGCTCGTATACCGCCTTGTTTTGCGGAGAGATAACATCGACGGCGTACCTGCGTTGAGGCAAATTTTTCTACTAACACTTGCAGCAATAACTCAATACCTTCTCCAGTTACAGCCGATAACCAAACACGAATGGCATTTCCAGCATCATCTCGCTCAATGTGAGGCGAAATAGTGTCAAGTAAATCAATTTTATTAAAGACTTCAAGGCGTGGAATTTTCGCAGCACCAATATCCTCAAGCACTAATTCAACTTGGTGCATCAAATCAGCACGATCATCAGCATGCGCATCGACGACGTGTAGTAATAGCTCTGCTTCTGTCGCTTCTTGGAGTGTTGATTTAAAAGCGGCTACTAATTCATGGGGTAAATGGCGAATAAAGCCAACGGTGTCCGCAAATACGACTTCATTATTATTGGGTAAAGGGCAACGTCGTAAGGTTGGGTCGAGTGTGGCAAATAGTTGATCTGCTGCGTAAATATCAGCACCGGTAAGCGTATTAAATAAACTCGATTTTCCTGCATTGGTATATCCCACTAACGATATAGTGGGAGTTTCACTTTTTTTGCGTTGGCTACGACCTTGGTGACGTTGTTTATCGACTTTATCGAGTCGTTGTTGAATTTGTTTCAAACGCACGGCTAGTAAACGTCGATCTGTTTCCAGCTGCGTTTCACCTGGGCCACGCATCCCAATGCCGCCTTTTTGGCGCTCTAAGTGTGTCCATCCTCGAACAAGTCGAGTTGATAAATGTTTTAACTGTGCCAATTCAACTTGAAGTTTACCTTCAAATGATTGTGCGCGTTGAGCAAAAATATCTAAAATCAATCCATTTCTATCAACAACGCGCACACCTAAGAAACTTTCTAAATTGCGTTCTTGGCTTGGCGATAGTGCATGATTAAAAAGCACTACATCGGCTTTAAATAGGTCGATAGCCGACTTTAATTCGTCTAGCTTTCCTGTGCCAATAAAATATTTAGAATCTGGCCGCTGACGCGCTCCCGTTAATACATGCACAGGTTCTGTCCCTGCTGATTTGGCTAACTCTTTTAATTCATAGAGGTTTTCTTGTCCACGATAAAACGTCATGTGGACTAAAATTGCTCTTTCACCGGCATCAGGGCGTTCTGAAACTAAACTTTGCATCATAGATTAATCATCACGATGCTCATCGCCTTCGCCGCTCAAACGTACCATTTTGCTAGGTACAATAGTTGAGATAGCGTGTTTGTAGACCATTTGGCTCACGGTATTTTTTAGCATGATGACGTATTGGTCAAATGAATCAATTTTTCCTTGTAACTTAATCCCATTTACTAAAAAAATAGAAACGGGGGTATGTTCTTTTCTAAGAATGTTCAAAAAGTTATCTTGTAAATTTTGGGTTTTAGACATTCAAATTCTCCTGATTAGATTAATTTTTTTATTTTTTAAATTAACAGCGTCATTATACGGCATTTATTTAGGCTGCGTATGCGCTTGTGTGTAAAGTGTTGCCGCAATGATTGCAACTGGTGCAACAATAATATTGATAAAAGGTATAGACAGGCCTAGCGTGATAAAACTACCAAAACTTAACGCACTCAATTTCATTGTATTTAATTTTTCTTTTTGTTGTGGAAATAAGATACCTTGATTTTCCAATGGAAAGGCAAAATATTCCAATGCAACGCACCATGCACTAAATAAAAACCAAACAACAGGTGCTGTGATATTCACTACTGGAATCACAAACAATAACAAAAGAGGTAGCGTACGCGTCAACACATAGCTTAGCCGTTTAAACTCCGCTTGCCAAATTTCGCGTAAAGTAGGTTCATGTGTTGCCAAAACGGGTGCATTAATTAGGGTTAATGTTTTTGCCGCTAACTTTGCATAAAAGGGTGCTGCAATCACGTTAGCTAATAGTGTAAAGCTAAAGAATCCCACTGTGCAAAAACTGATAAAAAATAGTGGATAAATGAACCAGCGCAGCCAAAATAACCATGCAGGAATGGCTTGCGTAATCCATTGATCTAAATACACATAGCCAAAAAAAAACGCAATAGTATATAAAATAATATTAATTAAAAATGGAATCAGGAGGAAAGGGCGCAAAGCAGGGGTTTTGAGCAACTGCAGTGCTCTCCATAAATAACCCGTTATTTCAATCATGCACGTAAACTCGTAATACCGTTAGGCTGTTTTGACGGATTTAAAACCACACCGCGCTCAGTGACAATCGCATCTATCAATTCAGCGGGAGTGACATCGAAAACGGGATTCCATGCACTCACTAGCGAATCTGGTGTATCGTAGCTTTCAGGTAATAACTCACGTGGATGGCGGCATTCGATTTCAATCGTATCGCCATTTTCAAGTGACCAATCAATGGTGGATATTGGCGCAACAACCATCATTTTTACCCCATGTTGCTTAGCTAAGACAGCAAGTGAGTAAGTGCCAATTTTGTTTGCTGCGTCACCATTTGACGCGATACGGTCTGCACCGACAACCACCCAATCGATTGCACCTGATTTCATTAACCATGCTGCAGCGCTGTCGGCAATTAACGTGGCGGGAATGCCGTCTTGAGCCAATTCCCAAACGGTCAAGCGAGCGCCTTGTAGCCAAGGGCGTGTTTCATCCGCATAAATCTTGACGCTATGACGCGCATAGACGCTACGAATCACCCCTAAAGCCGTGCCATAACCGCCTGTTGCCAAACTTCCTGTATTACAATGCGTAAGAATGCCTTTCGCATCAGCGATGATATCTGCGCCAAATTCGCCCATGGTTCGATTTGCTTTCTTGTCGTCAAGATGAATAGCAACCGCACAATCCACTGCAGCGGCAATAACATTTTCTGATTCTTGTGCGATGACGATTTTCATCTTATCTAGCGCCCAAAATAAATTCACAGCGGTTGGGCGAGATTGAGCTAATATGTCGATATCTTGCGCGACACTATCGCGCCATGTGACTGTTTTTTCGTAATGTTTTTGAAGTGATAATACAACGCCATACGCAGCGGCTATGCCTATCGCAGGAGCACCGCGTACACGCATTGAGGTAATAGCCTCAGCAACACCTTGCGCATCACTGTAATCATCGTAGTTCGTGACACTAGGCAGTTGACGTTGATCGAGTACACTTAACGCGTTATCTTTCCAAATAAGGGCTTGAACGATTTCGTTTGTCATGATTTGGTTTTATATTTTGTGGGTGGTAATGGTTGCGCCAGCTTGTTTGTATGCGCTGTAGCGTGCTCGGCCGGCTATTTTTGTGCTTTCACTATTATCTAAAATTTCTAAAATACGCGCAGAATCTTCCCAATTTTCTGGGAGTTGCGCGGATAAATTAAAAACAATACCGCGCCACGCAGGTGGCGCGTTTTGAATGCCTATTAACACTTGTGAAACAACATCTGGCGGTACTTGCGTTAATAGTTGATGCGGAATAAAACTACCCGTGCGAAATGTCCAAAGCATATCATCTAGGGCTTGAGCATCTGCAAGTGAATCCATTAAAACATAACAAAATTGTCCATTTTGATAGGCTTTTTCAATCAACCGACACGCAAAAAAATAGCGGTCATGAAGCGATTCACTTTGCAAAACATAAAAACTAAGCTCGGGCATTGGCACGATTAAGTAAATATTGTGTAAGTAACGCAACGGGGCGCCCTGTTGCGCCTTTTGCTGAACCTGTACGCCAAGCTGTTCCGGCAATATCCAAATGTGCCCAACGGAAATTTTCAGCAAAATTCGCTAAAAAGCACGCTGCGGTGATGGTGCCAGCATCTTTACCGCCAATATTGGCTAAGTCAGCAAAATTTGATTTTAATTGCTCTTGATATTCTTCCCATAAAGGCAGACGCCAAACACTATCACACGCGGTTTCACTGGCGGAAATTAAATCGTGGCAAAGTTCGTCATCATTGCCAAGTAAACCGCTAGGAACACGGCCTAACGCGACTAAACAGGCACCTGTTAGTGTCGCTAAATCGATAACGACATCGGGCTGAAAACGTTCTGCATAGGTGAGCGTATCACATAAAATTAAACGACCTTCTGCATCGGTATTGAGAATTTCAATCGTTTTTCCAGACATACTTGTCAAAATATCGCTAGGCTTATTCGCATCGCCATCCGGCATATTTTCAGAAGCGGGCACCAGTCCAATGACGTTAATAGGAAGTTTTAATTGCGCCACTGCTTGCAATGTACCGAGTACTGCTGCACCACCGCACATATCATATTTCATCTCATCCATGCCAGCGCCTGGTTTGAGAGAGATGCCACCCGCATCGAAGGTTAAACCTTTTCCAATGAGCACAATGGGCTTACTGTTTTTATCGCCACCGCGATATTCAAGCGTAATGAGCTTAGGCGGTTGACGACTACCGCGTGCGACAGCAAGCAGAGCGCCCATGCCTAATTTTTCCATTTCCGATGTATCGAGAATAGTCGCTTCAAGTGACTCATCGCTTAACGCAAGCGTCAGCGCTTGCTTGGCGAGGTAACTTGGTGTGCAAATATTCGCGGGTAAATCAGCGAGATGCTTTGCTAGTGTCATGCCTTCTGCAATGGCAAGTCCTTGGGCTAAACCTACTTTTGCATCAACGCGTTGCGCGTCCAATGCGGTGATGATAATATCGCTCAGCGGGATCGCTTCGTCCACTTTACTTTTACATTGCGTGAATTGATAAAGCTTGTCACTAAATACTTCTACAATTTGGCGCGTTTTCCAAATGATGTCCGCGTTATCTACGTCACATTCAGCTAAACTCACCGCAGCACTTTTGACATTCGCTTTTTTCAAAACGGCAATGGCGCTTGCGAGGACTTTGCGATAATTTTTTGCGCTTAATGCTTTTTGCTCACCAAGACCTACCAGTAAAATACGTTCAATAGTACTATTGGGAATCACATTGAGAAGTAGCGTGTCATTGAGTTTGCCGGCAATATCACCACGTGTAATGAGTGAGCTAATTAACCCTTGGGTCGCCTCATCTAACACGGTAGCAGATGGTGTGAGCTGTTGATTTGTATAAATTCCCACGCATAACACATCAGATGTCAATGTTTCAATGGGTTGTGTTTCAATAGCATAATTCATATCAATTCCTTTCCTTAGTCGTTGTGCGTTTTAGTTTACGCGTGGATTACCCAAAAAATAGTTTTTCAAAAATTGATCAAAAGCGGGTTGATTTGTGTTTTCAAGTGCCTGTTGTTTTTGATGTGATGCGTGAGCGCTATCAATAAAGGTTTGGCGTGTTGTGTTATCGAGTGGTTGTGTTGCAAAAAAGCGTGCATGCTCAGCTGATTGTGTCACAGCAAAACAGGCAAAAGGTTTATTGATTTCTCGCATTTTCGCTAACATTTGCGCTGAAGGCGTTAGATCTGCGTTTGCAACTAATTTTTCTTGCAATGCGAGCGACTGTGAATAAGGCTGTCCTGCTTCGTTTTCATCTAATGCTGCGCAAATGGGTTGCATTTGCTGCAATATATCGCTTGCCCATGCTTGCAGTGAAATAGCTTTTCCATTTCGCACTAATTCTACATTAGGTCTGCGTCCATTATTCGCCACCATAAGTTGATTGCTATTGTTCACGCGCAATTCTTCAGTGGTAATACTTGGGCTGTCTGTAAGTAAACAGGTAAGCAGTAACGCCTCAATAAACCGTGCAGTGGGTTCATCAACACCCAGTGGCTGAAATGGATTTAAATCTAGCGCACGCATTTCAACGTATTCGACGCCAGCTCGACGCAGTGCTGCGGTGGGTTTTTCGCAGGATTGCGCAATCTGCTTGGGTCGCATGATACTGTAAAATTCGTTTTCAATTTGCAATATGTTGGCATTTAATTGCTTGTATTCACCATTCACACATACGCCAATTTGTTCATATTCGCTATAGGGCGTACTAATGGCAGCACTGAGGCTTTGTACATAACCATCAAGTGTATTGTAATCAATGGCTAAATTGGCTTGATTTTTACTTTTATAGCCTATATCACTCATGCGTAGCGACGTGGCGTAAGGATGGTAGAGTGTACCGTTATCAAATTCTTCAAATTGCGCCATCAGCGACGGACGACTTTTAAAAAAATTCTTACAAATAGCGGGTGATGCGCCAAATAAATAGAGAATCAACCAACCAATACGCTGAAAATTACGAATTAAGCCAAAATAAGACGCATTTTTAAACGCTTCAAGGGATTGATTTTTGCCTTGCTGTTCATGCAGGTATGTCCATAAATGTTGCGGCACGGAATAATTGAAATGGATACCGGCAATCGCTTGCATCGTGCGACCGTAACGATGCCACAGTCCGTGACGATAAATATGCTTCATACGTCCGACATTAGACGTTCCATATTCTGCAATACGAATACTCTCGTCGCCATCAATGCCGCAGGGCATACTCGCGCACAATAATTGCTCCTGCCCAAGATTTTCATAAACAAATTGATGAATGTGCTTTAATTCGTCTAACGTGTTTTGAATATCCGCATAAGGCGATGTAATGAGTTCAATGAGCGCCTCAGAGTAATCCGTGGTGATTTGCGAATGGGTTAACGCCGAGCCTAATGCGTGAGGATGCGTTGCTTGTGAAATCAGTCCTTGGGCGTTGATTCGCAAGCTTTCTTTTTCGATGCCTTTAAAGCCGCCGCTGAGTAGATGGGGATGATTTGTTAGCCAATGGGTCATGAAAGTTGAAAAAAGAGAATAGGATGAATCTGTTTATTATACGTTAGAAAATAGAATGGGCGGTATTGCGTGGCACACTAAACTTTTTCATTTCTAACGTATCTAGGCGCAAAGCAGATAATTCACGCCCCCAAATGCAACCGGTATCAATGCAATAACAATTGTTTTTTGCGTAATATCCTAAAGCTGCCCAATGTCCAAAAATAAGTTTAGTCGCTGCGATTTTGCGATGAGGTACATCAAACCACGGCACTAAATGCAAGGGTTGAGAGCCTAATTCACCGCTGTAATGAAAATCAAGTTGCCCCTCTTTTGTGCAATATCGCATGCGAGTAAAAGCGTTAACGATAAAACGCAGCTGTGCCATTTCGCTTAAATTTTCCGACCAGATATCAGGTTGATTGTTGTAGAGCCCTGAGAGCGTGTTGCGGTAATCGTCAGCACGCAGCGCCGTTTGCGCGATTGCTGCCATGTGTTGTGTTTGTGTTAAATCCCATTGAGCAGGCACACCTGCATGCAGCAGGCCTATGTCGTGTTCGTAATGAAATAGCGGTTGTTGACGCAGCCAATCAACTAATTCTTCGCAATCTGGCGCGTTGAGAATACGCTGTAGCGTATCTTTTTTCTTGATACGCTCAGGAAAATTGGCACTCATCAATAAATGAATATCATGATTACCTAACACGGTGACAGCGCTTGATCCTAGCTGTTTGACAAAACGCAGTGTTTCAAGGGATTGTTCACCGCGATTGACCAAATCACCTGCAAACCATAGTTGGTCATTAGTGGGATTAAATGCAATTAAATCAAGCAACGCTTGCAGCTCATCAAAGCACCCTTGTACATCTCCAATCGCATAAATGGACATAAACAAGTTAGTGCAGTGTGCGAGGAATGGAGAGCGTAAAACGCTCAATCGGGGCATCAAAGGTTTGTCCTTCGTGGTCGATAAACGTGTAGTAACCTTGCATGGTTCCCACAGGGCTTTCAATTAATGCGCTACTTGTGTAGCGAAAACTTTCGTCAGGTTGAAGGGTTGGCGTGAGTCCAACAACGCCTTCACCATGCACCTCTTGCACTTTGCCATTTGCATTTGTTAACACCCAATGGCGTTGTAATAATTGCACCACTCTTTTACCCTTATTGGTGATAGTGATAGTATAGGCAAAGATATAGCGATTTTTCTGTACATCGGACTCTTTTTCAACAAAAGAGGCGGTGGCTGTAATATTAATAATTGGATTTTCGTTCATGTAATCGCAAAATACGTTAGGTTAGCTACTGTTTTTGCATTTTATCTTAATTTTCTTTTAAACGCAGGCAACGATTCTTTATGAAGTATAAAAATTATCTCCTTATGTTGTTACTCGCTTCTTCACCACAACTCCACGCTGAAGAAGGAAAAGATTTATTTTTAGCCGCAATGAATGGCAAAGAAGATCGCCTTGTAGCGCTACTCAATCAAGGTATTGATGTAAACAGTAAAAACGCGAGTGGTCGTACTGCGCTCATGGCGGCGTGTTTTAGCGGCAATATTCACAGTGTCAAAACGTTACTGGCTTACGGTGCAAATGTGAATACAACCGATAACATTGGAAACGTCGCATTGATGGATGCGTTGATTTTTGGTGACGTCGATATTATTGATTTACTCATCAAAGCCGGTGCCGATGTAAACGCACAGGATGCGCAAAAAGTGCCCATTTTGGAGCGTGCAAAGAAGATTAGTGGCGAAAATGTGATTAAAATGCTCGAAGCTGCTGGTGCAAAAGGCGCTGAGCCACCACCACCTGCAGAGCCGACGGCAGAAGAACTTGCAGCAAAAGCAGCAGCAGAAAAAGCCGAAGCGGAAAAAAACGAAAAGCCTAAGAAAAAACACTAAACATTAATAAACGAGGGTTAAGCGGTGCGTATGCACTTTGTTGGCGTGGCAACGACGTTTATGGCAGATATTGCGCAGCTTGCTAAACGTGGGGGACATGATGTGACAGCGTCTGATTGTTATATTCCACCTAAACTGCGTTGTGATTTAGAGATTGCTGGCATTATCACCATGGAGGGGTTTTCGATTGATAATTTATCATATCGCCCCGAATTGGTCATTTTAGGAAATGATATTGCTGCCAGTAACGTTGAAGTGCGTGAAGCAGATAAGCGATTATTACCTTGCATTACGGGAGCGCAGTGGCTTGAAGAACATATTGTACGTGATCGATGGTCAACCATTCGACCCGTGCAATCAACTGTATCACCACAAAAGGCCGCTATAAAACACGCACCCAGACCCTCGTCAGCGCATCCGATTAAACCTAGGCGAATTCGTTAGGAGTCCTTATATTTATGTATATCCATATTTTAGGTGTTTGCGGAACATTTATGGCAGGGATTGCCGTATTAGCGAAACAATTAGGTCATGAAGTGAGTGGCAGTGATGAAAACGTCTATCCGCCAATGAGTGATCAGTTAATTGAGCAAGGAATTTTACTCAAAAACGGTTACAGTCCTGAAAATTTATTGCCTAGACCGGATTTGGTCATTATTGGTAATGCCCTCTCGCGCGGGAATAGCGAAGTGGAAGCGGTATTGAATTTAGGCCTTCCCTATAATAGCGGTGCGCAGTGGCTTGCCGAAAACGTACTATGCGATAAATGGGTATTAGGTGTTGCCGGAACGCATGGAAAAACCACGACAAGCAGTATGCTGGCATGGATTTTAGAAAAACAAGGGTTCAATCCCAGTTTTTTGATTGGGGGGATTCCGTTGAATTTTGGGATCTCAGCAAAACTGACCGATTCGGATTTCTTTGTCATTGAGGCGGATGAATATGATGCCGCTTTTTTTGATAAACGCTCAAAGTTTGTGCATTATCGCCCCCGTACAACCATTTTAAATAATTTAGAGTACGATCATGCGGATATTTTTCCAGATTTAGCCGCGATTCAAAAGCAATTTCATCATCTTATTCGTACGGTTCCAAGTGAAGGATTATTAATTGTTCCTGAGGGAGATATTGCATTAGATGAAACATTGGCATTGGGTTGCTGGACGCCTGTAATGTATACCAGTATTCATGGGCAAGCAGATTGGAATGCGGATTTACTCTCAACGGATGGGAGTCATTTTTCGGTTTTCTTTGATCATGAACGCCAAGGTGATGTGAAATGGACGCTAACGGGCGATCATAATGTACGCAATGCGTTAAGCGCGATTGCTGCTGCGCGTCATGTGGGTATTTTGCCGTGTGATGCGATTGTGGCTTTATCTCAATTTCAAAGCGTTAAACGTCGCATGGAAGTGGTTGCATCAAAAGACAATGTCACAATTTACGACGATTTTGCACACCATCCCACCGCGATTGCGGCGACGCTGCACGGTTTGCGTGAACAAGTGGGCGATGCGCGTATTATTGCCATTGTCGAGCCGCGCTCAAATACCATGCGCCTAGGCGTTCACCAGCATACATTGGCCGCGTCCCTTCGTGCAGCTGATATTGCCATTATTTATCAACCCGAATCACAAAGTGCGCTCACGCTTGCGGCGAATACGGTAGTGTGTCAAACGTTGCCCGATATTGTGGCGCGTTTTCGCAATGAAAAAGCGCAGGGCTGCCACGTTGTTTTAATGAGCAACGGCAGTTTTAGTGGTTTGCACGGACAATTGATTGATGAATTAAATAGTTAATTCAAACAGCATTTTTTAAATAGACAATGATTAAGTATGAATATTGATGAGTTATCCACCCAGCTTGCGGGTAAAAATCCGCGTGTGATTTTAAAAGCGGCATTAGAACAATTTGACAATATCGCTATTTCATTTAGCGGCGCAGAAGATGTGGTCTTAATTGATTTAGCGCTCAATATACGCAAAGACATTCACGTTTTTTGTCTTGATACAGGACGTTTGCATCCACAAACGTATCGATTTATTGAGCAAGTGCGCAAACATTACGGCATTGATATTGAGATTTTAAGTCCAAATAGAGAATTACTTGATACGTTTGTTAAAGAGAAAGGTTTGTTTAGTTTTTACGATGATGGGCATTCAGAGTGCTGTGGTATTCGTAAAGTAGAACCACTACGTCGTAAACTAGCGTCGCTAGATGCGTGGATTACAGGACAACGTAAAGACCAAAGTGTCGACACACGCCAAGATATTCCCGAAGTGCAACAAGATAGCGCATTTTCTACGCCATCACATACATTAATCAAATTTAATCCGCTGTTGAATTGGTCATCTGCGCAAGTGTGGGATTATATTGAAGCCTATCAGGTGCCGTATAATTCACTGCATCAAGAAGGCTTTGTGAGTATAGGATGTGAGCCGTGTACGCGAGCCATTTTACCTAATCAACATGAGCGTGTTGGGCGTTGGTGGTGGGAAGATAGCGCAAAAAAAGAATGCGGACTGCATGCAGGAAATGTGAAGCGTTGAATCACTTGAGTTGAGCGCTACCTTTTGAGTATGGGGTAGCGCTTTTGATTGGGATAGATTATGGACGATAAATTGTTTTAAGCGTTTATTTGAAACTGATTTCAATCGCGTGTAGTGCGTTGATACAGTCGGGGGTGGATTGTAATTGAGTGGCGTTACTATCTCGGCGGCATTCATTATTTTTTGCTTGTGCTGCTTGAATATTAGCCGCGTACCACGCAACGCTTTTTGCCTCATTGGATTGCGTGAGGCCGTTTTGTATAAACATCATTCCACTTAACGTAATCACCATGGCAAAAATAGTAATGATGCCGGTATCGGTTAAAACGGCTTGTTTTGCATTTTGAAGGATGTGTTTTATATCGATTCGTTTTGCATTGCTTAAAACAATTTGTGACATTGACTACCTCTCAATTTATATTAGAAATTTTTAACACCGTGACATTTTTACACGACGATCATAGTCTACAAATATTTTAACTCATTGAAAATGTGGCATATTGTCGCGCGACATTTTGCCGCGTGTCAAATTGACGCGCGACTATTTGTCACATTTTGTTATTTGGTTTTGTCGATTAGAATACCGCCAGCTCTTATAAACAGGGCTTTATATCCTTCTCTACTTACCTTAAAGGCAGCGTCATTGTTTGATGTTGCCTTTTTTTTAAAACAACGATGCTTTGACATATAGAACTTTCGGAAAAAAAAGAGCTCAGGCTGTTTTTACGCCCACGCCTCGCCCAGTGCTTGTGTTTGCTGCAAAATTAACTCAACGGCCGATTCTTGTTTATCGGGTGGGTATTTATATTTTTTCAAAATACGCTTGACCATCAATCGCAGCGTTGCCCTGACATTTTCGCGTGAATACCAATCGACGGTGATACTTTGTCTGAGTTTTTGCGTGAGTTCTTGTGCAATTTTTTTCATGGTTTCATCGGTGAGTTCAATTACAGCGGATTCATTTTCAGCTAGCGCATCATAGAAACGAATTTCATCTTCACTCAAGCCTAGATTTTCAGCGCGTCCCGCCGCTTCACGAAATTTTTTGGCCATATCAATCAATTCTTCAATGACCTGCGCTGTTTCAATCGCTCGGTTTTGGTAGCGTTTAATCGTATTGACGAGCAAATCAGAGAATTTTTTACCTTGAACAATATTTCCCGAAAATCGCGCTTTAATTTCTCCTTCGAGTAAACGCTCTAACAGTTCTATTGCTAAATTCTTTTCGGGTAAATTGTGCACTTCGGCAAGAAAATCATCATCAAGAATACCGATATTGGGGCGATCAAGTCCGACGGCATGAAAAATATCGACGACGTCTTCCGATACCACCGCCGAATTGATAATTTGACGCATCGCTAAATCGCGTTCTTCGTTAGTGCGTTTTTGCTGGGTCACGTCACGTTTAGTTAAAATCACTTTGATGGCTTGAAAAAAAGCAACTTCTTCGCGCACCGCTTTGGCTTCATCGAGTGTGCAGCAAAGTGTAAACGCTTTACTCATAGCAAGGGCATTATCCGCAAAGCGTTTTTTTCCGTCTTTGAGTCCGAGCACATGATTTGCCGCACCTGCTAAACGCTTATGACCTGTGGTGAGAAAATCGCTGTAATCAAAGCCATGCAGAAGACCGCGAATGATATCGAGTTTTTCTTCTAATACCGCGTAAGCTTCTGCGGCGTCAACGGTTGGACGACCGCGCCCGTTGCTTGATGTGTAATCTTTGAGGGCACTGCGCAGTTCATTAGCAATGCCAATATAATCCACAACAAGGCCGCCTTGTTTGTCTTTGAATACGCGATTCACACGCGCAATGGCCTGCATCAAATTATGGCCTTTCATTGGTTTGTCAACGTAGAGCGTATGCACACAAGGCGCATCAAATCCCGTCAGCCACATATCACGCACAATCACTAAACGTAATTCGTCGGCAGGGTCTTTGAAGCGTTTTTCAAGCCGCTTTTTGACTTGGCTGCTGTGAATATGCGGGCGTAAAATCGCCTTATCGCTGGCTGATCCCGTCATGACGATTTTAATCATGCCTTTTTCGGTGTCTTCGCTGTGCCAGTCTGGGCGCAACCTGACAATTTCATTGTAAAGATGCACGCATATTTCACGGCTCATGCCAACAATCATGGCTTTTCCCGTTTGGGCTTTGCCGCGCTCTTCAAAATGCTCGACCAAATCAGCCGCAACGCTGGCAATGCGTGGCTCTGCGCCGACGATTTTTTCTAAAGCCGCCCAACGGTTTTTTAATTTGGCTTGCTGTGAATCTTCTTCATCTTCTGCAATTTCGTCCACTTCCTCATCAATAAACGGCAATTCATCGGGATTGAGTTTGAGTTTTGCCAATCGAGATTCAAAGTAAATGGCCACTGTCGCGCCATCTTCTTTGGCTTGCTGCATATCGTAAATGTGAATGTAATCACCAAACACCGCGCGTGTATCTCTATCTTCGAGTGACACCGGCGTACCCGTGAATGCCACAAACGTGGCTTGGGGCAGAGCGTCGCGCAAATGCTGCGCGTAGCCGACTTGGTATTTTTCCTCACCCACTTTGCCTTTGAGCGTGGCTTCAAAGCCGTATTGTGTTCGGTGCGCTTCGTCTGCAATCACCACAATATTGCTCCGGTCAGAGAGTATCGGAAACGTGTCTTCATCTGCATTGGGCATAAATTTTTGAATCGTGGCAAATACAATGCCGCCCGATGGACGATTGGCTAGTTTCGCGCGTAAATCTTGGCGCGTCAACGCCTGCACGGGTTGTTCACGCAGTAACTCTTGCGCGAGTGAAAACACCCCAAACAACTGGCCGTCAAGGTCGTTGCGGTCGGTAATAACAACAATCGTGGGATTTTCCATGGCGACATCTTGCATCACTCGCGCCGCAAAGCACGTCATTGTGATACTTTTCCCACTGCCTTGTGTATGCCATACCACACCGCCTTTGTGATCACCATCCGGCCTTGATGCCGCGACTACTTGCACAATAGCGGCTCTTACCGCATGAAATTGATGATAACCGGCAATTTTCTTCACCAGTGTGCCGTCATCTTCAAACAAAACAAAAAAGCGTAAATAATCCAAAAACAGGGCAGGCGACAAGACACCACGCACTAACGTTTCGAGTTCGCTAAATTGTCCAAGCGGGTCGAGTGTTACGCCATCAATCGTGCGCCACTGCATAAAACGCTCGGCATGACTCGACAGCGCCCCTAGACGCGCCTGCGTGCCATCTGAAATGACCAGCACTTCGTTATAGTGAAACACATCGGGGATTTGTTCTTTGTAGGTTTGCAGTTGATCGTAGGCTTTCCATATATCTGCGTTTTCGTCGGTGGGATTTTTTAATTCTAAAATCACCAGCGGCAACCCGTTAATAAACAAAATAATATCGGGGCGGCGCGTGTGCTTTGCGCCTTTGATGGTAAATTGATTCACGGCTAACCATTCATTCGCGTGAGGATGGGCAAAGTCAATTAGTCGAACATAATCCCCGCGCGTTTCGCCATCAAGTTGGTATTGCACAGGCACGCCACTCACCAGTAAACGGTGAAAGTGGCGATTTGCGGACAGTAGCTCGGGCGTTCCAAGATTGACCACTTGTTGAAAAGCGTCTTCTCGCGCCATTGCGGGAATGGTTGGATTTAAGCGACTAATTGCACTGCGCAAGCGTTCATGTAACAGCACGTCAACGTAATTTCTACGCTCAGGCGATACGCCATCAACGGCAATGTCATAGCCAGAAAGTAGCGTGTAGCCAATTTCAGCAAACCAGCTTAATGTTTCTTGTTCGAGTTGGTCTTCGGTCATTATTATTTTTAAACTGTTTTCATG
>JBDLQG010000018.1:0-18334 GCA_039800705.1 Pseudomonadota bacterium
AATTTGATTTCGCCATTGTCGAATTCAGGCTCATAACGCTGGAAGAACCATTTATCCATCACAAAGGTATCAGGATACTCACTTTGATAAATGGTATTAGGTGACGTACCCGCTGCAACGTATAAATTACGAAGTGACACATTCACAGGCGATTTCGTTTCTGTATTTTGGAAATCCACTGAAATTAAATGCCCATATTCATCCGCATTCGCGCCAACGGGACTCATAAATTCCGCCAATGCAATGCCTTCTTCTAAGGCTTCGCTGATTTCTTCGTGGTTTTGACGATACGCGGGCGCATCTTTAATGCCTTTACGATAGAACAGCGTCACGCCGCCCCATGACTGAACAAGCGGTTGAAAATCGGGTAATTCACCTTCGGCTTGAGCGCGAGCGCGTTCAGCAACAATGGCTTTTCCGTGTTCTAAGAATTCATCTAAAATGATAATTTCTTCTTCGCTGTAACTTGCACGAATAGACGATTCACCATAAACATTCACCAGCGTTTCATAGCGATGCAGGATTTTTTCCACTTGAACAGGATAATACGCCATCAATTCCGTTGCGGTATCCATTGCCGTTAAGCCGCCCCCGATAACGCCCGCAGGTAAACGTACTTGTAAATTTGCTAGTGATGACGCTTTTGCTGCGCCACTTAATTGCAATGCCATTAAGAAATCAGAGGCTTTGCGAATACCACGAATTAAGTTATTTTTTAAATCAATAATGGTTGGCTGACCGGCCCCTGACGCGATACAAATATGATCAAAGCCCATTTCCCACGCATCATCAATATTGAGTGTGCCACCAAAACGAATACCGCCATAAGCACGGAAATTTTCACGACGCAATAACATGAGATACATGACTTTCAAAAAGTTTTTATCCCAACGTACCGTAATACCGTATTCTGCAACACCGCCAAAACCTGCCAAAATACGTGTATCTAAATCTTCGTACAGGTCTTTAAAATCGGCAATCGGCTCAGGCAACGTGTTTTCATCACCCGTTAACGCAACTGGCAACGGCTCGAGCTTTAAACCATCAATTCCAGCAACAGCAAACCCTTCATTGAGCAAATAATGACTCATGGTGTAACCCGCAGGGCCTAAACCCACCACTAGCGCATTTTTGCCGTTATAAGGCAACATGACAGGACGCTTTACATTAAGCGGATTCCAGCGAGTAAGCAAACTGTAAATTTCAAACCCATAAGGCATGAAAAGTACGTCTGTTAACACATTAGTTTCAATTTGCGGAATGTTGACTGGATCGGTTTTTTGATAAATACACCCTTTCATACATTCATTGCAAATACGATGACCTGTACCCGCACACATGGGGTTATCTACGGTCACAATCGCAAGCGCACCGATATTGTCGCCACCGCGTTTGACGATGTTCATTTCTGAAATTTTTTCGTCCAGCGGGCAACCAATCGTGGTCACGCCCATGGGATCTTCTTTGAATGTATTATTTTTTTTGTTGCGCATCCCTTTTGAACACGAATCTGTATCGCGCTCATGGCAGTAAATACAATGATTTACTTCGGATAACACTTGGCGTTCGTTGTAGCGCGGATCTGTTAACTTAAAGCCATCACGACGACGACGATGCTCACCCATCCACACATTAAACTCACCTTTGTCGATGAGTTCATGGTGCACTAAATTATCGAAATCACGTTTTTTCGGGAATTTAAAACTGAGCCAATCCGCGACAATATCATTATCTTGCTGCGCAACAAAACTCCAGCGTTGCACGATATCCATTAAACCGGCTGTAAACTCTGTCAAGTCTGGCGCATTGATAATATCGGCAAATTCGGTTGCAGCGAGTTCATGCGCTTTTAATTTGTCGCGCAGAGCTTGAGCTTGCAAATCTGCATTTTCATAATCACTTTCTTTGCCTTTTGCGAGTGTTTTATAGTGATTAGCCAGTAAGCCAACCACCGCGCCAACACGCGCTACGCGATTTTCTGGATCGCTATCTAAATTGGCTTGCGGAAAACCTGCTTCAATGAGTAAATCAAAACGATTTAACACATCGGGAATTTTCCAATCATCTGTGGTTTGACCTTTGAAAACAACACCTAATTTTTCGACAACTTCATTTTTATACGTAAAAATGGTTTCAATTTCTTTTTGTATGGTGCTTTTTTGAGCTTGATGCGCTGATTCAACATGAAATAATTTTGCAACAAATTGACCAACATACGGTGCTACTTTAACTAATATGGCAGATTGTTGCTCTGGCGATAAATCGGCGCCTTGTGTATTGCGATACGCAATAAATTGGGTATATAACTCTGTGTCATGATATTTCACCGATTCATCAAAAACCGCTAACAAATCATTTAAACGCGCGGTGTTATATAAATCCGCGTAATTAAAATCAGCAATACCAAGTGAAAAATTTTTTTGGGTCATAATTCCTATACTCAAAATAGTTTTAATAAAAAATAAAAAACAGACGATTAAATATTCGCGCCGCCGTTTTGTGCGCGTTGTCGCAAGAAATGATCCATCAACACAATCGCTACCATGGCCTCAGCAATTGGCGTTGCGCGAATACCCACGCAAGGATCGTGACGCCCCTCTGTAATCACGTCAACCACATTCCCTTCAGTATCAATACTTTTTCCAGCTAAGCGTAAACTCGAAGTCGGTTTTAGAGCAATACTGGCCGTGATGGTTTGCCCACTTGAAATACCGCCTAAAATTCCACCGGCATGATTACTTAAAAAACCGTCTGGCGTAATTTCATCTCGAAATTGTGTGCCTTTAGCTTCAATACAGTTGAAACCATCCCCAATTTCAACACCTTTGACAGCGTTAATACTCATCAACGCATAAGCAAGCTCTGCATCTAAACGATCAAAAATAGGCTCGCCTAAACCAGCAGGCACATTGGTTGCGACTACTTCAATACGCGCACCAATGGATTCGCCTTCTTTGCGTAGCGCGTCCATGTAACTTTCCATTTGCGCGACTTTGGATTCATCAGGGCAGAAGAACGGGTTTGTTTCGACCACATCCCAATCCAACGTTTCAATTTTAATAGGGCCAAGCTGTGAAAGATAACCGCGAATTTCAATGCCAGCGACTTCTTTTAAATATTTTTTAGCAATCGCCCCTGCCGCCACACGCATTGCCGTTTCACGTGCAGACGAGCGACCACCTCCGCGATAATCACGAAAACCGTATTTCTGCTGATAGGTAAAATCGGCGTGTCCTGGGCGAAATGCTTGTGAAATTTTCGAATAATCTTTTGAGCGCTGATCGGTATTTTCAATCAATAAACCAATGGGCGTTCCGGTCGTTTTTCCTTCAAAAATGCCCGATAAAATTTTCACTTCATCGGCTTCACGACGTTGCGTCGTATGGCGTGATGTACCGGGTTTGCGACGATTTAAATCATGCTGAATATCTTCTTCGCTCAGTGTCATATTCGGTGGGCAGCCATCAATAATACACCCAAGCGCGACGCCATGACTTTCACCAAACGTGGTAACGGTAAATAATTTTCCTATCGTATTTCCTGACATTTTGTACTCCTGTTTAGTCAATTAGGGATTTGTTTTCAACGCAGCAACAAACGCATCATGGTAATGCGCCACCTGATCAGCAGTCAGTAAAAAGACGCCATCACCACCGCGCTCGAAATTGAGCCAATAAAAAGGCACGTCAATTAACAAAGTCTGCAACGTTTCTGCACTGCTTCCCACCTCAACGATAAGAATACCGTGATCACTCAAATAATTTTTTGCATTGATCAAAATACGCAGCACCAAATCTAATCCTGATACGCCGCCTTTGAAGGCCATATCCGGCTCGGCATGGAATTCAGGCGGCAAATTTTCCCATTCATTCAAGCAGACATACGGCGGATTGCTGATAATGATGTCGTATTGCATGGGCGGCAATTTATTAAATAAATCCGAATAATACGTTGTCACCGTGTCGCTTAATTGATGCTTTTCAATGTTAATTTCGGCCACTTCAAGCGCTTCGGGTGATAAATCCACCGCATCCACCATTGCATTAGGAAACGCATACGCACACGCAATCGCAATACATCCACTACCCGTACATAAATCTAAAATATGCGTGACATTGTCTTCGTCAATCCACGGTTCGAATTGCTGCTCAATTAACTCCGCTACTGGCGAGCGAGGAATTAACACGCGCTCATCAACATAAAAAGGCAATCCTGCAAAAATAGATTCTTTCGTTAAATACGCAGCGGGCACACGCTCGTTAATACGGCGTTCAATCAAGTCAAATACAGCTTTGCGCTCTTCAAGTGTCAACACACATTGAAAAAGACTTGAATGCAGCGTGTAGGGTTGATGCACGGCATGAAGCACTAACGCAACGGCTTCATCAAGTGCTGTTGTCGTGCCTTGTCCAAAACACACTTGCGCCTGCGTAAAACGACTTGCTCCCCAGCGCATATAATCGCGTAGCGTGGTGAGCGTAGATAAAATTTCATTCGACATAAAAAGTAATTAGATAATGTTTAAAGTAGGGGTTGCAATGGCAACATTTTGTCTGGATTGAGTAAGTTTTTAGGATCAAATTGACGCTTAATCGCCCGCATTAAATTCAGCGACACGGCATCAAGTTCACGGTCCACAAAATCGCGTTTTTCAAGACCCACACCGTGTTCGCCTGACAGCGTGCCGTTGAGCGTTAACACAAGTGTAAAAATTTCATCTAAGCACGCGTGTGCTTTTTTGCTTTGAACAGGGTCATCTGGATCAAGCAACAAATTCACATGAATATTGCCATTGCCCGCATGACCAAAATTGATAATAGGTAAATCATACTGTTTTGAAAGTGCGTCTAAACCTGAAATAAGCGCTGGCATTTGCGTGACAGGTACCACAACATCTTCATTGATTTTTTTAGGTGCTACTTTTCGAAGTGCGGGTGACAGTGCTTTGCGCGTATCCCAAAGTGCTTTGACTTCCGCCGCATCTTTCGCAAGACGCATTGACAGCAAACCGTCATTTGTTGCCGCCGCCATGACTTTTTCAGCGGCATAATTTAGCCCTTCAGACTGACCATCAACCTCAATCATCAACATGGCACCGGCATTTTCAGGCAAATCTGTTTGCGTATAGTGACGAATCATATTGATAGCATTGCCATCCATAAATTCTAACGCACAAGGCACAACTGGTTGCGACATGATTGCCGCAACCGCCTGTGATGCGTCACCAACCGTTTTGTATATCGCACGGAGTGTTTTTACTGCTTCTGGCAGTGGCGTTAATTTCAGCGTCGCCTCTGTAATAATAGCCAACGTGCCTTCACTACCAATAATCAATCGTGTTAAATCATAGCCCACAACGCCTTTACTGGTATAAACGCCCACACGCATTTCCTCACCCGCGCCGGTAACAACGCGCAGTCCTAATGTATTTTCGCGTGGTGTGCCGTATTTAACTGCTTTAGGTCCAGCCGAGTTGTAGGCAAGATTACCCCCAACACTACAAAATGCTGCACTCGTCGGATCAGGTGGCCAAAAAAAACCGCGACTTTTGACATACTCTTGCACTGCTTGATTGGTCATACCGGGTTGGACTTTGATATAGCGATTTTCGGGTGAAAAATCGAGTACTTGATTCATGCGTTCAAGTGACAACACCAGTCCGCCATGCAGTGGCACAATCGCGCCTGTGGTTCCCGTGCCTCGTCCACGCCCTGTTATGGCGACATCAAATTCATTGCATAATTTGACCACCCGCAGCACTTGTTCATGCGTCGTTGCAAAAACCACCACTTGTGGCAACGCATGGCGACGACTGTTGTCATAACCGTAAGTCCAACATTCTTCAGATTCAATTAAAATGGCATCAGTTGAGAAAATCGTCTTGAGCGCAGTTAAAAATTCATTAGGAAGCGATTTTTGCATAAATATCTGGCAGTCAAATAGAAAGACAAATGACATTTGCCCTGTTTCCTCTTGACGTTAGTCAAAAAAGAAGAAAAAGACAAATGCCAAGAAAAGAGAATGAACAAGTTATGGGTAACTTGCCCTTACAACGTTAGTCGATGTAATCAAACACGGTGATGAGCTGACGAATATCGGGTTCGGTGCGAACAACATTGATAACCACAAGTCCCTCATCACGGTGAACACGCCCCATCAAATAAACCGTGCCTTGCTCAGTAATCACGCGAACTAATGATGAATCGAAGTCGGGTAATGTCCGAATTTGCGTTAGGGCTTGGCGAATATTTTGACTAATACGTCGATCATTTGCGCGAGATAAATTATCACTTGGATAATCTACCACTAGATTATCATGAACAATTTTAACGTGTGCAACAATACGAACTGCTTCAACAATCTTCGATTTAAACGCTTCATTCATCACCTCACCTGTCAACAAAACCGCACCGTTGTAAACAGCGACATTGACATGGCTAAAACGCTTCAACTCGCTATCATTCAAAATATCTTCCCTGATAGTTTCAAAGATATCTTGGTCATGTTCAGCAATCTCAACACTACGACGATCAGCAACGCCGTATGTGGAATATTGATTTTCTCGAAACGATTTTTTCGTGCTGCAACTCGATAACATGACGGCAAGCACACCAAAAATAACCATTATGCTCAGTGTATTTTTCTTCATTATCATGCCTAAATTGAAAAAGAAAAATGAAACACCCGTTTACACGCGACGAAAATCAGGCAAAACGATATTCAATTCTAACGTTTCTTGATTGTCGCTTTGTTCGAGTTTAATCGTCATCGCGTCACAATTCACATTCACATATTTTTGTATCACAATCAACAATTCTTGTTGCAACTGTGGTAAATACGGTGGCTGATTGTGTGATGAACGCTCATAAGCCACTAAAATCTGTAATCGCTCTTTTGCAAGCGAGGCAGAACTCGTTTTAGACGTTCTAAAATAATCCAGTAAGCTCATATCACCCGCCCCCAAATAACTTCCTAAACAGCCCTTTCTTCCCATCAATGAATCGATGTGGTCGTGTTTCACCTAAATATCGAGCAACAATATCACCATACGCTTGACCTGCATCGCTTTTTTCATCGAGAATCACCGGATTTCCCGAATTTGATGCCGTGAGTACCGATTTGGATTCAGGAATAACACCCAATAAATCAAGCGATAAAATATCTTGCACGTCATCCAAACTGAGCATTTCACCTGATTTAACACGCTCTGGCGCGTATCTTGTCAGAATTAAATATTCTTTAATGGGCTCTTCATTTTTCTCGGCGCGTTGCGATTTACTTGAAAGCAACCCTAAAATTCTGTCTGAGTCACGCACTGAAGACACTTCAGGATTGGTCACAATAAACGCATCATCGGCAAAATACATCGCTAAATGCGCACCTTGCTCAATACCCGCTGGTGAATCACAGACAATATATTTAAACTCTTTTGAGAGTTCTTCGAGAATGTTACCAACGCCTTCTTGCGTTAGTGCATCTTTATTGCGTGTTTGTGACGCGGGAAGAATAGATAATAAATTGCAATTTTTATCTTTAATTAACGCTTGATTAAGCGAGGCCTCACCGTTGATAACATTAATAATGTCATACACAACACGGCGCTCACACCCCATAATTAAATCTAAATTACGCAAGCCAACATCAAAATCAATGACAACTGTTTTATGCCCTTTCTTCGCTAACCCCATTGAAATAGCAGCGCTTGTAGTTGTTTTACCAACACCACCTTTGCCCGAAGTTACAACAATAATTCGTGCCACTAATATCCTCCAAAAGACTCGTTTGTTTTAATCAATATCACGCAATAGGTTTAATAACTAATGCGTTTTTTTGTAAATAAATTTGAATAGGCGTATTGGAAACCGCCCCTTGAATGTCATCACTAATTTTGTAATGCCCTGCAATTGAAATCAGTTCCGCTTGCAAATCCGAGCAAAAAATACGCGCATGAATATTCCCTTGAACCCCTGCTAAAGCGCGTCCGCGCAGCGTGCCATAAATATGGATATTCCCTTCTGCTAAAATTTCAGCGCCCGCCCCTACTTGGGCGAGAACAATTAAATCACCATGCGAATAAATGCGCTGCCCTGATCGGATGGGCTTTGTAATTAAGACAGTGGTGGAATCATCACTAACAGGCACATCATCTTTGGGTGCAGTAATAATTTTGGGTGTTTTAGGTAATTCGGCTTTGACTTCTGTATTGGCTGTTACTGCAATACCTAAATCAATCGCTTTTTGATGTTGTTCATCAGTGCCGCCACGCACACCAACAACAAACAAACCCGCTTTGCGAATAATAGCAAGTAAGGCATCAAGCGCAATGGTTAACTGTTTTTTATTCACGTCTTGAAAATCAAGAATAACCGGTGAATGTTTAAAAAATTCTGGTGCAAGTTTGATTTTCTCATTGAGCACTTGCTCAATGAGTATCAAATCATCACTTGCTACCCCCAAAACGGGAACAGAAAACATCGTGCTTTTAAATTCTAAAGCCGGTGAAGAATAAGATTTATTTTGTGCGTTAATCGTCATCGATGGATAGATTCAGATGGATTCAAGTAATTGCATTGAATTCTAACACTGCTTAAAAGAAAAATCATTTTTCTATTTAAAAATAGGCTTGACAGTGCAAATAAGTCGTTAAAATATTCAATTTATTCGCATTAGTGCATAAATTTAGAAAATCTGGCAAACTTAGATTCAGCTAGTATTAATATGATTAAAGGGTGAAGTAAAAAATAATGGACAAATTAACCAGTATGAAAGTGTTTGAGCGTGTCGCAAAAGCGGGCAGCTTTGTGGGGGGCGCACGCGAACTTGGTATTTCAAGAGCAATGGCCACCAAGCATATCATGCACCTTGAAGCCGATTTGAGAACGCGACTCTTTAATCGTACCACACGAAGTCTTAGTTTAACGGACATGGGAGCAGCCTATTTAGAGCGTTGCTCTCAGGTGCTACTTGATATCGATGATATGGAATCAGTCATTACGCATCTTCAAACCGAATTACGAGGCACACTTAAAATTAGTGCGCCGCCTGTCATTGGTGCGACACATATTACGCGAGCTGTGGCTGAATTTTTAAAACTTTATCCTGATTTGACGGTAGAAATGGTGTTGCAAAGTAGCCATAGTGACTTAATTGATGATGGCATTGATATTGCTATCTATTTAGGTGATTTGGATGATACCAGTATGGTGGCGCGAAAATTAGCAAGTTCATCGATGATTGTCTGTGGATCGCCTGATTATCTTGCGCAACATGGCATTCCACAAAAACCCGAAGACCTTGCAAATCATAGTTGTATCGTCAATTGGGCAAGCGCACCCCAAGATAAATGGAAATTCAAAACAGAAACGGGTTACACAACAATTAACGTGTCAGGGCGAATGCAATCAAATGTCGCTGAAGCTAATCGCGTCGCTGCTTTGAATGGTTTGGGACTTGTCGTTATGGCAACGTATGTGGTGCGACGAGATATTGAAAAAGGCAAACTGCAAACCGTTTTAGAAAACTATGCACTGCCACCACTCGATATTCATGCGGTCTATCCACATAGAAAATATTTATCCGCCAAAGTGCGTTGCTTTTTAGATTTTTTACAAAAATGGTTAGAAACACGTGTGTCTATTTCGTGGACGCGCGATATTCAAACAGATAATAACTAAATAAATTTTATGATAAACGACGATGACCTCTCGCCAGAGCAGTTTAATATCTGCCGCCTCAAAGCAACCGAACCCCCTTTTACGGGGAAATATGTCAATTGCAAAAAAGTAGGCATTTACCACTGCGTATGCTGTGACCATCCGCTTTTTGATTCAAACACAAAATACGATTCCGGTTCAGGATGGCCAAGTTTTTGGCAGTGTATCGAAGATAGCATAACCGAACATAGTGACACTACCTTTGGCATGCGACGTGTTGAAATTGTGTGCAGCCAATGTGACGCGCATTTAGGGCACGTTTTCACCGATGGTCCATCGCCTACTTTTTTACGTTACTGTGTCAATTCTGCGTCACTGCTTTTACGAGAAACGTCATGAACGCATCCATTCATGCGCAAGCCCTACTGGATTTTATTGATCGCAGTCCAAGCGCTTGGCACGCTGTCAAAAGCGTTGAAGCACAACTTATTAACTTTCATTTTCAACGTTTAGATGAAACGCAGATCTGGCATTTAGAAACCGGTGGGCGTTACTTCGTTGTGCGTGGTGATTCATCCATTATTGCTTTTGTACACGGTCAAAGCGCCGTTGCACAGTCTGGTTTTAACATTATCGGCGCACACACCGATTCACCGAGTTTACGCATCAAACCCAATCCACAATCAACTGCCGCTAATTTAGCACGACTTCACGTTGATATTTACGGTGGCGCTATTTTAGCAACATTTAGCGACCGCGAATTAAGTTTAGCTGGACGCGTCAATTATCTAACGCAATCAGGTAACCTCACGCAATGTTTAGTGAATTTTGAGCGTCCCCTGCTTCGTTTACCCAATTTAGCGATTCATCTTAATCGCGGCGTAAATGAAGAAGGACTCAAATTTCAAAAACAACATGAATTAGCGTTGATCCTTGCTGATATTTCAAGTCAGTTGACTCCCAGCGCATTCACTGATTTCACGAAATTGTTACAGTCTGAGTTACCAAACGATGCCGAGCAGATTCTTTCATGGGATTTAAATATTTATGATACGCAAAAAGGGCGTTTTTGGGGGGCAAATAACGAATTTTTCGCTAATGGGCAAATTGATAATTTAGCTTCTTGCCATAGCGCATTAACGGCTTTACTGGATGAAACCACATTGCAGAATACGCAAAGTACGCTCGTATGTGCTTTTTTTGACCATGAAGAAGTGGGCAGTGAAAGTCATTGTGGTGCGGCAAGTCACTTTTTAAGCGATACACTTAAACGCATTAGCGAGGCAACAGCGCAAAATTCACAAGATTTTTCTCGTGCATTAGCAAAAAGTTTCATGATTAGCGCAGACATGGCGCACGCGTATCATCCTAATTTTCCTAGTGCCTATGATATGCAACACGCGGTGCATATCAATCAAGGCGTGGTTGTCAAAATCAATGTCAATCAACGTTATGCAACAGATAGCGTATCGCAAGCTATGTTTATTGATTGGTGCAACAAAGCGGATGTGCCTTATCAATTTTATTCGCATCGCAATGATTTACCTTGCGGAAGTACGATTGGCTCTATTGTATCGCAACTTGGTCTGCGCACGGTTGACGTTGGTAATCCCATGTGGGCGATGCACAGTTGCCGTGAAAGTGCGGGCGTTTTCGATCACAAAGCAATGATTGACGTCATGCACTATTTTTTCTCTACTAACAGCAATGAAACGTTATGAGCCTTATTCGTCAAGATGATTTTATTGAAAGCATCGCGCAAGCGCTGCAATTTATTTCGTATTATCACCCAAAAGATTTTATCACCGCATTGCATGACGCTTATCTGCGCGAAGAAAGTCCCGCAGCGAAAGATGCCATGGCGCAAATTTTAATTAATTCGCGTATGTGTGCTGAAGGCAAACGCCCTATTTGCCAAGATACCGGCATTGTGACGGTATTTATTAAAATTGGCATGTCAGTGCAATGGGAAGCGACCCTTAGCGTAAGTGACATGATCAATGAAGGTGTCCGTATGGCTTATCAAAATAGTGATAATCCCCTACGCGCGTCCATTTTGCGCGATCCAGCAGGTACGCGCACTAACACACGAGACAATACACCTGCCGTTGTGCATACTGAGTTTGTGCTTGGCAATACCATCGAAATTGATATTGCTGCAAAAGGGGGCGGCTCGGAAGCTAAAGCAAAATTCGCCATGCTAAACCCCTCTGACAATATTGTGGATTGGGTAATGAAAACCGTTCCCACCATGGGCGCAGGATGGTGTCCACCGGGTATTTTAGGTATTGGCATTGGTGGCACAGCCGAAAAAGCCATGTTACTGGCAAAGCAAGCGTGTATGGAATCCATTGATATTCATGAACTCAAAGCAAAAGGCGCCACAAATCGCCTTGAAGAACTCCGTTTAGAGCTAGTTGATAAAGTCAATTCATTGGGTATTGGCGCACAAGGTTTGGGCGGATTGACCACTGTTTTGGATGTTAAAATTCTTGACTACCCTACTCACGCCGCCAATCTCCCTATTGCGATTATTCCAAATTGCGCGGCAACGCGTCATGTGCATTTTGTTTTAAATGGCTCTGGCGTTGCGCAATTCACGCCACCTAGCCTAGAGGATTACCCAAACATTGCGCGTGACGTCAGTGCTGCACGACGCGTCAATTTGGATATGCTAACACCTCAAGACATTCAATCATGGCAAGTAGGTGAAACACTCCTCCTCAACGGTACACTTCTCACCGGACGTGACGCAGCGCACAAACGTCTTTGTGATATGCTCGAGCGTGGCGAAACACTGCCAGTCGATTTTAAGAATAAATTTATCTACTACGTTGGCCCCGTGGACGCGGTACGTGATGAAGTCGTCGGCCCCGCTGGCCCTACTACAGCGACACGTATGGATAAATTTACGGGTCCCTTATTAGAAAAAACGGGATTACTGGGCATGATTGGCAAGTCTGAGCGCGGCAGCGAAGCGATTGCGCAAATCAAAAAACATCAATCCATATACTTAATTGCTGTGGGTGGTGCAGCCTATTTGGTATCAAAGGCAATAAAAAGTGCAAAAGTTCTCGCCTTTGCCGATTTAGGTATGGAAGCTATTCATGAATTTGTCGTTGAAGATATGCCAGTCACTGTTGCAGTGGATACACAAGGCATCTCAATTCACCATCTCGCGCCAACACAGTGGCAAGCAAAAATAAGTGATATTTCCATTAAAACAATCAAAAAGTGATTATCTATGAATACGCATCGTTTTTTTCTCATCAGTTTTTTAGGGTTGACCTTAACGGGATTAACCGGTTTTAGCGATAGCACAAAAAAACAAAAAGCAGTCAAATCCATTGAAACACCTACGGTACCTAAAGTGCTTGATTTATCGCTGCCAGCACAAATTGAAAATACCGCAGAATCGAAAACAACAGCTCAAGTCAAGCCTGAATTCACTATTGAAAAACCCAAAAAGATTCAACGCGAATTAGAGCTCGACACACAAACCATTATGTCCATTGAACCCGAAGCGGACAAGATTAAATCGGTTGATGGTGCTAGTATTACCATTAATTTAAAACGCTAATTTCTACCTTTCACTTTTTAGAGCTTTATGGATTTATTACTCGCAATTAACGCCTTGATTTTGGGCATTGTTGAAGGACTCACGGAGTTTTTGCCCATTTCAAGTACAGGGCATCTTATTTTAGTGGGCGATTTGCTTAATTTTAATGATGAAAAAGGTAAATTATTTGAATTAGTCATTCAAATGGGTGCTATTTTTGCGGTATGTTGGGAATATAGAAAGCGAATTCATGACACATTTAGTGGCCTGCGCAGACGCGAAAAAATAGCGCAACAATTCACCATGAACCTCATCATTGCGTTTCTACCTGCTGCTATCTTGGGGTTTCTTTTTAGTAAATACATTAAAGCGATATTATTCAAACCTATTCCCGTTGCGTTGGCGTTTATCATCGGTGCATTGATTATTTTTTGGGCAGAGAAACGTGAGCATACTGTGCGCATTTACGCAGTCGATGAGCTGTCAAAATGGGATGCACTCAAATTAGGATTAGCACAATCAGCGGCATTAATTCCGGGCACATCGCGTTCTGGCGCCACGATTATTGGCGGTTTACTTTTTGGATTATCACGACAAGCCGCCACCGAATTTTCGTTTTTTTTAGCGATTCCAACCCTCACCGCTGCGAGTTTATATGATTTGTATAAACATCGTGAACTACTCGATTTAGCCGCAGACGCGCCTCATTTTGTTTTAGGCATGGTGGCCGCTTTCTTTAGTGCTTTATTGGCAATAAAAGCACTTTTACGCTACATCAGTGAACATGATTTTGTTGTTTTTGCATGGTATCGCCTATTTTTTGGTGCGATTGTTTTGATTACCGCTTACAGCGGCATCGTTAAATGGACCGTCGATTAACAGCAAAAAAAGCAGGCTTAATTGCGTGATTGGTTGAAAAATTCAAAAATGTGTTTAGAATTGGCGTCAGCACATCGCTAAGCGATGGCTATTTTTCTACCACTCAAAATAATAACAATTGAGGATTGACATTGATGAAAGCATTAAAAAAAATCGCATTAGCTGTAATGGTTGCCGCTTCTTTAGGCGCAGTATCTTCAACCGCTTTTGCTGAATCAGATCCAGGTCGTATTGTTTACAGCCCAACAACAGCTATCGAAATGACTGCTGGTAAAGTGCAAGTTGCACTTGACGCGTTAATTGCTGGATCAGATACAGAAACTGTTGCTAAGTTAATTAAAGAAGCATCTGATGCCACAAAAGAAATCAATGCAAGCGACTCTGTATTTCGTGCCAGTACAAAAGCGAACAACATGATCAAAGCGGCACGTAACCACGTAAAAGAAGGTGCGAACCAACAAGCAGAACAAGAATTGAGAAATGCACACCAAGCCGTTCTTGATTTGAAAAAAATTCTATAAGCTAAAATTTTTAGTTCTCAAAATTAAAAAGCCTTGTGCGGTTCACGCACAAGGCTTTTTTAATGCGAAAAACAAAAGCGTCTTACACGTCTGATTTAGCCAATTTTTTATACGCATTAATCAACGCATTCGTTGAGCAATCATGGCTACTAATCACTTCATCGTTATTGAGCTCAGGTAAAATCACTTTTGCCAGCACTTTGCCTAGTTGAACGCCCATTTGGTCATAAGAATTGATATTCCAAATCACGCCTTGCACAAAAATTTTATGTTCATACAGCGCAATAAGCGACCCTAGTGTTTTTGGCGTTAGTTTCTTAAATAAAAACGCATTAGATGGTTTATTACCATCAAACACTTTAGAGGCAACTAAAACCTCATCTTTGCACTCTTCTTCGGTTAAATCACGTTTGACTTCTTGCGCTGTTTTACCGTGCATTAAGGCTTCGGGCTGTGCAAGAAAATTTGAAATTAAAATTTTGTGATGCTCGGGCAAATGGTAATGACTAATCGCGGGGGCAAGAAAATCACAAGGAATTAATTTAGTTCCTTGGTGAATCAGTTGATAAAACGCATGTTGCCCATTTGTGCCCGGATGTCCCCAGATAATAGGACCGGTACTGTAGTTGACTTTTTCACCTGTAATGGAAATGCTTTTGCCATTACTTTCCATGTCACCTTGTTGAAAATAGTCCGCGAAATAACGCATGGATTGATCATAGGCGAGCATGGCGTGGGTTTCGGCTTTGAAAAAATTGTTATACCAAATTCCAAGCAACCCCATAATAACGGGAATATTTTTTTCAAATGGCGTATGTTGAAAATGTTGATCTGTTTCATAAGCGCCTTCAAGCAACTCTTCAAAGTTATCCATTCCAACATACAGTGCAATCGACAACCCAATAGCAGACCAAAGCGAATAACGTCCACCTACCCAGTTCCAAAATTCAAACATATTGTCCGTATCAATACCAAACGCAGCAACTTCTTTCGCATTCGTTGACAGTGCCACGAAATGTTTTGCTACCGCTGAGCTATCTGGCGCACTCTCAAGTAGCCAAGCACGTGCCGAATTTGCATTCGTAATCGTTTCATGCGTTGTAAACGTTTTTGAGCCCACTAAAAATAAAGTGGTTTCAGGCGAAAGTCTTTCAATGGTTTCAATTAAGTCTGTTTGATCGACGTTGGATACAAAATGCACATTCAGCGCGGGCGTTGCGTAAGGATGCAGCGCGGCAGTAACCATTTTAGGGCCCAAATCAGAGCCACCAATACCAATATTGACAATGTCCGTGATGGCCTTGCCGCTGTACCCTTTCCATTCTCCAGAACGCACGCGTTCTGAAAAAGCACGCATCTTTTTGAGCGATGCGTTAATTTGTGGCATGACATCTACACCATCAACGTAAATAGGCTTATTGCTGCGATTACGCAAAGCTGTGTGCAGTACCGCGCGACCTTCGGTAATATTGATTTTTTCACCAGAAAACATAGCATGAATTTTTTCTGATAAATTCGATTGTTTAGCCAGTTCAATCAATAACGGTAAAGTGTCATCGTTGATGCGATTTTTAGAATAATCGAACAAAATATCATTAAACGTAATCGAAAATTTTTCATGTCGATGCAAATCGTTTTTAAAACTATCGACTAAACTTTGATTGTGAATGTGGTCATAATGATTTTGTAATGCCGCCCAAGCGGGCTTAGCGGTCAACGATGCCATGCTACAGAACTCCAAATTGAAAAAATTCTTCCAAGTCTACGAAAATTAAGGTCAGATAGCAATAATACACCATATCACAGTTCTTTTTCCCCCTTAAGCTGAACTAAAGTCAATTTATCATTTTGATACGAAGCGTCCGTTATTCAACCTCTCAGTATTTCCCGCATGTAAAGCTCCTTCTCATCATCATTTGTGTTTCATTTTCTTTTTTGGTGAAACATTTATTGTTTTATGTGTACCCCTTTACTGAACCTTTGATTGAATAACGATCACCTGTTTTCTGTAACTATCTTCCACATATCAACTAGTTGTTTAATTTGGCATTTTATATGCTGGAGCCTAACTACTTTATTTGCATCAATTGACGTGTTAAAGTTAGCAACGTGCGATGCGATATAAAGCAATAGCATTTACAATAATAACTATTTCAAGTGAGAAGACTTATGAACATAGCGCAAATAATTAAAAAAAGTTCACTCGGTTTAACAGCGTTACTTTTTTCTTCGGCATTATGGGCGCATGGTGGCGCTGCGGGTACCGATACAGATCAATGTAAATTCGAATTAGAAAAAGATCACTGGATTCACTACACAGCTTACCAACCAAAAGCGTTTCCGGCTGAAGATTTTTGCGGCAATATTCCAAGCACTAACTCGTTAATTCAGTTGGTATTCGATTACCAAGACATGAAATATCGCAACAGAGCTGTTGAGTTTGAAGTCACTAAAGAACCTGAAGGCACCCGCGTATTTTTCCAAGAAGCGGCAAAACATAAGTCAGGTACCGTTATGCTTTCATTACCCGAAGGCGTTCCTGACGTTGGCAAATATTTAATTCATATTACCCTCTTACCTGAAGATGGCTCTGCTGGAAGTGAGCGCCTTGATGCACACATGAGTTTCCAAGCGGGTAAAGGCCAACAAGCATCCAAAAATGAACTATTCTTATATGCGTTCTTTGCCTTTGCTGGGTTATATGTAGCTTATTTATCAAGTGCTGGCTTTAAACGCACTGTTGATGGTTTACTTGGTAAAATTAAAGAATAAATTGCGACAAATTCAGACAAGGACGTCGTTTTACTTATTCAAGAGGCAAAAAGAATGATGAAATTAGTATCGGTAAGCGTCATGGCAGCGCTGTTTTCGCTACCGGCATTTGCTCAAGATTATCAAGATCACGATGGCATGTTAATGAACCATGGCGATGGTCATTTGATGGATATGGCTGGCGGTATGGTCATGGGCAATAATCCTGATACCTTGCCCGGTGGCTGTGAAAAAATCGCAGAAACCAAAGAAATTACCGTTCATGCTGGGCATAAATACGCTGAAAAATTTCCGGGCAGAATGTTTGCCTTCGACACACAAGAATTTCAATTCAAGCCTTGCACAAAATTAACCGTTCATTTCATCAATGATGACAATGTTCGTCATCAATGGATGATGCACGGGTTACCAAAATATTTATATCCTAAAGGGATGTTTCACTTAGAAATATCTGGACCTGCAAAAATTTCTGGCACATTAATTCTGCCACCGGGTGATAAAACGTATTTAGTCCATTGCGATATTGCGCAGCACATGGAAAAGGGTATGAAAGCTCAATTAAAAGTGGGCAAAGGTGATGGTGATCTACCGAGCATTCCCAATGTGACTGCCAATACAATCGCTGACGATTATAAAATTACGCTACCTGAATTGTTAGCAAAAGCACATGAAGAAGCCAATGCAGAGCCCGTTGTAGTTGAAAAAACGCCCACTGCAGCGGCAGTAACACCCTCAATAACACAGATTACGGAAGAAGAAAGTTCTTTTTCGGGTGTGACCGTTATCGGACTTGCACTTGGCTTATTGCTCGCGCCTATTTTAGTACAAAAGTTTAAAGGTATGAGCGTGGCAGAAATTTTGGCTTATGTCATACACTTTCTTAAAACTGCCAATAATTCGATTATTGCACTGACTGCTCAGTTAATTAAGAAAATACAAAATATGTTGCA
>JBDLQG010000019.1:0-18176 GCA_039800705.1 Pseudomonadota bacterium
TTTAGCTTACATTCAAGTTGGATATTTTGTCATCTTTTTTGGCAATGTAACGTACGATTTTGAGTAGGTGTACGTTTGTGTAAGTTTTTGTGTAACTTGGGCGAGTGGGGTGTAGCAAAATCAAGCACTTGCATTTACCAGATGAGTAGAGTGGTAAAAAGCAAGTGCTTGAAAAGTTTAGGAATTATAAAAACCTGTTATTCCCACTCAATAGTTGCAGGCGGTTTTCCAGAAATGTCATAAGTCACGCGTGAAATTCCAGATACTTCGTTAATAATTCGACGTGAAATTAAATCCAAAAAGTCATAAGGCAAATGCGCCCAACGTGCGGTCATAAAATCAATCGTTTCAACAGCGCGAATGGCAATCACATAATCATAACGTCGACCATCGCCCATAACGCCAACTGATTTTACTGGCAAAAATACAGCGAAAGCTTGACTGACTTTATCGTATAAATCATGGCGATAAAGCTCTTCGATAAAAATGTTATCCGCTTGGCGTAGTAAATCTGCAAACTCTTTTTTGACTTCGCCTAAAATGCGTACACCCAGTCCAGGACCAGGGAAGGGGTGGCGATACACCATATCAGCAGGTAAACCAAGTTCAACACCCAGTTTGCGCACTTCATCTTTAAATAATTCACGCAATGGTTCAACTAGTTTTAATGCCATATTTTCAGGCAAACCCCCAACGTTGTGGTGCGATTTAATCAAATGTGCTTTGCCACTTTTCGCACCCGCAGACTCAATGACATCGGGGTAAATCGTTCCTTGAGCGAGCCATTTTGCATTGCTCAATTTAGCCGCTTGTTCATCAAAAATTTCAATGAACAGATTGCCAATAATTTTACGTTTCTTTTCTGGATCATTCACGCCGGCTAAGGCTGCTAAATAACGATTCTCTGCGTCAACGCGAATCACTTTTACACCTAAGTGTTGTGCAAAAATGGCCATCACTTGATCGCCTTCGTTCAAACGCAAAAGTCCTGTATCTACGAAAACGCAAGTAAGTTGAGTGCCAATAGCTTTGTGTAATAAAGCGGCAACAACAGACGAATCAACACCACCAGACAGCCCTAAAATAACTTCATCATCGCCTACTTTTTCGCGTACAGATTTAATGCTGTCTTCAATAATGTTGTTTGAGTTCCAAAGTGCAGCGCATTCACAAATATCCAGTACAAAGCGCGAGAGAATTCGACCACCTTGTTTTGTATGTGTCACTTCAGGGTGAAATTGTAGCGCATAAAAATGTTTATCCTCATTGGCCATGCCTGCAATAGGCGCACCTTCTGAACTTGCAATGAGTTTAAAACCTTCAGGTAAAGTGACAACACGATCACCGTGTGACATCCAAACATCAAGCAAGCCAAAACCTTCTGAAGATAAATGATCCTCAATGCCATTTAACAGTTTTGAATGGCCGCGTGCGCGAATTTGTGCATAACCAAATTCACGATGACTTGATGTTTCAACGCTACCGCCTAGTTGCTGCGTCATGGTTTGCATGCCATAGCAAATACCAAGAACGGGAATACCTAGTTCAAACACAATTTGCGGGGCACGAGGTGTATTGCCTTCAGTGACACTTTCCGGGCCGCCTGATAAGATAATCCCTTTAGGTGAAAAATGTTTGATTTCTTGCGAACTGCATTCGCAAGAATAAATTTCACAATACACGCCAATTTCACGAATGCGTCTTGCAATCAATTGTGTGTACTGCGAACCGAAATCTAAAATTAAAATTTTATCTGAATGAATATTTGTCATAAAAAAAGAGTTAGCGTTAAATGAAAAGGTGAGTAACCGATATTTTGATGTTACGAGTCATCAACCTCATTTGCCAAGGCAATCAACTTCTTTTTCAGTGGTTCTAATGTGTCGTTATTTACGGCTCGGACTGTGGCATGTGCGACTTTTCGTCCTTTACGAGGGGCTTTTCCATAGAGATGTAAATGTGTATTTTCAACAGCTAATACACGTTCACTTTCTGGTTTGCCGCCAATGAAATTTACCATAGCCGTTTTACCGACAGCGGCAGTTGATCCTAACGGCAAATCTAAAATAGCGCGTAAATGATTTTCAAATTGTGAGGTTTCAGCGCCTTCAATGGTCCAGTGCCCTGAATTATGAACTCGCGGCGCAAACTCGTTTGCGATTAATTCGCCGTTCACTTCAAACAATTCAAGTGCAATCACGCCAACGTAATTCAATGAAGCAAGTAACTTCGTCACATATTCTTCAGCTTTAGCTTGCAGAGGGTCATTTTCGCAACTTTCTGATACACGCAAAATGCCTTCTCGATGCACATTTTCAGACAGCGGATAAAAAGCTAACCTGCCTGAAACACTGCGAACGGCAACAATAGACACCTCGCGTGTAAATGCCACAAAACCTTCAACGATAGCGGGTAGGCCATCGAGTTTTTGCCATGAAGAATGCAAATCAGATGCCGAACGCAGAACAGATTGTCCTTTGCCATCATAGCCTTGAGTACGCGTTTTTAAAATGGCAGGATAGCCAATACGCTGCATAGCTTGTTGCAAACTCGATAAACTATCTACTGCTTGGTATGGTGCCGTGGGAATGCCTATATTATTTAAAAAGTCTTTTTCAACTAAACGGTCTTGCGCGACGGCTAACGCATTTGGTGCAGGATAAACAGTGGTGTGCGCTGCAAGAAATTCAGCAACATTGGCAGGTACGTTTTCAAATTCATACGTCACGACATCAGCACGTTTCGCTAATTCAGCTAGAAGCGTTTCATTGTGATAGTCACCATGCAAATGATCGCCAAGTGTGGTTGCACAAGCACCGACTGAAGGGTCTAAGAAAATAAAACGAATACCCAAAGGATAACCTGCTAGTGCAATCATCCGAGCAAGTTGCCCCCCCCCTAAAATCCCTACTTTCATGCTATTTCTCCACGCGGATCTGAATTTGCTAATACCGTGTCGGTTTGTTCTTGTCTAAATTTTTCCAATGCTGGGCGATAATGTGTATGTTTATTGCTGATAATAGCCGCTGCCAATAATGCAGCATTAATAGCACCTGCTTTGCCAATGGCCAAGGTACCTACAGGAATTCCTGCAGGCATTTGTACAATCGATAAGAGTGAATCCATACCGTTTAATGCTTTTGATTGAACAGGTACGCCCAGTACTGGAACGGCTGTTTTAGCGGCTGTCATGCCGGGCAAATGTGCGGCGCCGCCCGCACCGGCAATAATGACTTCAAGTCCTTTTTGCTCGGCATTTTCTGCGTAAGCGAATAATTTATCAGGTGTACGGTGCGCTGATACCACATCTACTTCATGTGGAATACCTAATTTTTTCAGCGTATCTGCCGCAAATTGCATGGTTTCCCAATCCGATGTTGAACCCATAATAATGCCCACGAGTGCGGTCATTTCGCCTCCTGTTTATCGCTAAAACCACCATTCGTTAATACGTCAATAAGGACATCTACGTTGGCGTGTGTATCGTTTAGTGCACGAATATAGTGGTAACCATTTCCGCCGGCTTCAAGGAAAACATGGCGATTTTCCATGGCAATTTCTTCAAGTGTTTCAAGGCAATCTACTGCAAAACCCGGACAAATTACATCCACACTTTTCACGCCTTCTTTGGGAAGTTGCTCAAGAACTTCAACGCAGTAAGGTTTTAACCATTCAGCCTTGCCAAAACGCGATTGAAAAACGAGTCGCCATTCGTGTTCTTTCAAGCCTAATTTATCCGCTAAAAGCTGTCCTGTTTTATGGCATTGATGAAAATAGGGGTCACCTTTTTTTGTTAGCATAGCGGGCAGACCGTGAAACGACATTACCAGTACTTCATTTTTTGGACGTTCACGCCATGCGGCTTGAACAGATTCAGCAAGCGCTGAAATATATTTTGTATTTTGGTGATAGTCACTAATAAATCTAAAATTCGGCAAATGCCACCACGTGTTAAATTCTTTAATCAATGAATCATAAACGGAAGCAGACGTTGTTGATGAATACTGTGGATAAAGAGGCAATACAACAAAGTCCGTCACGCCTTGTTCTTTAAAGTGACGTAGTTGACTTGAAATTGAAGGTTCGCCATAACTCATGGCGCATTTCACTAAAATCCCCTGCGACTCTAGTTTTTTTGCAACATCGTCAGTTAATTGATGTGTTAAAAAAGTCAGCGGTGAACCTTTCGAATCCCAAATTTTGGCATAAGCTTCTAGTGACTTTTTAGGGCGAAAAGGCAAAACAAAGCCATGCAGAATCATCCACCAAATAGGGCGCGGGATGTTAACAACGCGTTTATCCCATAAAAAGTCTTTCAAAAATTTGCGCACCGCAGGCACTGTTGGCGCAGCGGGCGAGCCAAGATTGACAAGTAACACACCGATTTTCTTATCTGACATTACGTTTAATTCCAAGGTTAACTATTATCTATTGATTAAATTTAAAAATTCAGAGCGCGTATTGATTTCTTTACGGAAAATACCTTTCATTGACGATGTTGTCATCACAGAATTTTGCTTTTCAACGCCCCGCATCATCATGCACAAGTGTTTTGCTTCAATAACGACAGCCACGCCACGAGCTCCCGTTGCTTGCTCGATTGCATCGGCAATTTGCTTGGTTAAACGCTCTTGAATTTGCAGGCGTCGCGCATACATATCTACCACACGAGCAACTTTAGATAAGCCTAACACTTTTCCTTGCGGCAAATAGCCAACATGACATTTGCCGATAAAAGGCAGTAAATGATGCTCGCAGAGTGAATAAAGCTCGATGTCTTTCACAATAACCATGTCTTCACTGTCCGCAGTGAAAATAGCGCCATTTAATACTTCTTCCAACGTTTTTTCGTAACCATGAGTTAAGAATTTAAAAGCTTTAGCTGCTCGTTTTGGCGTATCTACAAGGCCTTCACGAGTTAAATCTTCACCAACAGCCTCAATAATTTGCGAGAAATTCGCTTCCATAGGGGTTCATCTCAATGTGTAAAATAATTAAAAAATAGTCGAAAGTGTAGCACGCTACTTTGATTTGTCACGTTTTATGGCGCAGTGCGTTATGATAAAAAGGTGATTAGGATAAAAATAGCCTGTGTTTAGTTGATTGTAAAACAGGGTATGATAAATTTTCTATGGCATAATAACTGCCGTTTCAATTCTTTTCCCATTTCTTATAAAAATTAACGAGGATAATCATGAGTTTTTTCATTTCTGACGCTTTAGCTGAAGGTGGCGCAGCCGCTGCACAACAACCTGGCATTGAAGGGATGCTGTTTCCTTTGGGTATTTTGGCCTTTTTTTACATTTTGTTTTTACGTCCTCAAGCTAAACGCGCTAAAGAAAAAAAACAAATGGTAGAGTCACTGGTTAAAGGCGTGGAAGTGGTCACTTCTGGCGGGATTTTAGGGAAAGTGGCTGATGTGGACGATAACTTTGTTAAAATTGAAATTAGTGATAATACGTTTATTCAAGTGCAACGTCACAGTATCGAAAGCATGATGCCTAAAGGCACCTACAAAGCGATGCACAAAAAAGCAATTCAATAAAGACGTCATTTTAGCGGAATAAACGCAATGCAAAACCATTACTCTATTTGGAAAAACATCAGCATTATTTTGGTGTTTTTAATTTCTATTATCTATTCGTTGCCTAATTTGTATGGTGATGATCCGTCTGTTCAAGTGTCGCATATTGTCAATAAACTCACGCAAGCGCAAGCCAGTGATATCGAAACAACGATTAAAAATACGGGCACACCACTCAAAACATTTGAATTTAAAGATGGGCGCGTGCTGGCACGTTTGACCAGTACAGATGATCAAATGAAAATTGCGGATTTGCTGCGCGATAAAATGGGTAATAATTACACGGTCGCGCTCAATCTTGCGCCAACAACGCCAACTTGGTTGCAATCAATCGGTGCGCAAGCGATGTATTTAGGGCTTGATTTACGTGGCGGTGTGCACTTTTTACTTGAAGTCGATATTGATGCGGCAGTAAAGCAAGCAGAAGAACGCTATAACGACGATTTGCGCTTAGCACTTCGTGAAGCCAAAATTCACTATCAAAATGTGTCTAAAGATAACGGTTTTATTAAAATAATTCTCAAAGACGCGAATGATAAAACGGAATTATTAGCCTTATTAAGTAAAGATTTTCGTGGTTTGACGGTTACTGAACCCGAAGCAGCAGAGCAAGTGTGGTTGAAAATTTCAGATGCGGATGCACGAGAAATTAAAAAATCAGCGGTCGCTCAAAACATGACGACGCTACGCAATCGTGTGAATGAGTTAGGCGTTGCAGAACCGGTTATTCAGCAACAAGGCGTTAATCGCATTATGGTGCAATTACCCGGTGTGCAAGATACCTCTCGCGCGAAAGAAATTCTGGGCACAACTGCCACATTGGAATATCGTTTAGTGGATACTGAACACGATGTACAACAAGCTGTTGCAGGGCATCCGCCTATTGGTAGTCGTTTGTATTATGAAAAAAATGGGAATCCTATTTTGCTCGATAAACGCATTATTATTACAGGCGATCAAATTGTCGATTCTGCATCAAGTTCAGACGACGATGGACGTCCTTCAGTGAGCATTTCACTCAATGGTATTGGCGCGTCAAAAATGGGTAAACTCACGCAAGTGAGTATCGGAAAGCCTATGGCCGTCGTATTTATTGAATACAAAAACGAAACGCGTATTGTGAATGGCGAAAAAGTTCGCCATAAAGAAAAAGTGGAAAAAGTCATCAGCGTGGCCACCATTCAAGGTGTCTTTAGTAAACGATTCCAAACAACGGGTCTTGATAGTCCACAAGAAGCGCGTAATTTGTCACTTTTACTCAGAGCAGGGGCATTGGCAGCGCCAGTTGATATCGTTGAAGAACGTACTGTCGGACCAAGTTTAGGGCAAGACAATATCGATAAAGGCATGATGTCATTTTTTGTAGGCTTTGCCTTGGTTGTCTTTTTTATGGCGGTTTACTACAAAATTTTTGGCATGATTGCGAATGCAGCATTGGCGTTTAACGTGGTGATTGTGGTTGCCATTTTGTCTATGTTGCAAGCAACACTCACACTACCAGGGATTGCAGGTATTATTTTGACGGTAGGGATGTCCGTTGACGCGAACGTATTGATTTTTGAGCGTATCAAAGAAGAAATCAATAATGGTAATACGCCTCAGTCGTCTATTTTTAGTGGTTATGACAAAGCGTTTGCGACTATTTTAGATTCGCATTTTACAAATTTAGTGGTTGCTGTGGTGTTATTCGCCTTTGGTACTGGCTCAGTAAAAGGATTTGCAGTGACATTGATTATTGGTATTTTGTCTTCGATGTTTACAGCAATTACCGGAACACGCATGATTATTAACTGGATTTACGGTAATAAACATGTTGAGAAATTATCAATTTGAAACACGATTAAATCACGGGGCGATGTCTGCATCGTCCCATTTTTATAAAAAGCGAATTTTTTAGTATTAAAATATGAAAACAACCACTATCAATTTTATTGGCAATCGCCATATCGCACTGATTTTCTCTGGTTTGCTGTCACTTGCCTCCATTATTTCACTTGCTACGCAAGGGTTGCACATGGGGATTGATTTTACGGGTGGAACCCTTATTGAAGTCGGTTATCAACAACCCGCCGATTTAAACGCGCTGCGCTTGAAACTCGATAAAGAAGGTTTTGAAGATGCGACAGTCCAAAATTTTGGCACCGCAAAAGATGTGTTAATTCGGCTAAAACTTCAAGATGGTGTCAGTAGCGCAGATTTAAGCACGAAAGTGCTTGATACTATCAATAAAGATGTTGCGCAACCTGCGAGTCTTCGTCGCGTTGAATTTGTTGGTCCACAAGTGGGCGATGATTTAGCGGAAGATGGTTTTTTAGCGCTGCTTTATTCGTCACTGGCTATTTTGGTTTACATTGCATGGCGTTTTGAGTGGAAATTTTCGTTAGGAGCGATTATTGCAACGTTCCATGACGTCATTGTCACGTTAGGTTTATTTTCAATCTTGGGTCTTGAGTTTGATTTAACCGTGTTAGCGGCAGTGCTTGCGTTAATTGGTTATTCGCTCAACGATACGATTGTTGTCTATGATCGTATTCGTGAAAATTTCCGTGCATTGCGTGATAAATCGACTGAAGAAATTATGAATATTTCGGTTAACGTCACATTAAGCCGAACCATTATGACCTCATTAACGGTTTTATTGGTGCTGGTATCACTCTTCTTTTTGGGCGGTGAAACGATTCATAACTTCTCACTTGTGCTTTTATTTGGTGTCTTCTTTGGAACGTACTCATCGATTTTTATTGCAAGTCCTGCTGCGTTAATGCTCGGCATTAGTCCAGCTGATTTGATGATTCCCGTGAAAGATAATTCCGATATTGCGCATTTGCCTTAACCTTAAGCGCTCAAATCCGCTATAATTCACATTCATTATTCAATTTATTTTTTTGGAGTTTACAAAAACATGGCAATCGAACGTACTTTCTCTATCATTAAACCTGACGCTGTTGCAAAAAATGTCATCGGTGAAATTTATAGCCGTTTTGAAAAAAATGGTTTGCACATTATCGCTGCAAAAATGGTGCATTTGACAAAAGAACAAGCAGAAGGTTTTTATGCAGAGCATAGCGAACGTGGTTTTTTCAATGATTTAGTGGCTTTCATGATTTCAGGTCCTGTGATTATGCAAGTGCTTGAAGGCGAAAATGCGGTATTAAAACACCGTGAAATTATGGGCGCAACAAACCCTAAAGAAGCCGCAGCAGGTACTATCCGTGCTGATTTCGCTGCTAGCATTGATGAAAACGCTGTACATGGTTCAGATGCACTTGCTACGGCAGAACGTGAAATTGCTTATTTCTTTGCAGCAAATGAACTCGCTCCAAGAACACGTTAATCCGGTAAAAAAGGTTAATTTGCTCGATTTTGACAGAAAAGGCTTAGCGGCCTTTTTTGTCGGTCTAGGCGAAAAACCTTTCCGTGCAACGCAATTGATGAAATGGATTTATCAAGAAGACGTTTACGACTTTGATGCCATGAGCAATTTGAGTAAATCGTTGCGTGCCTATTTAAACGAACATTGCGAGATTGCAACACCAGAGATTGCTGTTGAGCAAGTAGCTAGTGATGGCACGATTAAATGGGCCATGCAAACACATTGTGGCAATCGCATTGAAAGCGTTTTTATTCCTGAAGATGACCGCAATACGCTGTGTATTTCATCGCAAATTGGCTGTGCATTGGCGTGTACGTTTTGCTCAACCGCGCAGCAAGGATTTAATCGCAATTTAGCCGCGTCTGAAATTATTGGTCAGCTGTTTGTAGCACAAAATCGCGTTGGTAAAGTCAATCGGATTACGAATGTTGTTTTAATGGGCATGGGCGAGCCTCTGCTTAATTTTGACAATGTTGTGGCGTCTGTGAATTTGATGATGGACGATTTTGCTTATGGTTTATCAAAGCGTCGCGTCACGATTAGCTCGTCAGGCGTTGTGCCTGCCATTGAACGTCTTGGCAGTGCGTGTGATGTGAGTCTTGCGATTTCACTGCATGCGGTGCGTGATGAACTGCGTGATGAATTAGTACCTATTAATAAAAAATACCCACTCAATGTGTTGATGGATGCGTGTAGAGAAAATGCAAAAATTGCACCGCGTCGATTTATTACATTTGAGTACGTGATGCTTGATGGTATAAACGATACGTTAGAGGATGCGCGTGGTTTGATTAAGTTACTTAAAACCGTCCCGTCAAAACTGAATTTAATTCCGTTTAATCCTTTCCCGAATTCGTCTTATCGTTGTTCAAGTAAAGAAACTATTTTGAAATTTAAAACGCTGCTTAATGATGCTGGTATTATCACAACCGTACGAAAAACACGTGGTGAAGATATTGATGCGGCATGTGGGCAACTGGTTGGACAAGTTGTTGATAAAAGTCGTCGTCATTTGAAGCTAAAGAATGCTGCATAACGTATGCTGTTGTGTCGTTTATGTGTATGGAGTATCGCGTTAATCTATTTAGTTGCGTGTTCATCGCCAGCACAAAAAAGCAGTAATGAAGACACCGCGATTATTTTTTTGCAACTGGGCGAGCGATATTTAGAATTAAATAAATTAGAGATGGCGCGTGAAAATTTACAACACGCTCTTATGTTTGATGACCAAAATGCGCAAATTTACAATTCATTAGCGGTACTGAATGAAAAATTACGCATAATTGATGAGGCACAAGTCAATTATCAACAAGCATTTGCTTTAAACTCAAATGATTTACGCATAAAAAATAATTACGGTCGTTTTTTATGTGAACAAGGCGATACTCAGCAAGGCGTCACGTTGTTAAGTCAAGCGGCAATGGATGGATTAAATGAGCGTTCATGGCTTGCAATGACCAATCTTGGTATTTGTTACTTGCAAATTGGAAACAGTTTAGAAGCTGAACGTTATTTCCTGCAAGCTTTGCAGGTTAATACAGATTATTCACCCGCTTTGCTTGCAATGCAAAAAATACGTTATGCAAAAGGGGATATTGCTGATGCTAAAGTGTATTTAGCACATTATCAACGAGTTTCTCAAGACACAGCGCAGTCACTTTTCATTGCAATAAAAATTGAAAATGCCGCAGGAAATAATACGCTCGCTGAACAATATAAACAGTTACTTCTTAGTCAATTTCCGCTTTCACAAGAAGCAAAAACATTAAAATCTCGTTAAAATTATATGGCAAATATCCAAGCAATTCGCGGTATGCACGATGTCTTACCCGAGCAAACTCCACTTTGGCAATACGCAGAAAAGATTATCCGTGACGTTTTAGCAAACTACGGTTACAGTGAAATTCGCTTGCCGATTGTCGAAAAAACCGAACTTTTTAAACGCTCCATTGGTGAAGTGACAGATATCGTTGAAAAAGAGATGTACACATTCGATGATAGAAATGGTGATTCACTGACATTGCGCCCTGAAGGAACGGCGGGGTGTTTACGGGCGTGTTTAGAGCACGGATTGCTTCATAATCAAGTACATCGCCTTTGGTATTACGGACCTATGTATCGCCATGAACGCCCACAAAAAGGACGCTATCGCCAGTTTTTCCAATTTGGTGTTGAAACTTATGGTATGGCAAGCGCGGATATTGATTCCGAATTACTATTACTGACTGACAGATTATGGACAAGACTTGGCATTCGTAGCAAAGTGCGTTTGCAGCTGAATTCGTTAGGAACAATTGCAGAGCGTTTAATTTACAGAGAAGCGTTAGTGTCTTATTTTAAGCAGCATTTAGCTATTTTAGATGAAGATAGTCTTCGTCGATTAACGACCAATCCACTGCGTATTTTAGATACGAAAAATCCAGCAATGCAGGATGTCGTGGCAAACGCGCCTGAGTTAATGGATTATTTAGGCGAAGAGAGTCGAGCGCATTTTCATTCTATTTTAGATACGTTAAATGCACTTGGCGTTGCCTATGAAATCAATACGCGTCTTGTTCGTGGCCTTGATTATTACAGTAAAACGGTGTTTGAATGGGTCACTGATGAATTAGGTTCGCAGGGCACAATTTGCGCAGGTGGACGTTATGATGGACTCATTGAACAATTAGGCGGAAAAGCCAATCATGCAGTAGGCTTTGCGATGGGCATGGAGCGTTTGTTGCTTTTACTTGAAACTATCGATGTTAAGTTAGATACGTCTGTGAATGTCTATGTTATTCGCGTGGGCGAACAAGCACAAACCGTCGGATTGCGTTTAGCTGAGCAATTGCGCAGCGACATACCTTCGCTAAAAGTACAGCTTGATTGCGCGGGTGGCAGCATAAAAAGTCAGTTCAAAAAAGCAGACAAAAGTGGCGCGGCGTATGTGCTCATTTTAGGTGAAGACGAAATGGCGCGAGGCGAAATTGGTGTCAAGTCGTTACGCGATCCCACGCAAGCGCAACAAAATTTACCTTTAAATGACATAGCGGTATTTTTGAAAACGTTACACCTTCTCTAAAGCACACAAAGTTAAAGACGAGAAAAGATATGGAACTATACGAAACAGAAGAACAACAAGTTGAAGCCCTTCAAAAATGGTGGAAAGAAAACGGCACTGCCTCGCTGACAGGTGTGGGTATTGGTCTTGTGTGTATTTTGGGCTGGAATTACTGGCTTGATTATAAAAAAGAGCAAACAAGCAAAGCGTCTGCAATGTATGATCAGTTGCTAAAAAATGTGGCAAGTGACAAAAAAGACGATATACAAACGGTTGCCACGCAGCTTCAAACAGATTTCAAATCGACTGAGTACGCAACATACAGTGTGCTTCTTCAAGCAAAATCAAAAGTAGATCAAGGCGACTTAGCGGGTGCAAAAGAGCTTTTGCAAACGCTTTCAAATCAGTCAAACAACGAGCTAAGTCAATTAGCGAAATTACGTTTAGTACGGTTATATTTGGCAACGGGTGAATTTGAAAAGGGTTTACAGTTAATCAATGACGTTGATCCTAAAAAAACGGCTGGATTTTCGGATAACTACGATGAACTTGTGGGTGATTTGTATGTTGCGCTTGATCGCACAGATGAAGCGAGAAGTTCTTATGAAAAAGCTAAACGTAATGGTCTTCAATCCCCTTTGTTGCAATTTAAAATTGATGATCTCACCGCGCCAGAAAAATTGGAAAGTATAAAATAATGCGTCGCTTACTTGTTTTAGTCATCGCTTTATCGCTAACGGCTTGCACGGCACTGGATACCATGAAAGAGTCTATCTCTGGTATCTCTGATTACTTTTCAGGCGGCGAAGACAACACGGATCCGCCTGCACTATTAACGGAATTAGATGCGGCTGAAGTGCATATTGATGAGCTATGGGATGCGTCAATTGGCGTGGGTGCAGATGAAAAAAGTGTCAAACTCGCTCCTGTGGTTTCTGGTAGCAACATTATCGTTGCAGATAGAGAAGGGGTTGTTGAAGCACGCGACTTAAAAACAGGTGATAAAATTTGGTCAACGCAAACCGAATTGTTTTTATCAGGCGGTGCGGGATTAGGTAATAATATTGTTGTGTTTGGCTCAAGTAACGCGCAGGTTATTGCGTTAAACGCGCAAACAGGTGAAATAGCTTGGAAAAGCAACGTATCAGGTGAAGTGCTTGCATCCCCCGTTGTTGCTAAAAACGGCGTGATTATTCGTACAACCGATGGCACCATTACCGCGTTAGATGAAAAAACAGGCGGAAAATTATGGAGCTACGAACATAACGTACCCGCGTTAACCATTCGAGGAATTAGTGCTCCGTTAGTTGTCAATGATAAAGTGATTGCTGGGTACGATAATGGTAAATTAATTGCGTTAGATTTAACGAATGGCAAATATGCGTGGGAAACAAGCATTGCTATTCCTAAAGGCCGCTCAGAAGTTGAGCGATTAGTGGATCTTGATGTCGATCCTATTGAAATTAACGATGTTGTTTATATCGCAAGTTATCGAGGAGGCGTTTCAGCTGTATCTGCCTCCGATGGTGATACGATGTGGCGAAACGATTCTGTTTCTTCCCACACAGGCTTAAGCAACGATTTTCGCTATTTATATATTACCGATTCACATGCACACGTTTGGCAACTTGATCAACACAATGGCGCTGGCTTGTGGCAACAAAAAGAGTTGCATCATCGACGTTTAACCGCGCCTGCGATATATCAAAATTATATTGTAGTAGGCGACTTTGAGGGGTATGTTCATTGGCTAAGTAGTACAGATGGTCGTCAACTTGGTCGAATCCAAATTACGGATCAGCCTATTGAAAATAAGCCTATTGTTATAGATGATATCGTGTATGTGTACGCGAAAGACGGCACATTAAGTGCCCTAAAAATTAAGTAAAATATTGAAAGTGGTTCAACTTATTTATGTTACGTTGAGCTACCTTTTCCGCTTCTTTACCTCAAACGTGCTTCAAAGAAAATTATGTTACCCGTTATCGCCTTAGTAGGTCGTCCCAATGTGGGAAAATCCACCTTATTTAATTTATTAACCCGTACGCGTGATGCGATTGTTGCGGATTTTTCCGGTTTAACGCGTGATCGACAGTACGGTCGCGTTAAACATAAAGATATTCGTCCGTGTCTTGTCGTCGATACCAGTGGAATTGCAGATGATGCTGAAGGTATTGAGCGTGTTGCGCGTCAGCAAGTCCAAGTGGCTTTAGAAGAAGCGGACATTGTTTTTTTTATGGTAGACGGTCGAGCGGGTTTGAGTACGTCCGACAAGGTCATTGCGGATAATTTACGTCGTTTAAGTAAACCCGTTATTTTAGTGACAAATAAAACAGATGGCGTCGATTCTTTTGTTGCTATATCAGACTTTTATAGTTTAGCGTTAGGTGAGCCGGTTAAAATTGCCGCCTCACACGGCACTGGTGTTCCTGATTTATTAAAAATGGCCGATGCACTGCTGCCTGCTATTATTGAAGATGAAACAGAAGATAAAGAAGCAATTGCCATTGCAGTGGTTGGGCGTCCGAATGTGGGTAAATCGACATTGGTTAATCGTTTGCTTGGTGAAGAGCGAATGGTAGTGTTTGATGAAGCAGGCACCACACGTGACAGCATTTATATTCCATTTGAGCGTGGCGGGAGAAAGTTTACACTCATCGATACTGCCGGTATGCGCCGTCGTTCGCGTATTGGTGAAGTTATTGAAAAATTCAGCGTGTTAAAAGCACTCCAAGCTGTCGAAAAAGCGAATGTGGTCATCTACCTTATCGATGCACGTGAAGGCGTGACAGATCAAGATGCGCATTTACTGGGCTTAGTTTTAGAAGCGGGTAGGGCGCTGATTATTGGTCTTAACAAATGGGATGGTATTAGCACCGAACAAAAAAATACCATCAATCGTCAACTTGATGTCAAACTGACGTTTGTTGAATTTGCTGAAAAACATCAAATCTCTGCTTTGCACGGCAATGGCGTTGGTAAAATGTTTGATATGGTGCAAAGTTTGTACGAAGCGGCGATGCTCGATATGTCGACACCTAATTTAACGCGTATGCTCAAAGAAGCGCTTGCCGCCCATCAACCACCGATGGTGAATGGACGTCGTATTAAGCTCAAATACGCGCATCAAGGTGGACGTAATCCGCCTATTGTTGTTGTCCATGGTGCACAGACAGATGTACTACCTGAATCGTATAAACGCTATTTAATTAATTATTATCGCACAGCGATGAATTTAAGCGGCACGCCAATTAAAATTGTGTTCAAGTCGCCTGTTAATCCTTTTCATGGCATGAAGACTAAGCAAACAGAATGGGAAGTGAAAAAACGTGAACGTTTAACACGTCGCGCTAAAGCAAAAGGTCAGCAATAAGACTATTATTGTCCACGCATGAAGAACTTGTCTAATTCTTGCGTGGATAGCGCAACCCATGTTGGTCTTCCGTGATTACATTGCCCGCCACGCTCTGTTATTTCTAAATCGCGCAGTAGTGCGTTCATTTCCGTAATCGTTAGCTCCCGATGCGCTCTCACAGAGCCATAACACGCCATTTTAGCGAGTACATCGTTATATTCACTTTGAATCCGATAACTTTCTTGATGTGTGATTAAGTCAGCTAATACATCTCGTACTAACTGTTCACCGTCTGCTTTATTTAATAAAGCGGGTTGTGCTCGTAATAAAAGGGTGTCGGGCGAAATACGATCTAGCTCCAATCCTAATTGGGCAAAAAAATCGATTGAATTCTCAGCTAATTCGGCTTCAAACGGCATCACTGTCATTGTAATTGGCAACAGTAAGGGTTGCATCGCAATACTGCCTGCAGCATATTGCTGTTTTAAGCGCTCAAACGTAATGCGCTCGTGTGCTGCATGCGTATCTACAAGCACCATCCCCGAGGGTGTTTCAGCGAGAATATAAATACCATGTAAATGCGCTACGGCGTAGCCTAATACAGGTAAATCTGTAGCCGTATTTTGTTGTGCAGGTGTTGTTGGTTGGTTTGAGGAATAAAGCGTTTCATAGACTTGTGGCGGTGTATTTATCGCTAAAGGCAACGGTTTTTGTGTTAGATAATGGGGTACAGATTGTGATTTTTCAAAAGTTGAAATGACGGTTTCTTGTGACGAAGAAAAGGATGCAGGAATTGTATTTTCTGCATGGAGCGACGATACCGGAAGAGTTGCAAATGTTGGCGTTGTACGAACATTTGCTAAGGTTCTTTGCAAGCACGATAAAACAAAACTGTGAATGGCGCGACTGTCTCGAAAACGCACTTCTGATTTTGCGGGGTGTGCGTTTACATCAACTTCACTAGGATCTAATGTTAAATACAATGCAAAAAGCGCATGCCTTCCATGATACAGCACATCTGAATACGCTTGTTTTATCGCGTGTGAAACGGATTTATCTTTGACTAGACGCCCATTCACGTAAAAAAACTGCATATCTGCTTGGCTACGTGAAAAAGTTGGCACGCTCACCCAACCACGAAGTGCCAGTCCAGACACTTCAAAATCAAGATGTAGCGCATTATTAATAAAATCATCACTGAAAATAGCGGCAACGCGCTGCTCTTCCTGTTCTAAAGTGAGGGCGGGCTTGAGATTTAAAATTTCTTTTTGTGCATGAAATAGCGAAAAACCAAGCGTAAAGCGACTCAATGCCATACGTTTGACAACCGTTTCAATATGCCCGAATTCGGTTTTTTCGCTTTTGAGAAACTTACGGCGAGCGGGAGTATTGTAAAATAAGTCACACACCTCGACGGTGGTTCCTTTTTGATGCGGGGCAGGTTGAATATCAAAAAAAGCCTCTGCGCCATCACTGCAAACTGCCCAGCCATGCGAATCATTGCCATAACGTGAAGTTAACGTAAGCTTTGCTACCGAACTTATGCTCGCAAGCGCCTCACCACGAAACCCCATACTTTTGACGTGCTCTAAATCATCAAGGTTGCAAATCTTACTCGTGGCATGGCGCGATAAAGCGAGAGGTAAATCGTCTTTTTCAATGCCCGTGCCATTATCGCAGATACGAATAAGACGCATACCGCCTTGTTCAATATGAATTGTTAATTGCGTTGCATTGGCATCAAAGCAATTCTCAAGCAATTCTTTCACAATCGATGCAGGGCGATCAATAACTTCGCCTGCTGCAATTTGATTAATGAGTTGGGGGGGGAGAACTCGAATAGTCATGATAAAAAAGCGAAGTGGGCGCGGGTGAACGCCCACGAAAAAAAGGAATTACAGTAAGGCGATACGTTGATCGTTACTGGGTTGTTTCATGTAACCGTGAATACCTTTAAGAATGGCCGTGGCTAATTTGAGTTGATGGCCGGAGCTGAGAAGTTTCAACTCTTCGGTTGGATTTGAAATAAATGCCGTTTCAACCAAAATAGATGGAATATCCGGTGATTTTAGTACAGCAAACCCCGCTTTTTGCACAGCTTCAAAATGCAATTCTGAAACGCTCTCAAAGCTATGAAGTACTTTATTTGCGAGTAACACGCTCGCTTCTTGTGTTGCACTTTGCGATAAATCAAGTAACACATTGGTGAGTGCGTTTTCTTCGTCATTGAGTTGCTCGCCTTCGACTAAATCGGCTGCATTTTCGCTATGTGCATGCCAATAAGCCGATTCACTACTTGCGCCACTTGTTGACAGTGCGTAAACCGATGCACCTTTAACGCCAGAATCTTTTATCGCGTCCGCATGAACCGAAATAAAAACATCTGCTTTTGCTGCGCGAGCAATATCCATGCGTTTACGCAGACCAACATAATAATCACCTTGTCTAATCATAACCGCTTTCATGCCTGTTTGTGCATTGACTAAGGCTTCCAATTTTTTAGCAATAGAAAAGACGACATCTTTTTCATAAGTGCCGTTAGGACCTTGTGCACCTGAATCATTTCCACCATGTCCTGCGTCAATGGCAACGACAAATGTTTTGGGTGTTTTTGCTTTGATAGTTTGCGTGTTTTGTACTTCGACTAATTTAGCAGGAATTTTTTTTGTTTCGCTTTCAGCGGGAATAATGGCTTTTGCAACAGGGGGTAGGGCTTTTGGTGAATTCTTTTCAATTGTTTGAGTAACTACGACGGGGGAAATCTGTTTGCTAACCGCCTTGGGTTCACTGTCTATTTTTTCGGTTTTTTCTGTTTTGGCAACTT
>JBDLQG010000020.1:0-17989 GCA_039800705.1 Pseudomonadota bacterium
TTGATTAAAAATATTAATAAACTCATCGAAACAAGTTCCGTTGGTCTAAATGAAGTCGCTCGCGTTTTAGATGCGCTATCACATGGCGACTTGACTAAAACGATTAATAATGAATATTTTGGCATGTTTGGCCAACTCAAAGATGATGCTAACTCGACAGTTGAAAAATTGCGCGAAGTGATTTATCAAATTCAACTTGCCACCGACACGATCAATACAAGTGCGAAAGAAATTGCATCGGGAAATAATGATTTGTCGCATCGTACCGAAAAACAAGCGGCAAGCTTGGAGCAAACAGCGGCAAGTATGCAAGAGTTAACGTCAACAGTACAAAATAATAGTGAAAATGCGCAGCATGCCAATGGCCTTGCAACCGGTGCATCCGATATTGCCAGCCAAGGCGTTTTGGTTGTACGTCAAGTAGTGAAAACGATGGACGATATCACCGAATCTTCACGAAAAATTGTGGATATTATTTCTGTAATTGACGGCATTGCATTTCAAACCAATATTCTTGCGCTTAACGCGGCCGTTGAGGCGGCACGCGCGGGTGAACAAGGACGTGGGTTTGCGGTGGTGGCAAGTGAAGTTCGCAATCTTGCGCAACGCGCCGCTGCCGCTGCTGGCGAAATTAAAAATCTTATTGGTGATTCCGTAGAAAAAGTGGAAGACGGTACACAACTTGTCGCCAAAGCAGGTAGAACAATGGAAGAAATTGTACAGGCGATTGAAAACGTAACGACCATTATGTCAGAAATCAGTTCCGCTTCTACTGAGCAAACCATGGGAATCGAACAAATTAATAGTGCGATTGGTCAAATGGATGATGTGACTCAACAAAATGCGGCGTTAGTTGAAGAAGCTGCTGCAGCCGCAGAAACGCTCGAAGATCAAGCGCAAAGCTTAGCTAATACCGTGAAATATTTTGAATTGTAATGCAACGTTACACGTTAGGCTTGCTGTTATGGCTTTTATTTAATGCGGCTTTTGCGACTAATTTTGCAGCAGAAGTTAAGCACGCCGAAATTAGTCATCAAAACGGATATTATTTTTTGGCGGCCGATTTAGAGTATCGCCTTAGTCCTCAAGCCAAGGAAGCTCTTCACAACGGGGTGCCGCTGTTTTGGCAAGTGGATGTGCGTTTAAATCAACTACGTGATTTTTGGTGGGATAAAGTAAAGTTAAAATATTCGCTACGCTATCAATTGCAATATCATGCACTGCTGAATATGTATCGCGTAAAAAATGAAAACACGGGCGAAATTCACAATTTTTCAACCTTATCCGCAGCGTTAGACAGTATGGCGATTATTCGCGGTTTACCGTTAATCAATACGAAAAATGTACTACCTAATCGAGATTACGCGATAGCCATTAAAATTCTCTTTGAAGAAGACGAATTACCTTTACCACTGCAAACGCAAGTGATTGCAAATTCACAGTGGCAACTATCAAGTGATTGGACGTATTGGAATTTACGGATCGATAAAGTGAACCCTTAATTCTGTTGGATTAGCTAAACAATGTAGCGGCCGATAATTAAGCAGTTGATTGGCATCATGTGAGCCACTAGCAACACCAACAGATGCAATGCCAGCATTGATTGCCATTTGCAGATCATGAGTGGAATCGCCAACCATCAGCACTCGCTCGGGCGATATGTCCAAATGTGTCATAATTTCTTCAAGCATTTTAGGATGGGGTTTGGATTGCGTTTCATCCGCGCAACGGGTAATTGAAAACAAATCGACCGTTCCCGTAGCGTGCAGCGCTTCATCTAAGCCTTCGCGTGTTTTCCCTGTCGCAATCGCTAATTGATAGCCATTTTGTTTTAATGCGTTAAGCATATCGTAAACACCCGCAAACAAATCATCACGGCTGATTTTTTTAGAAAAATAGGCCTTTTCATAATGACCAACTAACGCGTGAATTTCGTTTTCGTTTGCATCAGGAAATAATGCTGCAATGGCTTTCTCAATGCTCAGACCAATCACATCTTTTGCAGATTGATAATCTGGCGTTGGATGACGTGTATCATTTGCCGCATTTTGCAAACAACGCGCAATCCAATCGATAGAATCAATTAAAGTTCCATCCCAATCAAAAATAATTAAATCAAAGCGGTTTTTCATTTTTTAATAACATCTCAAGTTGCGGTGGCAGTGGGGCGTTAATTTTCATTGCAACACCTGTACTAGGATGCAAGAAATGCAATGTTTTCGCATGTAAAAACATACGTTTATACCCTTTTTGTTTAAATAATAAGTTAATGTCATCACGTCCATAACGCTCATCGCCAATAATAGGATGACCTAAATGAAGCGCATGAACACGAATTTGATGTGTGCGGCCTGTTTTGGGCGCGGCTTCAACAAGTGTTGCCTGCTCAAAACAGGTTAAGCGTGTAAACGTAGTCAGTGCTTCCTTACCTACCGAACTCACCATTACCATGCGCTCACCGCCTTTAGCACTATTTTTAAGTAATGGCGCATTCACGACTAATTTCTGTTTTTTCCATTGACCAGAAAGTAATGCAATATAGGTTTTTTGAATCTGATTATCTCGAAAAATGGCGTGAAATGCCCTCAACGCACTTCGTTTTTTAGCGATGACAAGACACCCCGACGTATCTTTATCTAAGCGATGCACTAATTCTAGAAAATGTGCTTCTGGACGCAATAAGCGCAGTCCTTCAATAATTCCCGAACTCACGCCACTGCCGCCATGAACAGCAAAGCCCGCAGGTTTATTCACAATCAAAAAGCCGTCGTCTTCATATAAAACGCTATGGTCGAGTGCTTCTTTTAAATTATTTGGCACAAACACTTCTTCGCTACGCTCTGCAAGACGAATAGGTGGAATACGTACAATATCCCCCGTCACAAGGCGATAACTCACATCCACTCGTCCTTTATTAACGCGCACTTCCCCCTTGCGTACAATACGATAAATACGACTTTTAGGAACACCTTTTAAGCGTGTAATTAAAAAATTATCGAGCCTTTGATCATGATATTCCTCGGTAATTTCTACTTGCACGACTTTTGTCGGTAATAATGTACCTTGTTCTTTGTTTTGATTCATTGAATAGTGTGTTTAAAAATTGATAATCCCAAAAGACTATTAACGCATCACGCGATACGTGAAAAAATGTAAAGTTCGTTAAAATTACTTTTGTTATGGAATTTAGAAAATAATGTGCGTCAACGTAAATCACGCTACAAAATAGCATGATAATAATAAACATGGTTGCCATATAACTTAAATGATGAATACAGCACTGAATACCTTACATTTTAACTTTCAAAGCGCAATATCCCTTTTAAAGACCACAGCAATACCATTAAAAAACTGAAAAAACTGAAAATTTGGATGTTATGGCTCGTGTTTTTTTTGCCTAAAAAATGAATTATTTTGACATAAAAAAGCAATATTCTAAAAATAAAAACACTAATAAAACAATTATTTACATTTAAAAGAAGAATATTATTTTCCTTTCTAGTATAGAATTAAAATGTCATCATAGAGCAAAATAGGCAACCATTCTAACTATAACAGAATAGTGAGCGATAATTTATCTTGCAAGACCCTTTAACTTCAAATTGAAGTCGAACCATAAGATTGTTATAGTGGAAACGTTTTAGTCACACTTTACAAGAAATCACCATCAAATGAAAACACAACAGCCTTTTTTGGTGAGGATTAAAATAGCGATTTTGAGACGCTCTAAAGCTCATTACGAATTTCGGGTTTTTCGTTCGACCCAAGACGAACGATTTTCAACTTACTTGCGCTGACCTTTCGCTTAGGTTAACTCTCTTAAAGGATTTATCTACCCGCATCACGCCTCGTTCACTATGCACTTATAACGAGCTACACAATAAAAGCCGCCTAGATAAAAAATCGCTTTATAGTTTGAGTTCGCCTGCTACAACGCAAATGAAATGCAGCGCGGGTCACATTACAGGATATATTGCATGAAAAGAATGCTAATCAATGCGTCGCAATCAGAAGAATTGCGCGTCGCATTAGTTGATGGTTATAAACTTTATGATTTTGACATTGAAATTCCTTCAAAAGAACAGAAAAAATCAAATATTTACAAGGGCATTATTACGCATGTTGAGGCGAGTTTAGAAGCTGCTTTTGTCAATTATGGCGCTGAAAAACATGGATTTTTACCATTTAAAGAAATTGCGCCGCTGTATCGTCGCGCAGCAACATCTACGCCTAATTCAGAAGCAACAGGAGAAGCTAAGCCGCGCCGTCAATCTGTTAAAGATTTAATTCGCGTTGGTCAAGAAGTCATTGTTCAAATTGAAAAAGAAGAGCGTGGAAACAAAGGCGCTGCGTTAACAACATACATCAGTTTGGCAGGAACGTATTTAGTCTTAATGCCAAACAATCCTAAAGCGGGTGGCATTTCACGACGCATCGAAGGCGAAACACGAAACGAGTTACGCGAAGCCATGGGTGCTCTTGAGATCCCAGAAAATATGGGGTTGATCGTCAGAACAGCAGGGTGCGGCAAAAATGTGGAAGAATTGCAGTGGGATTTGAATTATTTACTGCAACTTTGGGATGCAATCGATCGCTCGTCAACGCAACAAGCAGCACCATTTTTAGTATTTCAAGAAAGTAACGTCATTATTCGTGCGTTACGTGACCATTTAAGAACTAATATAGACGAAATTCTTATTGATGATCCAGAAGCCTTTCAATTAGTTAAAAGCTTTTTAAAGCAAGTTATTCCTGATTTCTTATCAAAGATTCGTTTATACAAAGACCCCGTTCCGCTTTTTAATCGCTACCACATTGAATCGCAAATTGAAGTCGCTTATAACCGTGAAGTATCACTCCCCTCAGGCGGCTCTATTGTTATCGATCATACAGAAGCACTTACCTCAATTGATATTAACTCTGCACGCGCTACAAAAGGCAGTGACATTGAAGAAACGGCATTAACTACCAATTTAGAAGCAACAGATGAAATTGCACGTCAACTGCGTCTACGTGACTTAGGCGGTTTATTTGTTATTGATTTCATTGATATGTCGTCAATCAAGCATCAACGTATGGTTGAAAATCAATTACGTGAAGCGATTAAAATAGATCGTGCTCGTATTCAAACGGGTCGAATTTCACGTTTTGGTTTGCTTGAAATGTCGCGTCAACGTATGCGCCCTTCCCTTGGTGATTCAACGCAACTCACCTGCCCACGTTGTAAAGGTCAAGGTACTATTCGAAATGTAGAATCTGTTGCACTTTCAGTGCTGCGAATTATCGAAGAAGAAGCAATGAAAAAAGGCGCAGAAAAAATTATTGCGCATTTATCGATTGAATGCGCTGCATTTTTATTAAACGAAAAACGTAGTGCGATTGAACGTATTGAAAATCGTTTAAAAGTCGCTATCGTAGTTTTACCCTGTAAGCATTTAGAAACACCTGCTTATGAGATTGAGCGTATCAAGGAACGTGATTTTCAAGAGGAAAAAAGCAGTTATTCACTCATTAAAGCCGAAACCATTAGCGTTCCAGAATTCGCACAGCAAGTTAAACAGCATGCTCCGCCTGCTAAAGCGGCTATCACCGAATTTTTGCATGACTCTCCAGCACCTATGCACAATAAAAATGAGGCAGCCGCATTAATTAAGCGTTTCTGGCATCGATTAGCTAAACCGTTATTCAATGCGACAAATGCGCCACAAACGATTATAGATAAATCAAGTATTATTGAAGCTCAAATTCAAGATGCTGAAGAAGCAGAAAATAACAGCGATACCATCATCAAGAAAGCAGGCTCTAATACAAAAAATCGCAATAATCGCCGCAATAAAAACCAACGTAATCAACGCGCAAGAAAAGAAAATGGAGAGTCACATGCCGCTAACGAAAACGTTGGTAGCGAAGGGCTCGATGACAATGCACCTATCTTCGTAGAAGGCAAACAGGCGACCTCTCCCGATCAATTAGCTGACACACCCGTTTTGTTAGAAATATCGGCTGAAACAATGGAAAATATCATCTCTGTTGATCCTTTAGACTCTCAATCGCCACGTAAAAATGGAAACGGAAATCGTAGCAATTTGCGTCGAGGTCCAAATCGTCGCAGACCACGCAATCCAAACTATAAAAAACCAGAAAATGACTTAATTTTGGAAAGTAATGTCGTCAGTTTTAATCAAAATGAATCCTCTGATGCCGCTGCAAATGTGATTTTGAAACAGGATAATTATCAAAAAAACGAAGCACACACAGACGCTAAAATAAACAATGATTCTCCTCATTATTTTCATGCAGTAGACCAGTCAACACATAGCGTGCAAAGCCATCCAAATCAAAGTGGCGAATTGAACGCCAATTCATCAAATTCTGATTAGCTGTAGCAAAAATACTTAAAAAATATTACAAAAGCGCGTTTATGAAAGTAAACGCGCTTTATTTTTGTCTTTTGTTATGCGACAGCGTGTGTTGTCCAAGTTGAGTAGACACGCTTTTTATGGTGTAATAAGGAGGTTTTATGCCTTTATACGCTTCCGTTTTTATACTTCAATAATGAAAACGAAGATTTTCTCCGCAACTTGTTTGGAGCCTGCTTCAACTATGCAATTTATAACAAAAAAAGGTTTAGATATTCCTATTACGGGAAGTCCTAAACAAACCATTGAAAATGGCAACGCGGTGAAATCCGTTGCTGTTTTGGGGCTAGATTATGTGGGCATGAAACCCACAATGCTAGTCGCTGAGGGAGACAAAGTAAAACTTGGTCAAGCCCTTTTTAGCGACAAGAAAAATCCTGGCGTTCATTTCACCTCACCTGCTTCAGGGGTTGTTAAATCCATTCAACGTGGCGATAAACGTGTTTTACAATCGGTCATTATCGAGCTACATGGTCATGACGAAGTGACATTTGCTAAATACAGTGAACCTGAATTAGAAAATTTAACGGCGCAGCAAATCCAAGACAACCTTGTTGCTTCGGGCTTGTGGACTGCATTACGCACAAGACCTTACGGAAAAACACCCGCTCTTGACAGTAAAGCCCATTCCATTTTTGTTACGGCAATTGATACACGTCCTTTAGCGGCAGATCCTACGGTCATTATTGCTGAACGTGAGAAAGACTTCATCAATGGCTTGGAAATTATTTCAAAACTCATTGAAGGTAAAGTCTATGTTTGTAAAGCCTTTGGTGCGAATGTTCCAACAGGCAATACTCCGGTTGTGGTAGCAGAATTTAATGGCCCTCACCCAGCTGGCTTGCCTAGTACGCATATTCATTTAATCGATGCCGTCAACATTAATAAATTTGTTTGGCACTTAGATTATCAAGCTGTCATCGCTATTGGTGCGTTATTTACGACAGGTAAATTAAATGTTGAGCGCGTTGTTGCACTTTCCGGTCCAACAGTGAAAGAACCTCGTTTAGTGCGTACGCGTGTCGGTGCAAATTTAAGTGATTTAACGGCAAATGAATTGGAAGATGGCGTGGAAAGTCGCGTTGTTTCAGGTTCAGTGTTATACGGTCATGAAGCACACGGTGCATTTGATTATTTAGGCGCTTATCATCTTCAAGTGTCAGCACTACAAGAAGGGCGGGCACGTGAATTATTTGGTTGGATTGTTGCAGGTAAAAACAAATACTCTGCGATGAATGTTTATACCTCAAGTGTTGACAAAAAAGACAACCGTCTATTCCCCTTAACAACCGACAAAAACGGTAGTAACCGTGCGATTGTTCCCGTTGGTGTTTATGAAACACTCACTCCAATGGATATATTGGCCACGCCACTACTTAAATCATTAGTCATTGGTGATTCAGATCAAGCGCAATTGCTTGGCTGCTTAGAACTTGACGAAGAAGATATGTCATTATTTACATTCGCAGATCCAGGCAAACATGATTTTGCGCCTGTGCTCAGAGCGAATTTAACCAAAATTGAAAAGGAGGGCTAAATGTCGGCGAGAGAGTTTTTAGACAATTTAGAGCCACATTTTACTAAAGGCGGCAAGCTTGAACGTTATTATGGCCTATATGAAATGGTCGACACGTTCATTTATACGCCCGCTGATGTCACACGCGGTAAAACGCACATTCGTGATGGTAATGATTTAAAACGCACCATGACATTTGTTGTGATTGCGACTTTCTTCTGCATCATGATGGCGCTTTACAACACCGGTTATCAAGCAAATTCAGCTATGGCGGCATTAGGCTTAGAGAAAATTGACAACTGGCGCAGCATTCCGATGACGATTTTTGGTTATAGCACCATGAATCCGTTTTCAAATATCGTGCATGGCGCACTTTACTTCTTGCCTATCTACATCGTTACGTTAGCAGTAGGTGGTATTTGGGAAGTTTTATTTGCAACTGTACGTGGTCACGAAGTTAACGAGGGTTTTTTAGTTTCTTCAATGCTTTACACATTGATTATGCCGCCCGATATGCCTCTATGGCAAGTCGCTTTAGGCATCTCTTTTGGTATTGTCATTGGTAAAGAAGTCTTTGGCGGTACAGGTAAAAACTTTTTAAATCCAGCATTAACCGGCCGTGCATTTTTGTATTTTGCCTACCCTGCGTCAATTTCAGGCGATTCAGTTTGGGTTGCTGTAGATGGCTATACCGCTGCAACGCCATTAGGTTTAGCAGCTGACGGTGGTTTAGATGCAGTCACTCAACACTATAGCTGGATTCAGACTTTCTTAGGTTTTGAACCCGGATGTTTAGGTGAAACATCAACATTAGCGATTTTAATTGGCGCTGCATTTTTACTTTATACCCGTGTTGCTTCTTATCGCATAATGGGTGGTGTATTTGCTGGCATGGTACTGACTTCATTGTTATTTAACATGATTGGCAGCGACACAAATCACATGTTTGCTCTACCTTGGTACTGGCACTTGACTGTGGGTGGCTTTGCTTTTGGTATGGTCTACATGGCAACTGATCCTGTCAGTGCAGCGATGACTGATACAGGACGCTGGGTATTTGGTGGCTTAGTTGGAGTGATGACGGTATTAATTCGCGTTGTGAATCCTGCATTCCCTGAAGGCATTATGCTCGCCATTTTATTTTCCAACATGTTTGCACCGACGATTGATTATTTCGTCATTCAAGCGAATATCAGAAGAAGGGTGAAACGTCATGTCTGATCAATTGAAACAATTACAAGAGAAGCTCGATAATTGTGAGCATTATCAAAAATTCAAAGTCTACCGCGATAAAATTCTTGCGCTTGGCAATGATAGCTTAGAAAAAACTATCGCTATCGCGGTTGCATTATGCTTAGTGTGTGCGGTATTTGTTTCTATGGCAGCGGTTGCACTAAAACCACTTCAAGTTAGCAATAAAGCGCTAGACATGAAGAAAAATATTTTAGATGTAGCAGGATTGTTGAAAGAAGATACGAATATTGAAAAAGCCTTTGCTGAAAAAATTGAAGCTAAATTGGTCAATTTAGAAACGGGAGATTATGCTGATGGTGATGCGAATGCGTATGACCAACGTAAAGCAGCAAAAGATCCTGCGCAAAGTGTTGCGATTACCAAAGACAAAGATATTGCTCACATCCGTGTTAAGGCAAAATTAGCGAAAGTCTATTTGGTAAAAGAAGGCGGCACAACAAAATCCATTATTTTACCAATCAATGGTTATGGTTTGTGGTCAACGCTTTACGGTTTCTTATCGGTTGAAGCAGATGGTCAAACTGTTCAAAGTATCAACTTTTACGATCAAGCAGAAACACCAGGATTGGGTGGCGAAGTTGTGAATCCAAATTGGCGTGCACTTTGGAAAGGCAAAAAAATCTACGCAGAAACTGAGCAAGCGTCTTCTGAAAAGGGTTTGATTGCTGAAGCCGGTGTTGGCGAACCTGCATTAAGTTTGATTAAAGGTACTGTTGACAGCACAAAAGCGGGCTCACAATACCAAGTTGACGGTTTAGCTGGTGCGACTTTAACTAGTACGGGCGTTACCAACTTAGTGAGATATTGGACAAGTAAAGAAGGTTTCGCACCTTATTTAGCCAAAGTCAGAACGGTTACAGGAGCAAAATCATGAGTGATTTATTGAATGATGAAACAAAAAAAGTATTAACTGAACCGTTAGTTGAAAATAACCCAATTACACTTCAAGTGCTTGGTATTTGTTCAGCACTTGCGGTAACTTCACAAATGTCAACGTCACTCATTATGGCGTTAGCATTAACGATGGTAACGGCATGCTCAAGTGCAGCGATTTCAGCTATTCGTAATCATATTCCAAGCAGTATCCGGATTATTGTGCAAATGACCATTATCGCGTCACTGGTTATCGTTGTAGATCAGTTACTCAAAGCGTTTGCGTATGATGTTAGTAAGCAATTATCGGTATTTGTGGGTTTGATTATCACTAACTGTATTGTTATGGGTCGCGCTGAAGCGTATGCGATGAAAAACCCGCCACTCGAAAGTTTTATCGACGGTATTGGTAACGGCTTAGGTTACAGCTTAATTTTGATTGTTGTTGCTTTCTTCCGTGAAATTTTTGGTTCAGGTAAATTACTTGGCATGGAAGTTTTCCATTTAACCAAAGATGGCGGATGGTACGATCCAAACGGTTTGATGTTATTACCACCTAGCGCGTTTTTCATTATCGGTTTGCTCATTTGGGCGGTACGTGAATGGAAACCTAAACAACGCGAAGCGGTTGAATTCAAAATTATGTCGATTTCACACGGCGAAGAAGGAGGGCATCACTAATGGAAGCCTATATCAGTTTATTTGTTAAAGCGGTTTTCATTGAAAACCTCGCATTGTCCTTCTTTTTGGGGATGTGTACATTTATTGCGGTATCGAAAAAAGTCTCTACTGCAATGGGTCTTGGAGTTGCAGTAATGGTCGTTCAAGCCATTACGGTTCCTGCAAACAATCTTGTTTACCACACACTATTAAAAGAAGACGCGCTTGCGTGGCTTGGTATTAAAGGTGTGGATTTAAGCTTTTTAGCGTTGCTTGCGTGTATTGGTATGATTGCAGCGTTGGTACAAATTTTGGAAATGATTTTAGATAAATTCTTTCCTGCTTTGTATCAGGCACTAGGTATTTTCTTACCATTAATCACCGTCAACTGCGCTATTTTGGGCGGCAGTTTGTTCATGATTGAACGTGATTACAATTTTGGCGAAAGCGTCACTTATGGTATTGGCAGTGGTCTTGGTTGGGCACTTGCAATTACCGTTATGGCGGGTGTACGTGAAAAATTGAAATACAGTGATATTCCAGCCGCTCTGCAAGGTTTGGGCATCACGTTTATTACAGCGGGTCTGATGTCTTTGGGCTTCATGGCTTTCTCAGGCATTCAACTCTAGGAAGGTAACGTCATGCTGGAAATTATTTTAGGGATTATCATCTTCACGGGTTTTGTTATCGCGTTAGTCTTTGTGATTATCGGCGCGAAAAAGAAACTCGTTGCAGAAGGTGATGTTGAAATTGTCATTAATAATGAAAAAACAATTCATGTCCCATCGGGTTCAAAGCTATTAAACGCTCTTTCAGATAACGGATTATTCGTTTCTTCTGCTTGTGGCGGTGGTGGTACTTGTGGTCAGTGTAAAGTGAAAGTACATTCGGGTGGTGGTGATATTTTGCCAACTGAATTAAGTCATATTACCAAGCGTGAAGCAGCACATGGTGAGCGTTTATCTTGCCAAGTAGCAGTTAAAAGCAACATGGCCATTGAAGTTGAAGACAGCGTTTTCGGCGTTAAAAAATGGGAATGTACGGTTAAATCAAATGATAACGTTGCTACGTTCATTAAAGAATTGGTATTAACGTTGCCTGCTGGCGAGGAAATTAAATACCGTGCTGGTGGGTATATTCAAATTGAATGTCCTGAACACGTTGCAAAATACAGTGATTTCGACGTCGCAGAGCGTTTCCGTGGCGACTGGGATAAATGGAATTTGTGGCAATATGTGTCAACAGTAAAAGAACCAACGCTTCGCGCATATTCAATGGCTTCTTATCCAGAAGAAAAAGAAATTATGCTTAACGTGCGAGTTGCAACGCCACCAAAGCCTGATTTACCACCAGGTATCATGTCATCGTTTATTTTCAATTTGAAACCCGGTGATAAATGTTTCGTATCTGGCCCTTACGGGGAATTCTATGCACGCGATACCGATGCTGAAATGGTATTCGTTGGTGGTGGTGCAGGTATGGCGCCAATGCGTTCACACATTTTCGATCAACTCCGTCGATTGAAATCAAAACGCAAAATGACTTTCTGGTATGGTGCGCGTAGCAAACGCGAAATGTTCTATGTAGAAGATTTCGATATGCTGGCAAAAGAAAATCCAAACTTCACATGGCACACTGCGCTTTCTGACGCACTGCCTGAAGATGAGTGGACAGGTTACACTGGATTCATTCACAATGTGTTGTTAGAGGAATTCATTAAAAAACACCCTGCACCTGAAGATTGTGAGTTTTATATGTGTGGCCCACCAATTATGAATACATCTGTTACTAAAATGTTAATTGATAATGGTGTTGAACCAGAAAACATTATGCTGGACGATTTCGGCGGTTAGTTTTTCTCTGAGTTAATCGCTAAAATAACGGGACAGCAGAATTTTTCTGCTGTCCCGTTTTTATTTTAACCTGAATTCGATATAAGCAAGCAACGATTGTAAAAATATGAAACGTTTGAATAACGCGATAAACGCCACTTACGCTCCGACTAAAATCAGCCATCCTAAGCCAACGGCATAGGCATTAGAGGAGTTTACAGTGCAACATAACATTAAGGCGAGGCAACCTATCCTGAATAACAAAACGCCGATTACCAATACTTGTTATTTGCTAGAGTAGCTGTTCTTTGTGAGTAATCAGGATCTTTTATGAATTTCTGTGTGGCTAAATTTTAAATCATAAATCGCTTTTTATTAGGTGCGGAATGTCGGTTATAACAGCTTGTTTAGGCATTTTCTTGCTAGATTACACAGAAAATCAAAATGCTATAGCAAAAGCGAGGTATCAGGCAAAAAAAAGACCTAAGTTAGAAACTTAAGTCTTTAATTTTATATGGTGCCTTGGGCCGGAGTCGAACCGGCACGTTCTTTCGAACGAGGGATTTTAAGTCCCTTGCGTCTACCAATTTCGCCACCAAGGCAAATAAACTTGATAAGCCGTTTATTATATAGAAAAATAAAAAATACGCTACTTTTTTTTGTGTATAAACGAACTTTTTTTTCTATTTATTGGCATTTTTGAATCTAACATGTTGTTTTATTGCATACATTAACAATGCAAAAAAAATTATCCACAACAAACTTGGCAGCAAATAAAACCATTCTTGATAAAATGTTGGTGAGGGATGCTTTACATAAGGAACATGATACACATCTGTCCACGCTTCATAAATGGGTGAACGCTGTAAAATATCACCTGATGCCAATACTACTGAGGAGATACCCGTGTTAGTCACGCGAAGTACAGGGCGACGAAACTCAATTCCCCGCGCGAGTGTCATATAAAAATGTTGGTACGGCTGTTGCCATGCCCCATACCATGAATCATTAGTGACATTGACAATAACTTGTGCGCCTAGATTGGCTAAATCACGCGAAAAATAAGCAAATAACCCTTCGTAGCAGATTTGCGGTGCCATTTTCAATCCATGTAAATCAAATAAATCCGTTGGTCCCTGTCCGCGTGCAAAATGTCCAATTTGCGGAAACCATTGACGAAGTTGTGATAAAACATCTTCAAAAGGGATATATTCACCAAACGCTAGCAAAATCGTTTTACTGTAATGTGGTGGGATAATCTGTCCCATTTCATTCAAAAGAAAAAGTGAGTTCGTTAATAGTTTTACGCGCATATCAACACTGTATGCTCCTGTCACTAGTGGCAATGAATGATTTTTCAAAAAATCGCTAAGCTGCGCGGGATACGTGTTAGGAGGCACTAAATTTTCACCTAAAAAAGTCGGAAAAGCGGTTTCTGGCCAAAGCGCAAAATCAATTTTTTCGTCTTTATGTGCTTCTAGCGCGTTACTCGTTAATGACAGATAACGCCCCAAAATGGCTTGTCCATAGCCATCCCCAATTTCAGCAGCCATTTTTTCTGAATTACCAATATTACCCTGCACCATCAAAACGTTAAATTCCGAATCTGGCTGTGGTAGACGCGCTTTTAAGGCCAGTCCGGTGATATTGAAAAGTAAAAAACTGCCAACAACTGCGCCAAAGAGTATTTTCCCTTTGGTTTCATGGCGAGATTTCCATGCCAGATACAGCGGTAAATTGTACGCGAGCGTAATTGCACTTAAACCGCTAAAGCCAACGATTTCAGCCAAATGGTAAAAAGGAATATTTGAACCAAACCATGAGTAACCAAAATTCCAATCAAATAACGTCAACGAATACGCTTCACATAAAATCGTAACAAGAGTTAATAACCCTAACGAAACGCCTTTTGAACATGACCATTTTTTTACCATTAAAAACCAAATCATTCCTGCAAAAGGCACGTATAAATGCGCAATTAACGCATAAATAATCATGCCAATAACGGCTAATGCCCATGGCAAATGAGCGAATTCATGCAGCAAATACGTCATCCAATTAAAGCCAATCAGCGTAAACACAAACGCACTTACCATTCCGCCTAAAATAACCGACTTTAATTGCGTTTGTGCTTGCCAAAACATCCACAAAGGCACAAATCCAAACAATGCGGCCCATGGTGGAAAGGGAATATAACTCGTTCCAATGAAAATACCTGATAACACAGGCAATGCCCATGCTTTAGCGCTTGTGAATTTCATCATGAAGGGCGCGGAATTCGTCAGTTAATTTATGTGTGGGAACGTAATGAATAAGCGGTTGTGATTCTGAATGCGATTCACGCACTTTGACCGAACTGGAAATCATTGACGCTAAAACCGGCAAGCCACCAGCAATGAGCTCGTTGACTAATTGACGCGGCAAATTCGCTTGTTTTTGAAATTGATTCACAATAATACCTTCAATTTCGAGTGCTTGATTATGATCGGCTTTCACTTCACCTAATGTGTGAATAAGCAAATGCAGTGCATCACGCGCAAACGTATCGCAATCAAAAGGAATCAAACATTTATGCGCTGCAATCAATGCAGATTGACTGTAAAAATTTAAAATGGGGGGGGTATCCATATAAATTTCGTCGAAATCGTCTAGTTTTTCAAACGCTTCTTTGAGTTTGAAAATTTTGTAACGTGATTCTAAGCGTCCTTGCAGTGGCTCAAGCTCAGGATGTGATGGCAACACAAATAAATTGGGAAAAGGACTTTCATGAATCGCATTTTCAAGACCCGATCCCGTACTACTGCTACCAAATAAAGAAATACTCAAACTATCTTTGAAGAAATGTGCAATGGTTTTATCGCTGTCGGCTACTTTATGACCGAGCAAATATTGCGTGGAATTCCCCTGTACATCTAAATCAACGACGAGTGTACGCTTGCCTTGCTGCGCACTAATTGCCGCTAAATTACAGGTGATTGTGGATTTACCCACGCCCCCTTTTTGATTAAAAATAACTCTACGCATACAATGATTTTCCTAAAAATTTAAAGTCTAAAAACATGAATATAAACAATAACAAAAATAATGTTATCAATCATCCGCTATTTATTGTCTACATCCGTTTTCTTTCATCCGCCCACATTATAAACATATCATGTTAGAATTGCGTTAGTCGCGCCCTATTCAACAAGTATAAAGCCGCGCCATTTTTTAAAATTTTTCCAATATTTGACAAAATAACTCATGACCAATTTAGAAAACATCATTAACAGCGCATTTGAAAATCGCGCAGATATCACCCCAGCCAACGCATCAGCGGAACTCCGTGATGCTGTCACGCAAACGCTAAATTTACTCGATAGCGGCAAATTACGCGTTGCTGAAAAAATGAACGGTGATTGGGTAACGCATCAATGGTTAAAAAAAGCCGTTCTCTTATCATTTCGCATCAACGATAACCGTTTAATGGATGGCGGTAATACACGCTACTACGATAAAGTCGAAAGTAAATTTTCAACATATAGTGAAGAAGATTTTGCCGCCGCTGGCGTTCGTGTTGTGCCAAATGCAGTGGCGCGTCATGGTTCATTTATCGCAACAGGTGCCATTTTAATGCCTTCTTATGTCAACATTGGTGCGTATGTTGACAGCGGCACAATGGTCGATACATGGGTGACCGTTGGCTCATGCGCACAAATTGGTAAAAACGTCCATTTATCTGGCGGTGTTGGTATTGGTGGTGTGTTAGAGCCTTTGCAAGCGAATCCTACCATTATTGGTGATAATTGCTTTATTGGCGCACGTTCTGAAATTGTGGAAGGCGTTATTGTTGAAGATGGTTGCGTCATTTCAATGGGTGTCTACATTGGTCAAAGCACGAAAATTTTCAACCGTATGACAGGCGAAATTACTTACGGACGCATTCCAGCTGGTTCTGTTGTGGTGTCAGGCAATTTACCCTCAGCTGATGGCACATATAGCTTATATTGTGCGGTCATTATTAAACAAGTGGATGAACGCACACGTAGTAAAACCGGCATTAACGAATTACTCCGCGATTAAATATTCTTTGTTTTTTATTTTTTAAACGTCCGTTTTTTAATTCAAAACTCGGGCGTTTTTATCTTACCCGTGATCAAAGTTACTCATGCAAAAAACTAAAATCGACGTTTACAAACGCCTTCTCGTTTATATTACCCCGCACAAGAAGTTATTTTTTGTAAGTATTATCGGTTTTATCATTTATTCGGTGACGCAGCCGTTATTTGCTCAACTTCTACAAGAAATTATTGACACACTACAAGCCAAAGAACACGAAAAACTCTATTATTTGCCACTTTTATTTAGCGGTTTAATTTTAGTGCGAAGTTTAGGTGCTTATTTAGGAAATTATTTTTTAGCTAAAGTGTCTTCAAATGTTATACACACATTACGTTGTGAAATTTTTGAAAAATACACGCAACTTCCTACCGCACATTTTGATTCAAACAACAGTGGTTACATGATTGCGCGAATTACGCATAACGTCAACCAAGTCGCACAAGCTACCACTGATGCCGTGCGTAAAGTGGTTCAAGAAGGTTTAACTGCTGCTGGATTACTTGCGTATTTGTTTTACATGAATTGGAAACTATCCCTTGTTTTCTTAGTTATTGCACCAGTCATTGCATTGCTGGTCAATTATGTCAGTAAACGTATGCGAATACTCAGCAAGCGCATTCAAGAATCCATTGGGGATATGACACATATCACCTCGGAGCTGGTAAATGGGCATCGTATTGTGCGCAGTTATGGCGGTGAAGATTACGAGTGTCAGCGATTCATTGAGCGTAGTGACCATAATCGAAATCAATCAATGAAGCTGATTAGCACAAGTTCGCTACACAACCAATTTATGCAGCTAATTATTGCATTCGCATTAGCCTTTCTAATGTATATCGCGCTGTTTTTTATGGAGCAGTCTAGTGTGGGGGCGTTTGTTGGTTACTTAACCGCCGCATTTCTACTGCCTCGTCCTGTGCGCCAACTTAGTGATGCGAACAGTGATATTCAACGCGGTATTGTAGCGGCCGAATCGTTATTTGACGTATTAGATCAAGATACTGAACACGATAAAGGAAATTATAGTAAAACACGTTGTCTTGGTGATCTAGAGTTCAAACACGTGACATTTAGTTATGACAATAACGAGCAACCCGCCTTACATGATATTAGCTTTACTGCAAAAGCGGGCGAAACTATTGCATTAGTTGGTGCGTCGGGTGGTGGTAAAAGCACACTTGCCAATTTAATATCCCGTTTTTATCAATACAATCAAGGCGAAATTTTGCTTGATGGTGTGAACATTAACGATTACACATTCCGTAATTTGCGCCAACACATCGCCTTAGTGAATCAACAAGTGACATTATTTAACGATACGATTGCGAATAATA
>JBDLQG010000021.1:0-17929 GCA_039800705.1 Pseudomonadota bacterium
ACGCGACCTTGCAACACATTTTCCCAGAAAATTCGGCGATTTGAGGGAATAGTGATTTGTTTTTTGACAGTATCACGAAATTTTTCAGCCAGTTTTGCTAAGATGCCGTAAGTGGGCGGAATAACGGTTTCAATTTTTGCGCGTAAAAGACGTGCTAAAACAGGTGAAACACCACCTGACGAAATAGCAATCGTTAACGGGGATCTATCGACAATGGCTGGAAAAATAAAGTTACATAGCGCTGGACTGTCAACAACATTGACCCAAATACCGGCTTTTTTGGCGCATTTACTGACGTTTTCATTCACTGATTTATCATTAGTGGCCGAAATGACAATTTTAAAATCCGCTAAATCTTGAGGTTCAAAGTATTTTCGATAAATGGTTAAATGATGACTTGCTTGCATTGCAGCTACTTGCGCACTAATATCGTGTGCTACCACGGTGATGTCTGCACCCGCACGCGATAGCAATTCAATTTTCCGTGCCGCGCAACTTCCAGCACCAACAACCAAACACGGCTGCTTTGATAATTTGAGAAAAATGGGGAAATAATCCATAAAAAAGTAATGTCCTGCTTCAACGATAGGGTTAGGATGTTATTATAATAAGCATTTAAAAAAAACTGTGTGATTAACTTTTACCTTAATACTTTATGTTACCGTATACGCTTGAAATCGATGCCATTGGCTTAAATTGCCCCATGCCTTTGTTAAAACTAAAAAAAGGGTTAAATGAATTACAATCTACGGATGTGATTAAAATTCTTGTTACCGACCCAGCGGCGCATCTTGATTTTGGTGTTTTTTGTCAGCAAGCGGCACACGAAATTTTAACTATCGCACAACATGACAACGTGAAAACGTTTTACATCAAAAAAGCCTAACGCGACAGCATGAAAAGACCGATTCCCGCCAAATCAACAAAAAAAACGCCTATTGCTGCGCCCACTGCCAGCGAAGTGAACGCATTGGCGGCACTTTATAATCAGCAAAATTACCCTCAAGCTGAAGAAGTCGCAAAAGAGTTCATTGCGCGTTTTCCACAACATGGTTTTGGTTGGAAAGTACTCGGCGCAGTATTGCAAGCACAAGGACGTATTGACGAGTCACTTGATGCAAAACAAAAGGCAGCCGATTTATCGCCCAGCGACGCAGAGGCATGGAGTAATTTAGGGAATGCCTATCAAGATAAAAATCGGTTAGACGACGCACTAAAATGTTTACACCATGCCATTCAAATTTCGCCCAATCTTGCTGTCGCGCATAATAACTTAGGTATTACATTAGAAAAGTTAAATCGCTTAGACGAAGCTCAATCCTGTTATCAAAAAGCGTTAGTACTTCGCCCCGATTATGTAGAGGCGCATTACAATTATGGCGTCACGCTTCAAAAAATGGCACGTTATGAGGATGCACAAAAAAGCTATCGACTCGCTATCAATTATAACCCCAATCACGCCAAAGCGCACAGTAATTTAGGGCTTGTGTTAAAACATCTTTCTGAGTTTGGCGAATCTGAAAAGCATTTTGTGACAGCCATCAAACTCGACCCTCATTTTATTGATGCGCATTACAATTTTGCGCTTTTACTTATGTTACTTGGCCGATTGAAAGAAGGTTGGGCGCAATATCAATGGTTTTATCATCCGCAAAATACGAATCCAAGCAAACCCAATCAACCTAATCTCAATGCTAAGCAATGGGAAGGCGAGGCGTTGCAAGGTAAAACGATTCTCATTCATTCTGAGCAAGGTTTTGGGGATATGATTCAATTTGTGCGCTATGCGCAGCATTTAAAAGCGCATGGCGCGACAGTTTGGGTGCTTGTGACAAAACCGCTGGTTGAATTATTTAACACCATTGTATGGGTTGATCGGGTACTCGAAAACGGTGAGCAACATAATACGACGTATGATTTTTGGGTGTTTCCGTTAGCGCTCCCTTATTGGTTTCAAACAACACTTGAGAATTTGCCCTGCAATGTTCCTTATTTATCGGTAAATACGGAAAAATCAGCGTGGTGGAAAAATTGGTTAGCGCAGTCTGGCGTTAATAATAAAAAAATAGGGTTGGTTTGGGCGGGAAATCCCGTGCATTCCAATGATGCGAATCGCTCGATTGATTTATCACGGTTTGCGTGCCTAAGCGAGCTTCAAAATATCACTTGGGTCAGTTTACAGTTAGGTGAAAAAGCACGTGAGGCGTGTTTAAACGGCCCTTTAAATATGCTTGATGCCAGCGTTTATATTGAAGATTTCACGGATTCTGCGGCGTTGCTTGCGAATTTAGATTTGCTTATTTCAGTGGATTCATCACCTGCGCATTTGGCGGGCGCGTTGAATTTACCTGTGTGGACATTAATTACGGCTGTGCCGGATTGGCGTTGGCTTTTAAACCGTGAGGATACGGTTTGGTACAAAAGTATGCGCTTATTTCGCCAACCTAAGAAAGGCGATTGGACGAGCGTATTAAACGATGTAAAAAAGGCGTTGGAGGTTTTTTGATAACGAATTTTGTCCATTGGTTTCGTGATTCATCACCCTACATACAAGCGCATCGCAATAAAACATTTGTGATAAATTTTGGTGGCCAAGCACTGAAAACAGATCATTTTCAGGCGCTCATTCACGATTTTACGTTGCTTAGTAGTCTAGGAATTCGTTTGGTGCTTGTGCATGGTATTCGCCCACAAATTGATGAGCGTTTATCTAACCTTAATCATCCAGTCCACTTTCATAATCGACTGCGCATCACCGATGATGTCGCATTGCAATGCGTTAAAGAAGCCGCTGGCCTTGTTCGCGTGGAAATTGAAGCGCAACTGTCAATGGGACTTGCCAATTCACCGATGGAAAATTCTGAGCTAAAAGTAGCGTCAGGCAATTTTGTCGTGGCAAAACCTATTGGGGTTATTGATGGTGTCGATTATTTACATACGGGCGCGGTACGCAAAATTAACAGTGCGGCCATTCATGCGCAGCTTGAACAAAATAATTTAGTTCTCATTTCACCTATTGGTTATTCGCCCAGTGGTGATGTGTTTAATTTATCTGCCGAGCAAGTTGCTACGGCGGTGGCCATTGCACTCAAGGCAGAAAAACTCATCTTTTTAACCGAAGAAAGTTGCAAGGACGTAGATACTGGAAACGTGATTGCACAATTAACGACGCAAGAAGCCCAATCATTACTTCAAAAAAATAATGATTTACTTGAGAGTATGCACCAGCCGTTAAATGCGGCAATTGAAAGCTGTCATGCCGGTATAAATCGTGTGCATTTATTGAGTCGCCAGATTGATGGTGCGCTGCTACAAGAGCTTTTTACGCGCGACGGGGTGGGTACACTCATCAGCGCAACACCTTATGAAATTTGTCGTCGTGCTACACTGAGCGACATTGGCGGAATTTTAGAATTGATTAAACCTTTAGAACAACAAGGTATTTTGGCAAAACGCTCGCGTGAAAAAATCGAAATGGAAATTAACGATTATTGGATTATGTCACGCGATGGGTTAATTATTGGCTGTAGCGCACTGCATGTAGATGTAAACGAAAATTGCGCAGTACTGGCTTGTCTTGCAGTGCATGCTGATTATCAAGGTGCAGCGCGTGGGCAGCGACTTTATGCACATGCTTTTGAGCAAGCCAAAAATGCCAATTTACATACGTTATTTGTTCTATCAACGCAAACAGCGCAATGGTTTATTGAACGCGGATTTGAGCAATGTGCATTAGAGAATTTACCTAATTCACTAAAAGCTCTTTATAATCCACTCAGAAATTCTAAAATTCTTTTTAAAACACTTTAACTTTCCAAAATTATCGATGAATTCTTCCCATTTATCTTTATTGCAATTAACGGATTTGCATATTTTACCAGCACCAGAAATTACGCTGCTGGGGATTAATACTGAGTATTATTTTAACCGTGTTCTCAATCACGCTTTTACGCAGTCTGTTAGTTACGATGCCATACTCATATCGGGAGATTTAGCACAGTCACCAAGTAAGGCGACCTATCAGCGTATTTTGCACAAAATTGAAGAATATCATTTACCGACAATGTGTTTGCCCGGTAATCACGATGATTTTGAATTAATGCAAGAAGTATTGAATACATCGCTTGTGAGTTGCAGAAAACACGTTATTTTGGGTAATTGGCAATTATTGATACTCAATAGCCAAATTTTAAAAAGTGAAGGTGGTTATTTAGAGCAAACGGAGTTGGATTTTTTAGAGAGTTGTTTAGAAAAAAATAGTCATTTATTCACGCTGATTGCCATGCACCATAATTGTTTACCCAGTGACAGTAAGTGGCTTGACACGATGCAAATTAAAAACAGTGATGAATTGTTAGCACTGGTGGCGCGTTATCCAAAGGTTAAAGTAATTACCACGGGGCATATTCACCAAGAAATGGATAAAAAATTTGGCGATGTGGCGGTGTTTGGCACGCCTTCAACCTGTTTTCAATTTGCTAAAAACAGTGCGGATTTTGCCATGGATAGAACACCACCGGGATACCGTATTATCGAGCTTCATGATAATGGCGAAGTGACGTCACAAGTGCATCGCATTGATACCGTTTTATCCGAATTAGAAATTACCTCAGAAGGTTATTAAATGCAAAAAAGCGTTACACATTTTTCACGATTCATATTGGATAATCATGTTGCGCTCGTCGTTTTCTAATCGTTTGACGCTGTTTTTCGCATTGGTTGTTGTAATTATCTGCGCAATTATTAGTACGGTGATTTGGTTTTACTTTGGCGAGTTAACACCTCAGGCAATCGACCTTATTGAAGCGTTAGTAATCAGTATGATACTCATTACTTTGCCGCTCATGGTTTTCGTCAATGTAATCACGCGTCGCTATGCCACGTCGCTGCAAAATTTAATTCAAGCTATCGATATGGTTAAAGACGTTGATGATGTTTCAATGCAATGTGATGTCATTGGGTCAGGCAGTGTGGCACAATTAACCCAATCGTTTAACCAAATGTTGGTGCGTTTGCGTGCATTGCAATATAAAGTTAACGACTTAGAAAGTGAGTTGGTGTTGCAAAAAACGAAAGAAACACAAGCGCGAAATCTGCAGATACAGCAAACACTTGAAAAATTAAACACAGCACAACTAAACCTGCTTAAATCACATCAAGCGGTCACATTAGGACGCGTTGCCATTGATGCCATTCAAGCGAGTGATAACGCAACGTTAACGCATTTTTTTGAACAGTTTTCGATACCGTGTGGCGTGGAATTCGTCACGATTGATTCGCCTATTATGGAGCTCGTTCAATTATTTGAAAGTGCATATAAGCATCGTATTACGTTTGAAACAGATTATGCACTCAATGAACCCGTCCTTTGTCATCTCAACGACGTTATGCACGTTTTGCTTAATTTGCTCACCAACGCTGTCCAAGCTATCCCAAGTAAAGGCACAATTATCATTACGACTGCAAAAGTGTACGATCAAGCCGTCATCAGCGTAGCGGATACAGGTGATGGAATAGGAAGTGAGATAGTTGACCATATTTTTACCCCGCATTTTACGACTAAAAAAACAGATCATGCCTTAGGATTAGGGTTGTCAATAAACTCAGAAATTATTCAAAAGCATGGCGGAACATTAACGTTTGAATCAAAAGTGAATCAAGGCACACGCTTTATTATTGGCTTGCCGCTTCAAGGGAATCAAAGTTAATGTCTGAAACGATTACGGTGTTAAAATTAGCACGAAGTTTGCGTGTGCTGACGGCAGAGTTACTGGTGTCGGGAGGTGATGAGCGACTGCGCTTAAATGCACAAGGCATAAACAAATATGGTTGCCCCCCTACACCAGATGAAGCGATTTTATCGTTTAGTTCATCGACGGCATCGATTATTAGTAGTGAAAATTTTGCATCACTTGAGCAATATATTGCCCGACTTCAAAATGACGTAAGAAAAACAGACGAACTCACGCTCTATGAGCGCGAAGTCAATCGTCAAAAAGAGGAATGGCTTTCACTTCTTCAATGCTCAAGTCGTACACACTTATTATTTTCGCCTTCTGGAACAGATGTTCATGCGTTAATTGCAGCACAATTGCCTGAGAAAACGCTCATTATCATGGTGGAAGGGAATGAAACGGGAAGTGGTGTTGCCAAAGCGTTAGCAAATGGAAATAACGAGGTTGAGGTGGCATCCATTTCACTGCGTTTATCAAATACAGTTCCTCGATCCATTAATGAATGTGATGCGCAAGTTACCGCGCAAATTGAAAAAGGGATGGCGCAAGGGCGTCATGTTTTTCTCGTTTTAGTTGATCAATCGAAAACGGGTATGATTGCCCCAAGCCCCTCGTGTGCAATGCAGTTAAAAGTACGTTATGGCGAAAAACTCACGGTACTCGTAGATGCGTGTCAATTTAGGATATCGGCTCAAACGCTACGTGCTTATTTAGCGCAAAATTTTATGGTAGCTACAACCGGCTCAAAGTTCTTATCGGCGCCATCTTTTTCGGCAATGCTTTTTTTGCCAGAAAAAACAAGTATTTATTCGTTAAATAGTCCCCCTAACTGGGGACTGCTTGCGCGAATGGAAGTGGCTTTAATGCAATATCGCACGTTTAGTGAGTTAAGTGACACGAAAATTTGCAGTATTATTGCCGATTTTACGCAAGTGATTTTGCATTATATTACCAGTTCTGCCGCCTTTTCTGCGCTTCCTGTTCACGCATTAACGCGTGATGGATTAATTGATGTATCTTCTTGGGATGTCATGCCCACGATATTTCCTTTTATACTTTATAAAAATCAACAACCACTTTCACGCACCCAAACGCTGGCGTGTTACCATCAACTACCTTTGCAAGATTTACCCTGTCAAATTGGGCAGCCTGTAGCGTGTGGGGAGATAGACGGCGTTGAGGTGAGTGCATTGCGTTTTTGTTTAAGTTCACGCATTATCGTTCAATCGGCACAAAGTACTTATCTCCATAATCAGTTAATTTATAATACGCTGCGTGTATTTGCATCGATAGAAAAATTAGTAGCGTCGGATTTAATTTAAAGGAATATCATGAACTATTCGCAGATGTTAGAAAAATTACTCCAAAAACACGATTTAAGCGCGACAGAAATGCGCGAAACGATTCATGCTTTTATGGACGGACAAGCCAGTGATGTACAAATGGCGGCTTTTTTGTGTGCACTGCGTAGTAAAGGCGAGACCGTTGAGGAAATTACAGCGGCTGCGACGGTTATGCGAGAGCTTGCCACCCCCATTCCGATTGCAGGGAAACATCTTATCGATACCTGTGGAACAGGCGGGGATGGTGCGAATACATTTAATATTTCTACGACGAGTGCATTTGTTGTGGCTGCAGCGGGCGGACGTGTGGCTAAACATGGGAATCGTTCAGTTTCTAGTTGCTGTGGTAGCGCGGATGTATTGGAATTAGCGGGAGTCAATTTGCATTTATCGCCAGACCAAGTCGCGCAATGCGTGGATACATTAGGAATCGGTTTTCTGTTTGCCCCTAATTATCATGGCGCGATGCAACATACACGTAGTGTACGCAAAGAACTCGGTGTGCGGACGTTATTTAATTTACTTGGTCCACTGGCCAACCCAGCAAGGGCAGACCATCAACTCATTGGTGTATTTGATGCCAAATGGACATCCCCTTTAGCACACGTTTTCAAAGCATTAGGTAGTCGGCACGTGCTGGTGGTGAGTGCACAAGATGGTTTGGATGAAATCAGTATTGCCACCCCAACGTATGTGGCTGAACTCAAAAATGGGGAAGTATCGTGTTACACTGTTTCCCCTGAGCAATTTAATTTACCTCGAGCCTCACTCAAAACCATTGAAATTACTGATGCACACGACAGTTTGCGAATGCTTAAAGATGTTCTTAGTAATCAAAAGGGCGCAGCGAAAGATATTGTTTTACTTAATGCAGGAGCGGCTATTTATGCAGCAGATTTAGTATCTTCACTTGACGCGGGTATTGCTAAAGCCAATGATGTTATTTCCAGTGGCGCAGCGGTTGAAAAATTTAATGCGTTTGTTTCGTATACGCAAACGTTTGTGTCATGATTCATCAACAAGTTGTTCGTTTATTTGAGCAATTAGCGGTTGCGATTCCAAAACCGGAAACGGAGTTAGTCTATAGTAGCCACTTTGAGCTATTAATCGCTGTGGTGCTTTCAGCGCAAGCTACGGATAAAAGCGTGAATAAAGCCACCAAACCGTTATTTGACGTTGCCAACACACCGCAAAAAATACTTGAGTTAGGTGAAGAGGGTTTAAAAACCTATATTAAGACGATTGGATTGTTTAATACCAAAGCCGCTAATATTATAAAATTATGTCACCAATTAATTGAAAAACATAATGGCGACGTGCCTTGTACACGTAGCGAGCTTGAAAGTTTGCCTGGTGTAGGACGTAAAACAGCTAATGTCATTTTAAATACCGCTTTTGGTCAACCGACTATCGCGGTGGATACCCATATTTTTCGTGTCGCAAACCGCATTGGACTCGCTCACTCGAGTTCGGTGCTTGGCGTGGAAAATGAATTACTACGCGTGATTCCAGAGAAATTTATGCTTGATGCTCATCATTTATTAATTCTTCATGGACGCTACACGTGCATGGCACGTAAACCTTTATGTCATACTTGCGTGATTAGCGGGTATTGCGAATTTTTTCAATTAACAGCGCATTAATAAATTAAACCACGGTCTATTGCTTGTGATTTCAATAGCCGTCCACATAATATAAAAAGTGAATTTTGATAAAAATTTAGAATAAAAAAATTCGCTTTTCAATAACATAATTAGTAAAAAAAATGGAAAAGAAAAATAGAATTGCCTTATTTATCGATTTAGATAATTTTGTCGGCTTTTGTCTTGATGATGATTTACCTTTAGACATTAAAAAAGAAATCAAAAAATTAACCGAACACGGTGAAATTAGTATTCGTCGCTCATTTGGCGATATTATGAAATTGCCCATTTCTGAAGCGCGTAAAAAAGAGTTACGCGAAATGCTGCAAGCCAATCTCATTCGCCATGAAGATATTCCTTACTATAATGGCTATAAAAATACATCGGATATTCGCCTTGCTATTGAAGCCATTTCAGTGGCTTATACGCATCCAGATATCAATATTTTTGCCATTATCGCAAATGACCGAGATTACATGCCGCTATTTTCAAAGCTCAAAGAAATTGGCAAAACGATTATCGGTATCGGCAGCACTAAAAATACAGTAGGTGAGCTTTATCGTAGCGCGTGCGATTTATTTTATTATCACGAAGATTTTGGTAAAAACGATTATGGCTCACGCAAAACAGAAACGGCTGTCGCAGACGATGAAAATTGCTTAATTGATTTACTTATTGAAAAAGTGCGCTATAACACGACTAATGGACTTAAAACGAACCAATCGACGATTGCGGCGGCCATTAAAAATAGTCGCGCTGTTGATTTTAATAGTTATCAAGCATTTCAAGGGTTTGGTGATTTATGTCGTTTAGTGGAAAAACGCGGCATGATTTCCATTACGCAGCGCCATATTGGCGATTTAGATCCCGTCTTATCCTGCAGCAGTCAAGAAAATGAATCCGCGATTGAACGCTTTTTAGGGCAACAGCAAGCCAAAGCTGATGTACCTGCAACAGATGATATGAAGCGTATTTATAATAATTTTATTAAATCCAAGTTAAGTTTAAAAAATGACTTTCCACCCCATTCGCAGCGCGAGAAAATTTATCAGCAGCTTGATATTTTATTAGCTGAAAGCGAGCCGTATGGCGGCGTTGGTTTAAAAGCGGCTTCAGAGCAAATTACGAAGGCCCTAGAATTTGAACCTGATGATCAGTCGTCTGTGTTTAAAATTTTATACAGTTTATACCGTTCGGGTTGCTTTATTGTTCGTCGAACAGAGGATAACTATAATCCAATTATTATGAGTAATCGCGTTGCCATGAATTATATTTACATGGATAAAAAACTCATGGAAAGTTTAATCAAACTCTTTAAATGGGATGCAGAAGACATCAAATTCGACCCAAGTCGTTGGTCAGAATTTTTTATTGGCGATACGTCTTATTCGCAAATTGCAAAATTCGCTTATAACTATTTATAAAAAATTCAATCAGTTGATTTTTTGATGGATAAGCAACATTTACCGCCTGCCATTTTACTCATGGGGCCAACTGCTTCAGGTAAAACGGCATTGGCGGTGCAGCTTGCGCAAGCGTTAAATGGTGAAATCATCAGTGTTGATTCTGCGCTTGTTTTCAAAGGCATGGATATTGGTACAGCCAAACCGACATTACTGGAACGTGGTGGAATTGCACACCATTTGATTGATATTTTAGATCCAAGCCAATCGTTTTCGACAGGTGAGTTTCGCACACAAGCGCTGGCGTTAATGGCGGATATGGTGGCTCGTGGAAAGCTGCCGATTTTAGTGGGTGGAACGATGCTGTATTTTAACGCATTAACGCAAGGTCTAGCGCAGCTACCACCGGCTAATCAGAGCATTCGAGCGCAATTAGAAGCGCAATTAGCCAAAGAAGGTCATCTTTCGATGCACGCGCGTTTGGCAAAAATTGACCCAAAAGCCGCTGCGAGAATTCATCCTAATGATCCGCAGCGCGTTCAGCGAGCACTAGAAGTTTTTGAAATCACAGGACGTTCATTGAGCGATTTTTTTGCGGAGAATGCACAAGACAACGCATTGCCTTATGCTTTTCAAAAATACATCATTGCCCCAAGTGATCGACAAATTCTTCATGCCATTATTGCAAAACGCTTTCATGCGATGCTTGAAAAAGGATTTTTAGATGAAGTTGCGCATTTGTATCGACGCGGCGATTTGCACGATAAATTGCCCGCTATTCGCGCGGTCGGATATCGAGAAGCGTGGGCGTATTTTCAAGGTGATTATGACTTGCCTACGATGACTGAAAAATCAATCATCGCTACAAGGCAACTCGCTAAACGTCAATTTACATGGCTACGTCGTGAAACTGACGCGCAGCTATTTGAAACAGGTCAGCCAAATTTATGTGATTGTGTTTTAAACGCGATCAAAGCAAATTAAAAGCAGTTCCCATAATCTAAAAATAGTTCTTCGCATTCAAAAAATATACGTGGATAATCAATACGAATAAGCATTTTTAAGGCATATTCGATAAAAACACTAATGGTTAAAAATCGCGCGAATGCCCCCAAAATCAAATAATTTGTATTGGTTGAGCAACGCCAAATGGATACTGTCCACCATATTACAGGTAGAAAAAAGATAAGATGAATATCATCCCACATCGACACGGTAAAGAGTCCTGTTTTTGCCAACGTGTCCGCTGCAAATAAACCAATATTAAGTAGAAGAAAAAAGGGCGTCGCAACCCAAATTAATGCAATATTGCCGCTCCAACTCGCAAATAAATAATTATTCAGCGATTGTTGATACTCTGTTTTCTCAGAATAATTTGCATTGATGATTAAAATAACCATCAATCCAACGACAAACATACCAAAATCAGCCACACTAAAAAAATGAATATGCTCAAAAAATAAAGGAAGTGAATACACAAACATAAAACCGTCCATAACAAGTCGTTTTAATCTTTAAGTCTAGCGTGATTTAAAATAATTTCATCACTTATTTTTGTAACCTATTTCCTATTTTAATGATGAATAAACATTCAGTCACCTAGCAAACCAATTTCACCACATCATGAATCTCGACAATTTTACATTACCCCATTGGCCGCACATCTACGGTTCACCAAAAGGAAAGGGCAATATCCGCACCGTTCCTGCTGATTTTATTGTTAAAGAAACACTCGCATTTGAGCCTTCTGGCAGTGGCGAGCATATTTTTTTACACATTGAAAAGACAGGCGAAAATACCGATTATGTCGCGCGGCAATTTGCACGATTTGCCAATGTTCGTCAACGTGATATTGGTTATGCAGGCATGAAAGACCGTCATGCGATAACAACACAGTGGTTTAGTATCTGGTTACCTAAAGGCGATGAGCCAATTTGGGAAAATTTTTCCGCTGAAGGTGTGAAAATTTTAGGTGTGACGCGTCATGCTCGAAAACTCAAACGGGGCGCATTAGCGCACAATCAATTTGAATTAACTATTCGGCAATGGCAAGGTGACATTGAAAGCACTATTGCACAATTAACGTCAATAAAACGACATGGTATAGCGAATTATTACGGTACACAGCGTTTTGGGCATCAGGGTCAAAATATGGTGAAAGCCTTGGCGATGTTTAACGGTGAAAAAGTGCCTCGTGAGCAGCGAAGTATTTATTTATCAGCAGTACGTTCTTTTTTGTTTAATAGTATTCTAGCTCGACGTATTAACGACAATAATTGGGCAACCGGACTCAATGGTGATGTTTTTATGCTTGATGGGTCGCGCAGTGGTTTTGCTTGTGACGACATAGACGATGTTATCCGTACACGATTAGACAATAATGAATTGCATCCTACTGGCGCGTTATATGGAAAAGGTGAGTTGCGCACAAGTGCAGACGCGCAAAATGTAGAGCAATCTGTTTTTGACCAATACGCATCACTGACAAAAGGCCTAATTGCGTTTGGTTTAGAAATGGATAGACGTGCGTTGCGTGTGAATGTGCAAGATTTAACGTGGCACTTTAGTGACGAAAATACCACGCTATTGTTAGAATTTAGCTTACCTGCAGGCAGTTATGCGACAGCGGTTCTGCGAGAAATTATGGATGTTTGATGAAATTCACACCACATACTCTAGTGTTTAACCGTATAATTTTCGGGAATTAATATCGTATTTTGTGCAGGTTTTGATGTATCTATTTCAGGGTAATCGAGCGTGTAATGCAGACCGCGACTTTCTTTGCGTTGCTGTGCGCAGCGAATAATTAATTCTGCCACAATGACCAAATTACGCAGTTCTAGTAAATCACTCGTAACACGAAAATATTGGTAATATTCTGCAATTTCTTTTTTGAGCAATTCTACGCGACTCATAGCACGATCTAAGCGTTTGTCGGTGCGAACAATACCGACATAATCCCACATAAAATGACGTAGTTCGCTCCAATTATGCGCGACAACCACTTCTTCGTCAGAATCACTCACTTTTGATTCATCCCAAGGCGTTATGTCTTGAGCTGGGTAAATTTGTGGTAAATGTTGTTTAATGTTATCACTTGCGCGTTGCGCGAACACTAAACATTCAAGAAGTGAATTACTCGCCATTCGGTTTGCACCATGTAAGCCCGTGCAAGCCACTTCACCAACGGCGTATAAATTTTCTATATCTGTTTGTGCGTAACTATTTGTAATGACACCACCGCAGGTGTAATGTGCTGCGGGGACAACGGGAATAGGTTGCTTTGTAATATCGATATCAAATTTAAGGCATTGCTGATAAATATTTGGAAAGTGTTCTCGAATAAACGATTCAGGCTTATGACTAATGTCTAAATACACACAATCAATTCCGCGTTTTTTCATTTCGTGATCAATGGCACGCGCAACAATATCGCGTGGTGCAAGTTCGCCACGTTCATCAAAATGGTGCATAAAAGCGCGACCATCAGGCAAAATCAATCGCCCGCCTTCGCCGCGCAACGCTTCGCTAATGAGAAAAGAATTACCAGCGGGGTGATAAAGGCAAGTTGGGTGAAATTGCATGAATTCTAAATTACTGACGCGACACCCAGCACGCCACGCCACCGCCATACCATCACCCGTTGAGCTATGCGGATTTGTGCTGTATAAATAGGCTTTACTCGCCCCACCGGTGGCCAATACCGTTATTTTTGCCGCAAAGGTATCGACGCGCTGTTGTTGGCTATTGAATACATACGCCCCCACACATCGCTTTAATCCACCATGAGTTTGCGTAATTAAATCAATGACGTTAGCGTATTCAAATAATTCGATAAACGGATTTTCCTGTGCACGTTCGATCAGCGACAGTGATACCGCTTTTCCCGTTGCGTCATCGGTATGTACAACACGTCGATGCGAGTGGCCGCCTTCACGATTTAAATGAAGTTTAGTTTCACCGGTGGTTGTTTGCTCTTGCGTGAATTTTACGCCTTGTTCGCGGAGCCAATCGATAGATTCTTTGCCGTGTTTAACGGTTAATTCCACGATATCGGTGTCACAAAGTCCAGCGCCCGCATTGAGTGTATCGTTTAAATGCGATTCAACGGAATCATTTGCATCAAATACCGCAGAAATACCACCTTGCGCATAATAAGTGCTGCCTGAAGTCAGTGCAAATTTAGATAGCACAGCTACGCGAGTTTGCGCATTAGCCAGTTTGAGCGCTAAACTTAATCCTGCGCCACCACTACCAATGACCAAAACATCAAAATTAAAGTTATCTTTCACAAGCGTTTGTCGTTAAATTCCATTTTTATTTGCTATTTTCTTCAAACACGCCAAAACTCATAATGCGTTGATAACGCTGAGCTAAAATGGTTTGTAAATCGTGTTGCTTAATGGCATCTAAATGACGTATTAGGGTTTCTTTTAAATTTTCCGCTGTTGTGTTGAAATCACGATGTGCGCCACCTAACGGTTCACGAACAACCTCATCTAAAAAGCCTTGTTCACGAATTCGGTCTGCGGTAATCCCCATCGCTTCAGCAGCAAGTTGAAGTTTATCGGGACTTTTCCACAAAATAGCCGCGCAGCCTTCAGGTGAGATGACCGAATAGGTGCTGTATTCAAGCATAATTAAACGATCGCCCACGCCAATGGCAAGTGCACCGCCTGAACCCCCTTCACCAATAATGGTGCAGATAATGGGCGTTTTGAGCTGCGCCATTTCAAATAAATTTCGGGCAATGGCTTCACTTTGCCCACGCTCCTCAGCGTCAATACCCGGATAAGCCCCCGGTGTGTCAATTAAGCAAATCAGCGGCAGATTAAAACGCTCTGCTAATTTCATCACGCGCAATGCCTTGCGATAACCTTCTGGACGTGGCATACCGAAATTACGGTGAATTTTTTCTTTGGTGTCACGTCCTTTTTGATGGCCAATAATTGCAATAGGCTGACCATCTAATTTAGCGAGACCGCAAATAATAGCAGGATCATCAGCATAAGTGCGATCGCCATGAAGTTCATGAAAATCGGTAAACATTAAATCGATGTAATCTTGCGTATAGGGACGCCCTGGATGACGCGATAATTGCGAAATTTGCCAGTCAGTCAAATTGGCAAAAATAGATTCGGTTAAGGCTTGGCTTCTGTCTTCTAATTGTTTAAGTGCGTCAGAAATGTTGATTTTATTATCAAATTCAACATTGCGTAGTTCTTCAATTTTCGCTTCTAGGATAGCGATGGGTTGTTCAAAATCGAGAAATTTTAAGTCCATGTTCTTATTTTTCTTACAAAGTAGTGTTATAAAATGAAAATATGGTGACAATTATAAGGCAAAAAGGCGAAGGTGGCTTTAGCTATCATGGTTAATTTCCATTTGTTTCTAAAAACAGCGCATCTAATTCACGCAATCGAGCCAGTTTTTCTTTGATTTTAATTTCAAGCCCACGCTCAACGGGATAGTAATACTGGGTTTTTGCCAGTTCTTCTGGAAAATAATTTTCCCCCGCCGCGTAAGCATCGGGTTCATTGTGCGCGTATCTGTACGCTTTGCCATAATCGAGTTTTTTCATCAGCGTGGTGGGTGCATTGCGCAAATGCAGCGGTACTTCCAGCGATCCGGTTTGTTTAACGTGCGCCATTGCCGCGTTATACGCTTGATAAACGGCGTTACTTTTAGGCGCACTCGCCATGTAAATGACGGCTTGTGCAAGCGATAATTCACCTTCAGGCGAGCCTAAACGCACTTGTGCGTCCCACGCATTAAGCGCGAGTTGCAAGGCGCGAGGATCTGCATTACCAATATCCTCTGAAGCAATACGCACAATACGACGTGCCAAATACGCCAAGTCGCAACCGCCATCAATCATGCGGCAAAGCCAGTAAAGTGCGCCATCTGTTGAGCTACCGCGAACGGATTTGTGTAGCGCTGAAATTTGATTATGAAATTCTTCACCGTGGGAATCAAAACGACGCACACCACCACTTAATACACCTTGTGCGATAAATTCGTCAATAATCGATGTTGACTGCGCTGAGGCGACTTCAGCGGCCAGTTCGAGTAAATTTAGCAGGCGCCGTGCATCACCATCTGCCGCTTGGGCAAATTGATGTTTCATCTCATCAGACATTTCCAGATTTAAATCACCTAAGCCATTTACACTATCTTCAAGCGCATGCGTCAAAATAGCTTGTAATTCAGATGGTGTGAGTGGATTTAATACATACACCCGCGCTCTTGAAAGCAGCGCATTATTGAGCGCAAAAGAGGGGTTTTCCGTTGTCGCGCCAATAAAATAGACTGTTCCATCTTCAACGTGCGGCAAAAACGCATCTTGCTGTGCTTTATTGAAACGATGAACTTCATCGACAAATAAAATAGTGCGCCGCTTTTCGAATTTTTGAATGGTTTTCGCGTGTTCAATCGCTTCGCGGATTTCTTTTACCCCAGCAAGTACCGCTGAAATGGCGATAAATTCTGCATTCGACTGCTTAGCAATTAAGCGGGCGAGCGTTGTTTTGCCTGTGCCCGATGCTCCCCAAAAAATCATTGAGTGCAAATTGCCCGACGTCAACGCACTGTAAAGCGGTTTACCTGCTGATAAAATATGCGCTTGACCGCTATAATTGGCTAAATCACTTGGCCGCATTCGCTCGGCAAGCGGCTGAAACGCGTTCATTTTGCTGTTTTACTCAACTCTAATAAATACGCGCCATAAGCGGTTTTTGACAGCGCTTCCGCACTTTTTTGCAAATCTTCTACACTGAGCCAGCCATTATGGAATGCAATTTCCTCTAAACACGCGACTTTTAAACCTTGACGATGTTCAATGGTTTGCACAAATTGACCTGCTTCAAGCAAACTGTCATGCGTCCCTGTGTCGAGCCATGCAAAGCCGCGACCAAAGATTTCAACATTCAACTGCGTAAGTTTTCCATCTCCTCACATGTGAACACTTGCAGCAAACATGAATCAAACCGTATGGACTTTGGTAAAAAGGACGCGACTGGTCGTATTGAATACGAATCGGGTTGGAAAATTGATGTTTCTAGTTCCATTACGTTTGTTGAAAATGACACCAAGACTGGTGCTACCGAACGTGCAAAGTATCATTGGCGCACCAAGGAGAAACGTAGTTATACTGAAACTGTGTTTGTGCTTGAACCTGTGAATCGTATGCAACCAATGAAGGTTGCTGAGTTCTACAATGCAATTCACAATCCACCTGAAGGTCAACGTGTAAAAGCATCTACGCTTCGCATGAAAGACCGTGCAACTGGTGGTGGTATGGCCAAGAACGTCACTATTCTGAAAATGGAAGAACGTGGTGGTCCTCGGCACTATATGAAATCCCGAGACCTTGTGTGGCGTGATGCTGGTAAGGCTGAGGACTTTGATGCCACACTGAAACATTACTACATTCCTCTGAGTGGTTTTGAACCACAGTGGACAAAAATCAAGTATAATGCTTGCGGTGCTGTTGCAAACATGTTGGAACAGAGTGGTATCAGTGAACTGCAAGTTGTGGTGTATGGTGTTCGTAAAGGAGACATTGAGGAAATCAAGAAACGTTCCAACTGGATTAACCTGGAAGAACATATCCAGGCTGTGTTTGACAAACTTGGCACGAAGGCTTTCATGGCCTGTGTTCGTGAGAAGCTTGCCATCAACGACGACACGGATGAGGATTGGATATATACCTTGAAGCATTATCTGAATTAAGAGCTAATACTGGGCTTATTTTAATGAACTAGAGGTTTTGCTTGACAAAATTCCTTTTTGGGTGTATGATTAAG
>JBDLQG010000022.1:0-17783 GCA_039800705.1 Pseudomonadota bacterium
TTGGAATTAACACCGTTTCACCGGCATCCAGCGTAATTTTTTCGTCTAAACAGGCACGTAGATCAAGACCGGCAGAGCCTTGCGTTGCATATTCGGGAAGTGGAATGCTTTGACCTAAACGGTCATCTAAAATTTTGAGTTGAATGGTTGGCATCATGGACGTTGCGTAAAATGAAAAGTAAAAGATTTTAGTTTAGCACAGAAAATGATGTCATTTTTTCAAGTCTTGCAAATTAAAAATTCCCCCTCTATAATCGCCGCTCGTTTTTAGGTTCTGCTATATTTTTTTGAATGTAGTGGATTAAACGGGAAATCGGTTCAAATCCGATACTGCCCCCGCAACTGTAAAATAAGTTAAGAATCATCGTATTACCACTGTGCAATAACGGGAAGGTGATGATTTCAGGTCAATAAAACCGCTTATAAGTCAGGAGACCGACCTTGAAATGCTCATTCTATGCAGCGGAGGGCTAGCATTCAGAAAACATCGAAGTGTCCTGCGTGGTTTAATTTTACCCCGTTTTATTTTTTTGTTTTTCGTTTTACGTCTTTCCTTTCGTCTGCTTTTTTAAATCCATTCATGCGCGGGCGGCGCACAGGATAAAACGTTATCATGTTAAAAATTCACTCATTTGCCACACTTTTTGTGTGCGCTAGTTTTTCAAATAGCTTATTTGCAGAGCAAACCGTCACTCAACCACCTGAAGATTTGCCCGAAATGATCGTGACAGCTACACGCTCAGAAATTGATAAACAATCACTTTCAACAGCCGCTACGGTGTATACCCGTGAAGATATTGAACGCTTGCAAGCTAAATCGATTCCCGATTTACTGCGCGGAAGCACCGGCGTGGATATCACGCAAACAGGCGGTTATGGGCAATTAAGCAGTGTATTTATGCGCGGCACCAATTCCAGTCACGTTTTAGTCTTAATCGACGGCATTAAAGTTGGCTCCGTGACGGCAGGCCTTACGCAATTTGAGTTTTTACCCATTGACCAAATCGAGCGCGTCGAAATCATTCGTGGCCCTCAATCGAGCTTATATGGCTCCGAGGCAATTGGTGGTGTTATTCAAATTTTCACGCGCAAAGCGAAAAACGCCACGCAAACACCTAAAGTCACGCTTGACGCTGGTGGCGGTTCGTATTACACCAGCAAAACAGCCGGCACAGTCAGCGGCAAAATAGACAATAGTTGGTATAACATCGGCGCATCGCATTTTGATACAGAAGGCTTTAATGCAAAACAGCCTGATCTGAGCAAATACGGTGTTAATCAACCCGATAAAGATGGCTTTCAAAATACCGCTGTCAATGCACGTGCAGGTCATCATTTTAATAATAATGCTGATCTTGAAGCCTTTTTCTTACATACCGAGGGTACGACACATTTTGATGGCAATTTTCAAAATCAAACAAATTTTGTCAACCAAACAGTAGGTACAGAAGGCAGTGTTGATGTGATGCAGAATTGGCGTTCAACTTTGCGATTTGGTCAAACGCTTGATCAAACTGACAGCTTTGCCCCCATGACACATAAATTAGCTAGTCGTTTTGATACGACACGTTGGAATGCCAGTTGGCTCAATCAATTTCACCTTTCGGATAATCATCAATTCACAACCGGTGCGGATTACCGTTTTGATGAGATTGATAGCGATACCCAATTTTTTAAATCATCGCGTTATGACGTGGGTATGTTTGGTGAGCTACATAGCCGTTTATTTGATAATCATTTAATTAACGCATCCGTGCGTTTTGATAATAATGAAGCCTTTGGTAATTATGTCACCGGCAGTACGGGATGGCGCTATAATTGGAATCATGGGATTAGCTTGCTGGCCAATTTTGGAAACGCATTTAAGGCCCCTACTTTCAATGATTTGTATTATCCGTTTGGTATGGGAAACCCAAATTTAAAACCCGAAGAATCGACCAGTTTTGAAAGCGGCTTAGTCGGCAATCACGCATGGGGAAATTGGGAATTGCGAGCTTATCACACGGATATTTCAAACTTAATTAACTGGGCACCTGATTCAAGTGGAAACTGGCAACCCAAAAATGTTGATAAAGCAAAAATCGACGGCATTGAAGCTGAAATTGGTACGCAATTTTTTGGCTGGCAAGGCAAATTAACCGGCAACTTACTCGACCCTCAAGATCGAAAAACCAATCATCGCCTAGCACGTCGCGCAGATAAAACGCTTGCTTTTGATCTGTCGCGCTCGTTTGACAAAGTTGATGTGGGCGGCGCAATTCTTGCGCAAGGTTATCGTTTTGATGATGCGGGAAATCAAACCCGTGTTGGCGGCTATGCCACAGTGGATTTGCGTTCTGCTTATCACTTGAATCAAAACTGGATGCTCAGCGCGAAACTGGGAAATTTATTAGATAAAAACTATCATACCGTAAACGGTTACAATACCGCAGACAGAAACTTCTTCTTATCTATTCATTACACGAATTAATTACCACTCTTAACCTATTTTAGGAATGTTCATGACCAAAAATTATTTCCTTGTTGTGCCACTTATTTTACTCATGGCACTTACACGCTCACACCATGTAGGCAATGCAGTTTCACTTCCAGATGCGTCACTTGCTGTCTTTTTCCTAGCAGGTTTTTTCTTTGCGAATCGCTCATTATTTTTGATGTTACTCGCCCAAGCGGCGATGATTGATTATGTTGAAATCACACAATTAAACGTCAGTGATTTTTGCATTTCATCTGCCTATATTTTCTTAATTCCAACCTATTTTGCCATGTGGCTTGGTGGCCGTTTAAGCGCAAAATTGCATGTGATACATGGCAATAACATAGCGTTTTGCGTGGCCAGTCTTAGTATTTTAGCCATATCAACTGCAAGCGCATTTTTGCTTTCTAGTGGAAGTTTTTACTTATTTTCAGGGCGTTTTGAGGCGTTGTCACTGAGTACATTTATTGACAATAGTGCGATGTATTTCCCGTCTTACGCTAATTCGGCTATCGCTTACGCTATTTTAGGCTTTGCGATACTTTATTTCATCGAACAATTGCCTTCGTTAATATCAAGAAAAGTAGTTTAAAAAAAGTAGGTCAAATATTAGTGTTGTGTAATCCGACTTGTAACAGTAACGCCTTTTAGCGTTTAAGTACGTCGAATTACACAATACCAAATTCGACCTTATCACTTTGTTTTTCATATTTTAAACTTTATGAAATCAAAACGTTTTTTACTGATAAATAATCGACTTTAAAAACTGTCAACAGAGCAAATAATCGCCCTCCTCAACTGCAATTAAGCACATTTTGTGCAATACAATCCTTTTATTTCTAACGCTTGCTGTACAATAAGCGTCACTTTTCAATTTATTTGTATTTTTCATGACAGACACACTTCAAGTAGAGCAAGCGCCTGCACTTGCAGATTTTTCGAGTTTCGATCTACACCCTATTCTCGCGCAAGCGTTAGCCAAAAATGGCTTTGAAAAACCCACACAAGTACAGCAACGTGCTATTCCTACTATTTTAGCGCGACAAAATTTACTTGTTAGCGCCAAAACAGGAAGCGGAAAAACCTTAGCTTTTTTATTGCCTACACTGCATCATTTGCTTGTTAATGCGAATTATTATGCAGGCACACGGGCGTTAGTACTCGTTCCAACCAGAGAATTGGGGCAACAAATTTATTTGCAATGCCAACAACTTCTCGACGGCTCGCCATTGAAAGCGGGTTTAATTACGGGTGGTGAAGACTTCAAAAAACAACAAACACTACTGCGCAGAAATACCGCTGTCATTATTGCAACACCGGGAAGATTGCTTGAGCTATTGACGCTTGATGTTGCGCCATTTGAAAACTTAGAAACGCTTATTCTCGATGAAGCCGATCGCATGCTGGACATGGGATTTAGCGAGGATGTAATCACTATTGCTAAGCATTGCAACGAACAACGCCAATCTTTGCTGTTTTCAGCGACACTCACCCATGCGGGTGTGCTTAAAATGGCGGATAAATTATTAAAACGCTTTGAGCTTATTGCACTCAATACACTACGCGATGAATTGCCCCACATTGCACAACAAATTGTCTTAACCGATGATACCGCGCACAAACAAAAAGTGCTCGCATGGCTACTTGAAAATGAAACGTACACAAAAGCCATTGTGTTTAGCAATAGTCGCCTTCAAGCCAGTGCGCTTTGTGATCCGCTTCGAGATAAAGGCCTTCGCGCTATTGTGCTTCATGGTGAGATGGATCAAAAAGAACGCCAGCGCGTCATGAAATTATTTCGTGATGGTGTGGTGAATATTCTCGTTGCCACGGATTTAGCCGCGCGTGGACTCGATATTAAAGAAATTAACTTAGTCATTAACTTTGAAGTACCACGTAACGGCATCAATTATCTGCATCGTATTGGACGCACAGGACGCAGTGATGAAACCGGATTGACTATTACGCTCGTAAAACATACCGAATGGAATTTAATGGCTAGTATTGAGCGTTTTTTACGCCAAAACTTTATTCGTCGCAAAATTGACGAATTAGCGGGTAAGTTCCAAGGTCCTAAAAAACTCAAAGCTTCTGGTAAAACTATTGGCGGTAAAAAGAAAGTAGAAGCAAAAAAAGAAAAAGCACCTAAAGTGAAAGTACGTCACCGCGATCAAAAAAACATTGGTAAACGCCGTGTACCTAAAGCGAAAGCACCGGAAGCGTAATGGCAAACACCGTATGATTTTTCTTGCTGCTGCATTCAATGACGCCTTGATGCTGTGTAATTAAAGCTTGTGCGATTGATAAGCCAAGACCCGTCCCGTCCGCTCGACCAGTCACCATAGGATAGAAAATTTTATTGAGCATATCGGGTGCAATGCCAATACCGTCATCGATAATTTCACACCGAATGGCGAGTTTGTAGCGTCTGCGCTCGATACTGATATGGCGGCAAATACGCGTTTTAAGGATAATTGTGCCTTTTTCACCTACCGCTTGCACAGCATTGCGTACTATATTTAATATAGCTTGAATCAACTGATTTTTGTCACCTAAAATTTCAGGCAAACTGGGATCATAATCACAATGCAATCGAATAGATTGGATCACCTCCGCCTGAACCAACCAGCGCACACGCTCTAGTACTTCATGAATATTGAGAAATTGTTTATTAGGTACTTCGTTTGGACCAAGCATTCGATTGACTAAATCCGTTAAACGATCTGCTTCATCAATAATAATTTGCGTGTATTCTTTAAGCTCAGCTGTGGATAATTCCAAATCAAGCAGCTGCGCTGCGCCACGCAAACCACCTAGCGGATTTTTAATTTCATGCGCAAGACCGCGTACCATTAGACGCGCGGTATTTTGTTGCGACAGTAATTGTTCTTCTTGCGAAATACGCATCCGATTATCAATTGGCTGCAACTCAATAATTAACTCGTTAACACGCTCATTATTAACACTAATCGGCGTGATACTCACATTGACAAAAATACTAGGATTAACACCATGATGCAGTTCAAGAGCGTAATCAATAATAGGCGAACCCGTATCAAGACAATGCGACAAATTTTTTAAAAACGCGCTATCTGAGGACTTAAATAAGGTTGTAGCGGAAACACCCAGTAATTGACGTGTACTTTCAGCGAGCAATACTTCTGCTGCGGTATTGAGGTAGCGCAAATATAATTGCTCATCAAACATGAATACCGCTGTATTTAAATTATCAAGTAGGCGTTTATACATATAGTTAAGCTGTTGTTTGCGCTTGAATAAACGTTATTGCGCGTTGCAAACGTGCGAGTGTTTTTTCTTTGCCTAAAATAGCCACAGTCACATCAATCGAAGGTGAAACACCCGTGCCACATACTGCGATACGTAGCGGTTGCGCGACTTTGCCAAGTCCAAGCGCCAATTTTTCAGCAACCTCTTTGATAATGGAGTGAAGTAACGCTGCTTCCCATGTTGATACGGTTGAAAATGCCTCACTAAGACTTGCAAGTACCGTGTCACTGCCGTCAATAAACGCTTTTTTAGCCGCTTTTTCATCATAACTCTCGAATTCGCGGTAAAAATAGACACTGGCATTTGCCATTTCAACGAGCGTTTTACAGCGTTCGCGTTGCGCTTGAATCAGTTCTAAAACATTAACAGATTCACTTTGCACATCAATGCCCAGTTGCGCGAGATGCCATGTTAAATGAGGGACAATCTCACTTGGCTCGCTGTGCATTAAATAATGATGATTCAGCCACAACAATTTTTCCATGTTAAACGTTGATGCCGCGCCATTCACATCAGCAAGTTCGAAATACTGAATCATTTCATCGATGGAGAAAATTTCCTGATCGCCATGCGACCACCCTAAACGCACTAAATAATTCAGCAACGCTTGTGGCAAATAGCCTTCATCGCGGAATTGCATCACACTCACCGCGCCATGACGTTTTGATAGTCGTGCGCCATCGGAACCTAAAATCATCGGTAAATGCGCATATTCAGGTAGTTTTGCATCGAGTGCGTTGAGAATGTTAATCTGGCGAGGTGTATTGTTAATATGATCGTCACCGCGAATGACATGCGTAATTTGCATGTCCATGTCATCAACGACGACGGTCAAATTATAAGTCGGTGAACCGTCAGCACGAGCAATGACTAAATCATCGAGTTCTTTATTGGCAACAATAATTTCCCCTTTGACCAAATCACCAATATGAATCGCGCCATCAATAGGCGTTTTAAAACGTACAACCGTTTTATCACTCACCGATTTTTGTGCATCTCGACATTTACCGTTGTAGCGGGGCTTTTCTTTATTGGCCATTTGTTGCTCACGCAATATTTCCAATTCCTCTTTACTGCAATCGCAATAGTAAGCGTGTCCAGTGTCGAGTAATTGCGCAATAATTTCTTTATAGCGCGGAAAATGCGCGGTTTGAAAAAAAGGTTCTGGATTATCGTAATCGAGCCCAAGCCATGCCATACCGTCTAAAATAGCTTGAACAGATTCTTGCGTTGAGCGCTCTAAATCCGTGTCTTCAATACGCAAAATAAATTGACCTTGCTTTTTTTTCGCATAAAGCCAAGAAAATAAAGCGGTACGCGCCCCACCAACATGTAAATAGCCAGTTGGACTGGGTGCAAAACGAGTAATCACTGTCATGATATAAAACCTAAAAATAAAAAATAAATAAGAACAATCTACATCAACTCACTGGATAAATACCGCCTAAAATGACGCTGCAACTCGCCCCCGTCACGGCCTGTAAATTTCCTGTTTTTTGATTAAGTGTTTGTTTTGCCAGCCATGCAAATGCAATGGCTTCAACATGATCGGGATGCAATCCAAAATCCGCTGTCGATTGCACGGTGCAATGTGCATTTTCAGCAAGCAATTGCATTAAATAATGATTATGTACGCCACCGCCACAGACTAAAATCCGCGACGTTTGCGGTGCAGTTCGCGCAATGGCTTCACAGATGGTGATCGCCGTTAAATATGTCAAACTCGCCTGAATATTCTCGGGTGCATAATTGCCAATATCGCATTGCCTTTCAAGCCAATCCATCGAAAAATAATCAACCCCCGTGCTTTTGGGCGAAGGTGCCTGAAAATAAGGCTCGTTTTTTAATTGTTCGACTAATTCAAAATCGATTTTCCCTGTTGTTGCCCACGCGCCTTGTGCATCGTAATGATGATTTAAATGCTTTTTTATCCATTGATTTAAAAGTACATTTCCAGGGCCGGTATCAAATCCGATAACGGACTCACTGCCATCTGCTGGCAACACCGTCACATTGGCAATGCCGCCTATATTGACTACGCAACGCGTTTCACTTGAAGAATGAAAAACAGCATGATGAAACGCAGGAACCAATGGAGCACCCTGCCCGCCAGCGGCAATGTCACGCCGCCGAAAATCTGCCACGGTCGTAATATGTGTTTTCTGTGCGATACAATTTGGATCACCAATTTGTAGCGTAAAGGGAAATTGACCTAAAGGCGAGTGATATACCGTTTGACCGTGGCTGCCAATGGCGGTTATTTGCGACGCAGACAAATGAGTTTTACGCAATAACGTATTGACCGTTTGCGCAAATAGGCACCCAAGCGCGGTATCCATTTCGCCAAATTCTTGCAAAGACATTTGGGCATTGGGCGCACTGAGTTGATGCAATCGATGCTGAATCGCTTGAGAAAATGGCAAGTATTCAAAATCAATCACTTCCATTTTATCGTCTGATAAATTGACAAGTGCCGCGTCAATCCCGTCAAGACTCGTGCCAGACATTAAGCCGATATAAAGTTCAACATTCCCTATCATTTTATCACCACGTTAATTTTAACCCGACATGTTTTTGTCATTTGCATTGTGCGTGTTTATCGCATAGCATTCCGTTATGATTTTATTGATTCGATTACTCATTATTCTTCTTTTGACGCTGCTGCAATGTGCAGCGCCGCTTATTCATGCGCATACGTTTCACAATGGCTACTTTGAGTCGTCTATTCATCTACCCGAATTTGAACAAGTCGACTCACTTCGTCAGCCATCACCCACTTTCAGTAACGCCATGCTTCAAAATGATGCCATGGTTGTCATGAGTATTGGCATCAAAAACGAGCGCAATCAATTACAATTCACCACTGAAAACAGTATGTTATACTTTTTACTATTAGTGGTAATTGTCATAAACCGACGCGTTCTTATGCGCTGCGTGTTGAGTCAAACCGAGCCAATTACATCGACACTTTTTCTTACTATTTTTGCCCCTCGCGCCCCGCCTGCGCTCGTCTAATTATTACCACCGCGCGAGTTTGTGCGCTATTTTAATAATAATGCGAGTTTTTTATGTTTCCTGTCTTTTTTTTGCGTGTGAGTGTCCTCACACTTTTTTTTATTCCACTGGTTAGTCTAAGCGCGGATTATTTCCCGCATGTTGAGCACCACGATCCCATCATTGTCGATCCGCAACTTTCATTATCAGCGCTAATCACGCTGACACTTGAAAATCACCCAGATACACAATGGCTCAATTCACTTGAAGCAGAAACCACCGCCATTAAACATCGAGGGGAAAGCTGGACAGCCGGTGCCTCAAATGCGGGTTTTCGGTATCAAGAAGCCACAAGTGGCACACTGCATTATTTTGATGGCACTATTGAAGTGCCATTATGGAATATTGGGCAACGTGACGCAAATCAACGTATTGGCATCACCGCTGAAAATAGCGCCATCACACAAACATCACTGACGCATTGGCGCATCGCCGGTTTAGTTCGCGTGGCTATTTGGGACATTGCCCTGCAAGAATTACGGCTACAGCAAGCCGACATTGATATGCGTGCCGCGCAGCAATTGGCCAGTGATATTACACGTCGCGTCCAAGCGGGCGATTTGGCGCAAACTGACGCGCTTTTAATTCAAACGGAGGTGTTAAAAAAACGCTCTGCGTTAACCTTAGCGGAGGCGGAGGTGATGCACGCAAGAAAACGCTATACCTCACTCACACAGTCCACCAAAATACCGGCAAATTATCATGAGCCATTAAGTCAGATGAAGGAAATTGAATCATCTCACCCTGCTTTGCAAGCTATCCAAAATGTAATTGAACGCAAACAAGCGGAATTAGACGCTTTAAATTTAGTAGGTTCAGGACAAACTAATGTGACCGTTGGTGTCAATAGCGATCGCCCAAGCAACCGCGATTTACGCAGTAATAATACAGAGAGTTTTAATATCGGCGTCACTATCCCTTTTGGCGGACAGGCACATCTTGATCCCCAGCTTGCCGCGCTAAATGTCGAGATTAACCAACTTCGCGCTCAACGTGATCAACTATGTCGAGATTTAGAACAAAATCACCATGAGGCCGAACATAATTTGGAAATTAATCAAGCCGAATTAGCCATTGCCAATGAATTAAATACGGTTGCACAAAAACATTTAACGCTCACTCAATTAAGTTTCTCCGTAGGTGAAATAGATTTAATTGATTTACTCAAAATTCAATCTCAAACACAACTTGCCGCTCTTGCTGCAAAAGAACGCGCCCTGATGCAAGAAAGGGATTACGCTTTATACAATCAAGCTGTTGGAGTGCTACCATGAAAAAAATTATTATTGCATTCAGTCTTTTTATCGTCGCGCATCCTAATTTTGCCGCTGAAGAATCCTTGCCAAGCGTCCAACTGTCTACGCAACATATTGAAAGCTTGGGCATTGTGCAAGGAAAACTTATTCGTGCCACCCAAATTCCCGTGCTTTACGCACCGGCAAAAGTGCTTATTCCAAATAATAACGAGTATGTCGTCAGTGCATCTCAATCGGGCATTATTAACCAACTTAATGCCGCTACGGGTGACGTAGTGAAAAAAGGCGATATTCTTGCGCAAATAGACAGCCCGAATCTACTCTCTTTGCAAAGCAATTATTTAAAAGCAGCAAGTGCGATGCAACTAGCTAATTCAGCCTACCAACGCGATAAGTCCCTTGCGCAAGACGGTATTATCGCAAAACGTCGTGTACAAGAAACGCAAAGCCAATTCAATGCCGCTGAAATCGATATGAAAGAAGCGAAACGGTTACTGGAAATTGCTGGCAGCAATACGTCTGGACTCGATAAATTAAATAGCACGTTAACTGTACGCTCGCCCATATCAGGCGTTGTCATTGAGCGCATGGCGGTGGTTGGTACACACGTGGATATGTTAACGCCACTTTACCGCGTTGCCAATTTGCAAACACTTTGGCTAGAAATTGCTATTCCGCAAGAACGTATTTCCGATATTAACGTGGGCGATCAAGTCATGGTTGAAAACACGCCTTTAACGGCGGACGTGAGCTTAATTGGTCAAAGTGTTAATACAGAAGATCAGACTATTTTGGTACGTGCTGTGATAAAAAATGCACAAGAATACATTCGCGTAGGGCAAAAAATAAACGTTCACATACATAAAATAAGTAAACAACTCGTTTTTAAAGTGCCCAATTCTGCTATTGCTCAAAATGATGGAAAAGCCTTCGTTTTTGTTCGCAATAACACTGGCTTTACGATAACGCCTATCACCATCATCAGCAAACAAGATGAAGAAACGATTATCAGTGGTGAATTCAAAGGCAATGAAACTATTGCATTAAAAGGCACAGCGGTACTCAAAGCAAATTGGCTGGGCGTTGGGAGTGCAGAGCAATGAGAGGATTGATTCGTTTTTCGCTCAGTCAACGCTTGCTTATGCTTGTGTTGGTCATACTGCTTGGTGGCGTTGGATTTTATGCTTTTAAGCATTTAGCCATTGATGCGTTTCCTGAAGTGTCACCTACGCAGGTTAAAATTATTGTTAAAGCGGCAGGAATGACGCCTGAAGAAGTTGAATCTCGCATTACAGCACCTATTGAAGTCGAGCTACTGGGTATTCCCCATCAAAGTATGTTGCGCTCCATCGCCAAATACGCGCTAACGGATATTACGATTGATTTTGAAGAAGGCACGGACATCTATTGGGCACGTCAGCAAATTGCAGAGCGTCTTAATACATTATGGGGAAATTTACCTGCAGGGGTGGAAGGCGGTATTGCGCCCATGACCACACCCCTTGGAGAATTATTTATGTTCTCCATTGATGGCGGTGATTTATCACTTATGCAACGCCGTGATTTACTCGACTGGGTCATTCGACCCGCACTGCGAACCGTTAATGGCGTTGCGGATGTTAATGCCTTAGGGGGATATGTCCGCAGTTTTGAAGTGATGCCCGACAACATGAAAATGTCCGCTCGTGGCATGACTATTACGGATTTAATTCAAGCATTAGAAAAAAATAATCGAAACGATGGTGCAGGACGCATTACCGAAGGTGAAGAAGCACTCATTGTCCGAGCGGAAGGACGCATTAAAACACTCGATGATGTTCGCAGCATTGTGGTTGATGCAAATGGTCATCAAGCTATTAAAGTAGGCGATATTGCGCAAGTTAAAATTGGTGCGTTAACACGTTATGGCGCGGTAAGTAAAAATGGCGTTGATGAAGCAGTGACGGGGGTTGTTTTAAGTTTGCGAGGAGCCAATGCAAGGCAAACCGTGGAAGGTATTGAAGCGAAATTAGCTGAACTTGCGCCAAGTTTACCCCAAGGAGTGCATTTAGATGTTTTTTACAATCGTGGGCATTTAGTCAACCGAGCCGTTGAAACCGTTTTTCACGCATTAGGTGAAGCTATTTTCTTAGTGATGATTTTATTACTTTTGTTTTTAGGAAGTTTACGCGCTGCTGTGGTTGTAGCAATTGTTTTACCATTATCAGCACTGTTTACGTTCATTCTTATGCACGAAATGAATATGTCGGCCAATTTAATGAGTTTGGGCGGCCTTGCTATCGCTATTGGGATGCTTGTTGATGCGGCTGTCGTGGTAGTCGAAAATCTGATTACCCATTTAACCAATGAAAAAACCGCGCAGCGTCTACCGCGTTTGCACGTTATCTATCGCGCAACAGCTGAAGTTGCGAGTTCGGTCACATCGGGCATTTTAATTATTATTATCGTTTTCCTCCCCTTGCTAACACTGCAAGGATTAGAAGGAAAATTATTCACGCCCGTTGCACTGACGATTGTGTTCGCGTTAAGTGGATCACTGATTTTGTCTCTCACTGTTATTCCTGTTGCAGCATCTTATTTACTGACAAAAGTCTCACATGACGAACCTTGGCTACCACGAAAACTTCAGCAAATGTATAAGCCTGCGCTAGCGTGGTGTCTTAATAATACAAAAAAAGTATTTACTGTTGTAGGTAGTTTACTTGTGGTGACTTTTTTAATCTTTGGACAAATTGGTAGCACGTTTATGCCTAACATGGATGAAGGCGATATTATTTTGCAAGTTGAAAAACTGCCATCCATTACACTCGCTCAATCGATTATTTTAGATCAGCAACTTCAAAAGAATTTACTCAAAAACATACCCGAAATTGACTCTATTTTAGGACGAGTAGGTTCGGATGAATTAGGGCTTGATCCTATGGGGCTCAATGAAACCGATACTTTCTTAGTCCTCAAACCCGAAAAAGAATGGATTGTTCACAATAAACCCGAATTGATTGAAAAAATTCGCAGCGTAATGGAAAACACGCCGGGTCTTGGTTTTAGTTTTTCACAGCCTATTGAAATGCGTGTATCTGAAATGTTAACAGGAACACGTGGTGATCTAGCTGTTAAATTATTTGGTTCAGACTTAGCCGTATTAAATGAAAAAGCGGATGAAATCGCCGCTGTATTAAAGCAAATTCCAGGCTCAAGGGATGTCGTCGCAAAGCAAAATGACGGCATGAAGTTTTTGCAAGTCAAAATTGATAGAACCGCTGCCGGTCGCCTTGGCATTGATAGCGATACGATTGAAACGCTACTTCGCTCAGAAGTGGAAGGTCTCAATTTAGGTATTGTGCAAGAAGGTATCCGTCGAACACCGTTAATTTTGCGTGGCGATAGTAATAATGCCAATTTCGATAGCCTACAAATTACGCTACCCAATCATGGCGGACGTGTCCCAATTACGGAAATCGCAAAAATTGAACAAGTTGAAGGCGTTGTTTCAATTGGACGCGAAAAAGGGCAACGATTTACGGTGGTGCGCAGCAATGTTGAAGGACGGGATTTAGTTGGTTTTGTAGAAGAAGCGCGTCGTAGCGTTGCCGAAAAAGTAAAACTGCCAACGGGTTACACCGTTCAATTTGGCGGCCAATTTGAAAATCAACAACGCGCCGCTGCGACACTATCTATCGTCATTCCTATTTCAATTGGTTTGATTTTTCTACTTTTATTTTCTACGTTTGGCTCTGTGCGCCAAGCGGTGTTGGTGTTGTCAAATATTCCTCTCGCCATGATTGGGGGGGTATTTGCATTGTGGGTGTCAGGTGAATATCTCTCAGTTCCAGCCTCTGTGGGTTTTATTGCGCTTTTGGGGATTGCCGTTTTAAACGGCGTGGTCATGGTCAGCTATTTTAATCAACTGCTTGTCACCGGCATGGAAATTGGCAAAGTTGTTATGATTGGCTCATCGCGTCGTTTACGTCCCGTATTAATGACAGCCAGTATTGCCGCATTTGGTTTGATTCCGCTACTTTTTGCCACAGGTCCCGGCTCGGAAATTCAACGCCCACTTGCTGTGGTGGTGATTGGTGGTCTTGTATCGTCGACATTTTTGACGTTGTTTTTATTGCCAATTTTATTTCGATTATTTGGTCAAACAAAACTACACTAATGGACAGGCAAAAAGATGAATAATGAATATCTAGTAACACTTAATGTACCGCCGGCACTTGAAGAGATGATGGTGGACTGTCTACTCATGTTTGAATGTGAAAAGGGTTTTAGCAGTCTGCCTGTGTTTGCACATCATCATGAAAATAAAGGGTTATCACTCGCCGAACAGGTGACAGGAAGGCAAAAGCGGCTGCAATTCCAACTTCACGTCAATACGCCTGATTTAGAAAAACTACTGACTCAGTTGCGCGAAGATTTTACAGGCGCGGGGATTCAATATTGGGTCACACCCATTTTAAATCAGGGTGTTTTTTAGTTTTAAAAACGGGGCGCATACGGAAATGCGCCCTACTATTCTTTCTTGTTTGAATAATCTTCTTCTCGCAACAAACGCATTCGCTTTCGTGCAAGGCGTTACCAACGTTGTTTTCAATGCGTCATATTTTATAAATAACCCGATTGAAAAAGCCATAAAAAACCTGTAATAGTAAAAAAAGACATCATCGTCGTCAGCACCATGGCAGCTGCGCAAAATCCTTCATGACCATACTTTTGCCCCAGTAGCGGATAAATACTAAACATGGGCATACTCGCGTTAATAACAGCCGCCTGCTTTAAAACGGGATTGTCAAACGCGAATAAAAATAACATCAAATAGACGGCCATTGGATGCAAAATGAGTTTTCCAAATACAATCATACCGATATCGCTTGCCATACCTTTTAAACTCAATCCAGCGAGTGTACACCCAATATAGAACAGTGCAACCGGTGCTGATGCACCCGATAACATATCGACTGCATGGTTAAATGGCACGGGTAAATGTAAATCACATGCCGAAAATAACACGCCCACCGAAATTGAAATAATCAATGGATTGGTTATCAAACGGTGAACGATACCGCGTATAATCAAAAACCAATGCGATTTCGTTTTTCTGCCAAGTTCAGCAAGCGTAAAAATTAACGGCAGCATGATTAAGTTTTCAACACTCACATAAACCGCCAAACTCGCACTCGCTGCACTGCCTATCAATTGTTGCGCGATGGGAAATCCCATAAATGCGCTATTAGACATCGTCATGCCCATTGCCAAAATGGTTGCAACTTGAAGGCCTTTACGCTGAATTAAGTAGCCAACCAAAATACCAAATACCAGCATCAAAAGTGACCCCGTGGTATAAGCTAAAAGCAAATCCATATTGAGCAAGTCACCTAAAGGACGCTGAGAAAGTGATTTAAACAGCAAAGCTGGCAGTGCGTAATCAATAACAAAAACACCCAGCGCTCGTGTATCCTTACCGCCAAGAAGTCCACGTCCAACCGTGACAAAGCCAATGGCAATAATAATAAAAATTGAACTGGTAATAGTGAGTACGGTTAACAAAGTGCCTTCCTTTTCATGGTATTAAAGCGTTGCTGAAATAGCGATTTAATTGACCAAATACTATATCACTGTCAAACGTAAAAAGAGCAAACAAAACACAAATTCGCTTATAAACGGCTTTCTACTGTCCAAAACAGTGCAGTCAACTACCTTATAGCTGTTTTTTTGGTGCATAAACTCAAGTTCCACCATGCGAAAAATATTGTTTCTATTTGCGCATAATCAAATAAAACAGAATCACTATTTTTTTCAATAAGTTAATTCTAGCATCCCTACTTTCAAAAGTGGCTGGCACAAGAGTTGCGATGCTATTTTTTAACTATTGTAGACATTAAATTTTAGGAGTATAGGTTGACTGCCCCATTTTTAAAAAATGATCTACCCGATCTCACTGTGAATCATGACGTAGAACATCAGCTTGATTCGTATTATCGCCAAATCAAAGAGATTATTCTCAATCGCCAAGATTGTGTGAGTGGGCTTTTGCCTGCCAGTACGGCCATTAATATTCATGGCGATTACACAGACGCATGGGTGCGCGATAATGTTTACAGCATTCTGGCTGCATGGGGACTTGCCTTGGCTTATCGTCGCCAAGACAAAAAAGCGGATAGAGCCTATCAATTAGAGCAAAGCGTTGTTAAATTGATGCGTGGACTCCTCACCGCAATGATGCGCCAACTTCCTAAAGTAGAAGCGTTCAAACATTCACAAAACCCACTCGATGCACTTCACGCAAAATACGACACCAAATCAGGCAACATTATCGTGGGAGATACCCAGTGGGGACATCTTCAACTTGATGCAACATCACTCTTTTTATTGATGTTAGCGCAAATGACCGCTTCGGGTCTTCGTATTATTTTTAGTCTTGATGAAGTCAATTTTGTTCAAAATTTAGTCCACTACATTAGTCGCACCTATCGCACACCCGATTATGGGATTTGGGAGCGAGGCAATAAACTCAATCACGGCGTTGCCGAATTAAATGCGAGTTCCATTGGCATGGCAAAAGCCGCATTGGAGGCAATGAATAATTTTAATTTGTTTGGAAAGGACGGTGGGCAAAGTTCCATTATTCATGTGGTTAGCGATGATATCGCGCGTACACGCATTGCGCTTGAAGCTTTACTGCCGCGCGAATCCATTTCTAAAGAAGTGGATGCCGCTGTGTTAAGTATTATCGGTTTTCCTGCCTTCGCCGTTGACAACGAGGCGCTACGCCAAAAAACACAAACGCAAATTATTGAAAAACTGCAAGGCAATTACGGTTGCAAACGCTTTCTGCGTGATGGTCATCAAACGGTACTTGAAGATTCACATCGCCTGCATTATGAAGCCCATGAATTAAAAGAATTTACAGATATAGAATGCGAATGGCCACTGTTTTTTTGCTATAACTTGCTGAATGCTTTATTTATGGGCGATCAAAAATCGGCATCACAATATCGAAAAAAACTTGATGCTTTAGGCGTTGATGTTTTTGGGCAGCGACTCTTACCGGAGTTATATCGTGTACCTGCTGACAATATCGATGCCGAAAAAGCAATACCTAAAAGTCAACCGCGTGTTCCCAATGAAAATATTCCACTCGTTTGGGCGCAAAGTCTGTTTATCTTGGGCTGTCTTATCCAAGATGCCTTTATTGATATAGACGATATTGATCCGCTTGGACGCTATCGAATAGCAATCAAAGTAGATAGGCCTACCGTCAAAGTGGCGCTACTCGCTGAAGATGAAGAAATTTGCAATGCACTGCAAAAATGGGCGATTCCCAGTCAAACACGCGCAGACATCGCACCGGTTCAAGTGCGTGATGCGAGTGAATTATCAGCCGCTTATATTCACGTTGGGCGTAATGACCGATTGGGATTAACTGGTCGTCCGCTGCGTCAACTACGAACCCTATCCACATCAAAACTGTATATTCTCGCCGGTGAACCATTGCTATTTTTGCCGCAATGTATGGATCAAAAAAGTTTTTATCTCACGATGGATAATAAACTACTCATTGAGCGGCTTCGCATTGAATTGCAATATATCGCTCAGCATTGGGATAAATTCGCACCACCTTTATTAATTATCAACATTAAACATAATATGTTGACGAAAAAAGAAGGGCATTTACTCATTGATTTTCTCAAACAATTACAACAAAACAA
>JBDLQG010000023.1:0-17361 GCA_039800705.1 Pseudomonadota bacterium
CGGCAAGGATTTATTCGTGTTGATACCAAGTGACTTGAGTTTTTGGGCTTGCGCGATGACATTGCCTTGACCGGTGGTGAATTTTCCAAATGCGTCGTCGTAACTTTTTTGCGCTTGCTGTAGTCGTTTACCCACTTCTTCTAAATCAGCGACAAACCCCACCAATTTGTCATAAAGTTGGCCGCCACGTTTGGCGATATCTTGGGCGTTTTGTGTTTGTTGTTCTTGTCGCCACAAATGGGAAATGGTTCGCACGACAAAAAGAAGCGTACTAGGACTGACCAATAAGACATTTTTTGTCCACGCCTGCTGCCAAATGTCATTGTCTTGCGTCACGGCAAGCATAAACGCGGGTTCAATGGGAATAAACATAATGACAAAATCAAGCGATTTTAATTGATATAAATCGTGATAATTTTTACTCGACAACTGCGCAATGTGCGTTTTAATCGAATCAAGGTGACGTTTCAATGCGGCAAGTTTCACTACCTCATCGTCTGAATTGGCATAGTCGTTATAGGCGACAATCGACACTTTCGAATCGATGACTAAATGCTTGCCTTCGGGCAAATACACAATGACATCAGGTTGAGCGCGTGTGCCGTCTTCGCGCGTGTGACTTTCTTGGGTTTTGTAATGATTGCCTTTGATCAGCCCCGCATTTTCCAGTACACGCTCAAGAATAAATTCACCCCAATTGCCTTGCGTTTTGGCTTGCCCTTTGAGTGCATTGGTTAAATTATGCGCATCGCTGGATAATTGCTGATTTAATTCCATTAACTGCTTTACCTGCTGCGCTAAGGCGCTGCGCTCTTTGCCTTCTTGCACATACACTTCTTCCACTTTGCCTTGGAATTCATGTAGTTTTGTTTTGAGTGGATTTAGAATATTGTCCAGACTGTTTTGATTTTGCTCGTTGAATTGACGACTTTTTTCTTCAAAAATCGAATTTGCCAGCACTTTAAATTGATTACTTAATTCGTCTTTTGCGTCATTGAGTAACGCAATTTTTTCGATGCTTTGCGCTTGCTGTGCTTCAAGCTGCGCTGTTAATGTCGCAATATTGGTATGTAATTCATTGGATTCACTCATTAACGCTTCTTTTTCAGTAGCGAGTTGCGCTTTTTCTTTTTCAAGAATACTGATGCGACTCACGCGCTCGGTTAATTGAGCGCGTTCATGTTGACTGACTTTCAATTCCGAACGCAACGCGTGAAAATCATCTGCATTTTCATCAATCACGTCTTCAAGACGACGATTTTCTTCCTGTAAATGTTGCAGTCGCTCGTTTAAACGTGCGTCGTTAATTTGACTGTCGTTCAGTGCCGCAGACAGCGTTGCCGCAAAACGCGCACGCATGAAAAAAACCGTTGCCACACTTCCAAGAAAAAGCCCGAGAAACAAGACGGCAAAAGGAATCAATGCTTGCATACGTTATGTTTAACTACGTCAATTTTAATCCGCTAAGTGGTGGTAATTCGCATTAAAGTAAAGTAGCGGATTCCCTTCACGCGCTTCGCAATGCTGCACTTCACCAATCAAAATCCAATGCGACCCCGCGCGGACTTTCTCCACTAATTTGCAATCCAAAGACATCAAACTCTCACTTAGTAAAGGCGCACCCGTGACCGCTGTATGCCAAGGATTACTCGCAAAACGCTCTTCATGACTGCATCCGCCTGCAAATTGATTAGACACGTTTTGCTGATTCGCGTTTAACACATTGACCCCAAAACTTTGGCTAATATCAATACCTGCGCCCGTATCGGTTTCGTTATTTAGACAACATAAAATCAGCGCAGGATCCGCAGAAACACTCGAAAATGCGGATACCGTCATCCCTTGTACACCGTGCTCTTGTGAACGGGTTGTTAATACCGTTACGCCACTTGCCCATAAACGCATAGCTTGTTTAAATTGCGTTGCATCAATTGCCATTTTTCATTCCTCAGTAAAAATCGTTATCGTTCGCAATTATAGCATTGTCCTTGCGCGTATAAGCGTTCAAAATGTCACCTTTATCGATTTCACACAGCGACATTTATGACTACCCCAATCTATCGCAATTATTACCGTCAGCGCACCGCGAACCAATGGCGCAAAATTCCCGCTGAACATGGCGACCCAAGTGCTATTCGCCCCTTTTTAGCAGGGAATTGGAAAATGAATTTGATTCCACGCGCTGGCGTGGCACTCGCAGCGCGAATTTTTGATTTATGCCGTAATATACGCGATGTTGATATGGGATTTGCACCGCCTTTCACGGGATTATCGACGCTTGCCGATTACATCGAACCCGATTTTCTAAAACGCGAATATGGTATCGGACGCAATGTGTTTTTGCTTGCGCAAGATACGTTTTTCGAATCTAAAGGGGCATTTACAGGCGAAATTTCCGCCGATATGCTTGCCGCCATTGGCGTTGATCGTGTGATTATTGGGAATTCGGATAGACGCGCTAACTTAGGGAAATATTTTGGCTTTAGCTCAAGTGTGGCAAGGCGTTTATCAAAAGACTTTCTCTCGCAATCGCATCGGCGTTTAAGTCGACGCGAAAACCCAGATATTAAAATTCTATCTGCTCTTGGACATTTGCTAGAAGAAGATCACACAGATGTACTTGAAGGCTTGGAAAAGTTTTTAGAACATGAACTCAACGAACGCGCCGGTGAGAGTGATGAGGCTATTCAGCGCAAAGTCCACGCGGCACTGGCTAATGGTTTGCAAATCATTTTTTGCTGCGGTGAAAACCGTGAAGCACGACGCGCACATGAAACATTCGATTTGCTTGAGCGTCAAATACGCATTGGACTTGAAGGTGTCGCGCGTCCGACAATGCCAGAAATCATCATCGCCTACGAACCTATTTGGGCAATTGGCGAAGGAGCAAAACCCGCGCCACCCGAACAAATTGCAGAAGTACACGATTTCATTCGTAACTTACTCATGGATTTATACGGTGAACAAGTCGCTGCGCGAGTTCGCATTCTCTATGGCGGCAATGTCAAACCCGATAATATCAATGAGATTATGGAGCTTGCGGGGGTTGATGGCGCGTTGGTAGGAGGCGCGAGTCTGAATGCGAGCGATTTCTCGAAAATTATTCGCTTTGGATTGCCTGATTAATAATAACCTCTCATAAATACGGTTACTCGCCAGAACGCGCCAAATAATCTTTGATACGTTCTAGCGATTTACTTTATCTAAACAGTAAGATGATTTAGGTGCAAATCCCAACAACGCCATTTTTTAGCAATCAGCATTCCGCCCTCAAGCAACATCCCAATCACGTCAATCTGACGCAATATCAGCCATTCATGTTTTTAAACACATCAATAGTCAACCTATCCTCACTTTTCTTGTAAAAATTGGCAAGATTATTGCTTTAAATTTTTCGTAAACACACCGTCAATTTAGTGCCATTTCACAATGACCCTAGATACTATTCAGAAACACTATTTTTTACTAAAAAAACACTTAAAACGGAGCATTTATGGCACTTATCATCAATACAAACTTAAGCTCAATTAATGGGCAACGCAATCTAACTTCTTCAGCAACATCGCTTTCTACGTCAATGACTCGCCTATCATCAGGTGTACGAGTCAACAGTGCAAAAGATGACGCAGCTGGCCTTGCTATTGCGGACAGAATGAACTCACAAATTCGTGGTATGACGGTTGCAGTTAGAAACGCTAACGACGGCATTTCACTGACACAAACCGCTGAAGGCGCGTTAGGCTCATTAACGGATACGTTACAACGTATGCGTGACCTAGCAGTACAATCCTCTAGCAACGCAGCCGTTTCAGCATCTGACCGCGCTAAAATTGACACCGAATTTAAAGCATTAAATGATGAATTGATGCGTGTTGTACAAAATAGCGAATTCAATGGTAAAAAAATCCTAAACGGTGATTTAGCTACCGGATTGAACATCCAAGTGGGTGCGACTTCAGACACCAACAGTCGTATTGGTGTAGCCGTATCTAATATGAGTCAATTATTGGCACCTGTGACAAAAACAACACTCAGTCCTGCAAGTCAAAAAATCGATTCGTCATTATCTGCCGCCATAACAAAAGCGAGCAATGATGCGGTGAATGATACTACTTCTGCTTATTACCAATTGTTAACACCTGCTAACTCAGCCGCTAAATTAGCCAATGCAGCGGTTGTGGCTGCCAAAAAAGCGATGGAGTCACCAACTGATTTAGCCCTTGCAAAAGCGGCCTCAACGGCAAATGCGAAAGCAGCAGCGGCATTAGCGGCCTCATCTGCAGCAACAAAAGCAACAACAGCAACAAGTTTGTCAAACGAATTAGTATCACAAGAATTTACTGATAAAGTGAATGCGTCTGACTTTGCTATTCAAGCAACCAATACATCTGTTATCTCAACAGATTCTGTTATTCAAGCGAAAAGCGTAACAGATGCAGCTCAAGCGGCTTCACTGTCAATTACGGCATCATCATTAGCTGACGCTGCAAAAACGACTATTACAGCCATTAGTCAAAACGTTTACACCAACATCATGTTTAGTTTAACTGGCGACAAAATTGATAAGCCTGCTTCAGTAAGAGATGTATCTGGTCAAGTAGACTTAGCAATTGCTGGTCAAGATACCGTTTTGAACCAGTCGGTTAACCGCTCATTCAAAGTAGGCAATGCTTTTGGTGCTGATAGAGAAGCTCAAAAAACATTAGCTGGATTAGCGGTCGCCAAAGCCATTGCAGGGGCGTCTTATGTTGAAGATCCATTGAAAACGGCATCAGCAAATGAAACCGATAAAGCATCTTCAATTAGCAACAATAAATTAATTTTAGATATTTCCACTGCCGCTGACAGCGTTGCGGCAGATTATGCTTTATCCGCAATCAATTACATAGATGCTGCTATTGCTTCTATTGATACTGAACGCTCTAACTTGGGCTCAACGCAAAATCGTTTCACCACCACGATTGCTAACTTGCAAAACGGCATTGAAAACCAAACTGCCGCTAAATCACGTATTATGGATGCTGATTTTGCTGTGGAAACAGCCAACATGAGCCGTGCTCAAATCTTGCAACAAGCAGGTACAGCGATGCTAGCTCAAGCAAATCAATCTGGCCAAACCGTCATGACGTTGTTGAGGTAATATCTCTCAACCCATCAAAAACGTTTATAACCTAAGAATAGGCGTTATGTCTGGCATTTTCTTTGCCGACATAACGCCTAACTTTTACACTTGGCTACCAATATCAACCAAAACAATACGGTCACTTTGAGTAAAGAACAAACCTACTATCCTGTAATCGTGCTTAAATGGAATGGTCAACTCGAATCTATATTTAATTAACAATGCCAAATAATGTACGTACTGACCCAGAAATTTTTATTCGTCCTCATCCCCATTAATCTCGAGTGCTTTTTGATACAGCAATTTTTTCTTCGCGCCCGTAATTTCAACCGCAAGCGAAACCGCTTGTTTTAGGCTACATTGTGCAAGCAAAAGCGTCAGCACGCGCAGTTGCCCAGACGTTAAGCCAATATCGGCGCTGTTCGTTTTCTCTGCACCTTCGACAATCACCACAAATTCACCTCGACGCATATTCGCATCACGCTCAACGAGCGCCAACATCTCACCCAGCGGCAATTTCACAATCGTTTCATGTAACTTCGTTAATTCACGCGCAATGACAATCGGGCGCTCAAGCGGCAGAACACTCGCCATATCTTGTAAACAATCTAAAATACGATGACACGATTCATAAAATACCCATGTCGTGGGTATCTCTGCACGGTCTTTAAAAAACGTTTGCCGCGCCCCTGAGGTGCGGGGCGTAAACCCCTCAAACGTAAATGGCGTAATCGCCACGCCAGCCACCGATAAAGCGGCAATTAAAGCGCATGCCCCCGTAATAGGCACAACCGTTAAGTTTGCTTCATGCACCGCTTTGACAACAGGCATACCGGGATCGCTAATCAATGGCGTTCCTGCATCCGACACCAGTGCAATAGAGAGTCCAGCACGTAATTTTTCAATAATCTCCAGCGCGGCTTTATCTTCATTATGCTGATGCAGCGCAATGACTTTATTGCTAATACCATAATGTTGTAGCAACATTTTAACGTGGCGTGTATCCTCAGCCGCAATTAAATCGACACTTTTTAATGTGTCAATTGCCCGAAAAGTCATGTCAGCCAAATTGCCAATGGGCGTGACAACAATGTAGAGCGTACCAGATGTTTGAGTCATATTTTTCTCTTAAAATGCGTAAAATACGCGTTCTATTTCCATTATTTAAAAATCAATAAAGCCACTATGAATACCGTTAAATCCCCTAAAGCGAAAGTCGCACATTTACGCAGCGGTGAACTTGCCGAGCAACGAGCGTGTGACTTCCTTGTGTCGCATCAACTCACACTCGTCGAGCGTAATTTTCGCTGTGTGCATGGTGAAATCGATTTAATCATGCGTGAGGGTGAAACGCTCGTTATTGTTGAAGTGCGTTTTCGAAAAAATGCAAAATACGGCAGCGCATTAGAAAGTGTGACCGCGTCAAAACAAGCAAAATTAATTGCCACAACCGAATTTTATCTCAACACGTTAACAAGCGATATGCCCGCCATACGTTTTGATGTCATTGGAATATTAGGAGAAGGGGAATTGCAGTGGGTTCAAAATGCGTTTTGAGCGTAGCGATTTCGTATTGAAAAGTCGCTACGCTAAACGTGCAAGTGAATTGAAATTAACTTGAAGACTTCACTTTTTTAGTGTGCGAAGCAGGCTGTGTTTTTACCGATGCGACCGCAACAGCAACAGGCGGTGCTTTAACCGTTAATGTATGACCTTCAATTAACGTATTTTTAGCAGATAACTTATTCCAATCGGCAAGCGACTTCGCATCAACAGCAAATTTTTGAGATAAACTCGTGACGGTATCGCCTTTTTTGACGACATAAGCCACCGTTTTGACGTCTGTTTTACCTTTTTCGTTTGTTTTCGCTGCTAACGCTGCGGTAACAGAAGTCACTTTTTCATCTTTTTTGTGCGCTTTGTCTTTTTCAGCTGAGGTCGCTTTAGCTACTTCCATATTTTTAGCTTTATGTGCCGCCAAAATAGGTTTCGCATCTTTCACATCATGCTGGCGAATAGGGTCTTGACGCACATCCACTTCGTTTTTATTGTCTTCAGCGTCATAACTTGATGACACCCATTCTTCAAAAGGCAGTTGTGCTAAGTTTTCTTTAAACCCTTCTGCTTTTTCAACAGGAATCAATAAACGACGAGGCCCCGAACCTTCTGGTGCGGTTTTCTTTTTATTGAACGCGGGGTTAAGCTTTAAGAAATCATGTAGCGACATATCCGCCATTTGAGCGGCTTTTGATAAATCCAGTTGCGCGTCTAAATGCACGATTTCAAAATAAGGCTTATTTGGAATGTGATGTAAACTGACATTGTACTCATTGGCATTGGCAAAAATTTTCGCAATGGCAAGCAAACGTGGCACGTAATTCGTCGTTTCGTCAGGTAGCGAAAGTGACCAGTAATCTGTCGGTAAATTACGGTATTCATTACGTTCAATCGATTTTCTGACATTGCCTTTGCCGTAATTATACGAAGCAAGTGCGAGCAACCAATCGCCATCAAAGGTTTCACTTAACTGTTTTAAGTACGTTGTCGCGGCTTTCGTTGACGCATAAACATCACGACGCCCGTCATACCATGAATTCTGCTGCAAACCAAACATTCTGCCCGTTGACGGGACAAATTGCCAAAGACCCGACGCCTCTGCTTTTGAATACGCATTAGGAATAAATGCACTTTCCACAACAGGCAACAGCGCTAATTCACCGGGAATATTTTTGGCCTCGATTTCGTCAAGAATCAAATGTAAATAAGGCTCTGCACGTTGTTGAATCGCGTTAAGCGCATTAGGATGACTCAAGTACCAATTGATTTCATGATCAATACGTTCATTTTCAATTTTAGGTAGTGAGTATAAAGACAGTAAACGTGCCCACACCGTATCTTGGTTTTGAGCAACAGTCTTGCTAATTTCATTTTTATCTGTCGGTTGATAGTTATGGAAATAACCATCTACGTACTTTTTGTCTTGTTGAGCAACGTCAGACTCGAGGTCATTGACACTAAGTGCGTCCTTTGAATTTTGAGTACAACCCGCTGCAGTCAGCGTCAGTAAGAGTAATAATAAATTAACGTGCCTGTTTTGTTTAATCGTCATCATTTAACCTTGGTAATTATGAAGTGGTTTGATTATAGTAAGAATTTAGCTCAAAATCATTAAAACGCGCTTAAATTGAGAGGATTTTATGAAACGTGATTTTTTGTTTGCTTATTTTCAAACACCCCGTGGTAAATTACTAAGAGAGCTTGAAGTCGCTTATTTACAGCGCTCAATTACGGTGGGTTGCCAACAAACGCTGCTTCAAATTGGCGGACTTGGCTGGGAAAATGAATTTATCGATTGTTCGCTATACCAAAATTTTTCGGTACTCGATGCCAAGAAGCTAGGGTGGAATGAGGCATTAAAAGTCACCGCAAAAGCCTATGCTCTGCCCTTTCAAAGCAATTCTTTTGATATGATTATTGTGCCGCACCTCCTTGAATTTGATGCGTCGCGTTTTCAAACGGTTCGTGAAATTGAGCGCGTACTCAAACCCGAAGGCATCCTCATTGTCATTAACTTTAACCCTTGGAGTTTTTCAGTGTGGTATCAATTTCTTCTCGACAAACGCCGCCTTGCGGATTCATGGAAAGGTCACTTTATTTCACGCGCTCGCTTGTTTGACTGGCTAAAAGTGCTTAATTTTGAAGTCAATAGCAAAACAGAATTTTATCTGGACACCACCAAAACGCAACAAGGCCTGCACGCGTTGAATAGCTTTTCTATCACGTCGAGCGCGTATGCTGTACGCGCCATTAAACGCCGCTATAACCCCATTCCTATGACGCGCGTCCCTTCTCTTGTTCCAAGACTCGCCATTGCGAATCCGCTTGGCGCAACGGCAAATCGCCATGACTGATAGAGTGATTATTTACACCGATGGCGCTTGCCGTGGCAATCCAGGAAAAGGCGGTTGGGGAGCCATTTTGCGCTACAAAGGGACGATTAAAGAATTACACGGAGGTGAACAGGAAACCACCAATAATCGCATGGAATTGATGGCGGCGATTTCTGCGCTTGAAGCTCTCAAAAAACCGTGTGATGTTGATCTTCATATTGATTCAAAATACGTGTTAGACGGTATTACTAAATGGCTACCAAACTGGAAAAAATCCGGCTGGAAAACCGCAGCCAAAGCACCCGTCAAAAATGACGATTTATGGAAACGCCTAGATTTAGCCATTCAACCCCATAAAATTAATTGGAAATGGGTCAAAGGTCACAGTGGCAATGCAGGTAATGAACGCGCCGATGCACTGGCCAACTTAGGTATTGATACCCTGCGGTCATCTTAATAACAACAATAAATTGACTCCTCAGCGGTAAATACCCCCTAACGCTATCAATATTTAACGCGATATTGATAGCAAACACCTTTCTGCGTTTTATTGTGCGACTTATCTTCATCAAAAAATCGATAATAATCACCAATGTAGTCTGTTTTTTTAAAACTAGCATAGCCGACAGGCGTTATGCCAAGAAAAGACATTCTCCACAAATCCAATACACAAAACAGCTGAAAAATAGCATCGGCGAGACAAATGAAATCAACCACTAAACGTCCATTTCACTGCGTTGATGAAGAGCAATTAGCACATCTAATGGACAAAATAAAAAGGTAACTTTTCTTAACTCCGATGCTAAGAAAAGAATGCGGATAACGCTCAAATCAATGCGGAAATAACGCTAAACGACAATACATGATGTTTATTCTGGGATTTTAGATTGATATATGACAAGTAAAGACAAAACCGCCCCTACACTTTCTGATGCCTCACCCAAAAAAGGCACGGCTTCTGTTGACGTCACTCAAAATTTGCTATTCACCTTTAGCGAACCTATTTTTGCGGGCAACGGAAAAATCATTATCAGTAACGCAAAAGGTGATATACGCACCCTTTCACTTAGCACCGTGGATAATGCGTCCAGTCAAGTCAGTATTTCGGGCAAAACTCTGCTTATCAATCCGTTAAACGACCTACTTCCCAATAGTCACTACAGCATCCAAATTGACAATAAAGCCATTAAAGACGCCAGTGGCAACTTCTATGCGGGCATCAAAAACACCACTACCCTCTCTTTTGATACCGTTGACACCATCGCGCCTAAATTTAAAACAAGCAGTCCAATCGTTAATGCGAAAAATATCGCATCCAATGCAACGCTACGTTTTACATTCGATGAAAAAATCAAACTCGGCACTGGAAATATCACGCTAATTAACGAAAACGACAGCCGCACAATTCCTATCACCGATGAGCAAATCACGATATCGGGTAACACGTTAATCTTCAATCCTGCTGTGGATTTGAACGTAAAAAGTCAATATAAAATACATATCGATGCAGGGGCGATTCACGATTTAGCACCTGCGGCAAATTCCGCATTAGCGCTTGATTTGACGTTCAGCACAAAAGCGACTGGTGATAAACAAGCACCTACTCTAATAGACTATACAGGCAGTAGCGCTAGTGACCATATTGAGCTCACATTTCAAGAACCCATTAAAATAGGTAAAGGTAATTTCACGCTAAGTGATGGTACAACACAAATGGTCATTTCAGCCAAAGATCAAACGCAAGTATCGATTCACGGCAACGTCTTAACCATTCATCCAACGCCACCGCTCACGCCAGAAAAAACGTATACCTTGTTTTCGCCTAAAGGCGCGGTGACGGATTTGGCTGGCAATGCGTTTGAATTATATACAGCAAAAGTATCGCCCTCGTCTACGCCCGATGATCATAAGATTGTAGCTCCGACGTTAGCCAAATTATTAGCAATGAATCCCGCAACAGATTTCATTAGTGCAATTGAAGGGGCGTTGATTCCCATCGACGTTGCTCACAACCAAAGTATCGCTAATCGCATTACGATTCGTGATACCCCTGCAAATGTTCAAAAGTATTGGGATAAGTTAACACTGCTCAATTTAGACCCCCCTTTTGGTCGTATTGAATTTAAAAATGCAGACGGGTCTGCTATTTCAAATCCTATTTTGGAATTGAAATCATCACAGTTTGAAATGGATCAACAAACTGATTCAGTGCATGGATTACTCAAATTTATTACAGGGTCCTACAAACTCGTTATTTCAGATTTAAGCACTTATGATATTGATAAAGCGGATACCGAAACATTAATTAGTCAATTCATTATTCAAGATACCACTGAAAACGTGATTAAAAATTGGGCAAAACTTGAAAAAGCGCTCGAACTTGGCAAACTGCAAGGTATTAAAATTACAGATGGCGTCAATTTACATATCATGGATTTGGTGAAAACCGATCAAACATCGAGCGGGCATGGATCAACGTTTGAGGGAATCAATCAAACCAGTTTAAATTTACTCAAAATGATTCAATCGGATCATCCCTTTCATGTTGATCTGTATGTCGATAGCTTGCCCACTGATATGTGGACAGCACTCAGTGAAATCAAAAAATCCAATAGCAATATTGACTCACTGAATATCATCTTAAAAGAAAATGCGTTGATATCTAGTCATGCGTTTTTATCAATGCAGGATGCGTATAACCAAAAAACAGAATTTGGAAAAAGTGGTCCAGCAGTGACCGCCTTGAAAGTGGATTCAAGTAAAATCAATAATCTAATTTGGAATATATCCGATGTGCAAGATATTGATAATTTAGATGCACCTGTCATTAACCTTGTACCGACACCTGCAGATAAAAATAAAATCATTAATATTGATTTTCAAAACACGCTAAATGATTATGTATTTAACGTTGACGATATTACGAGTATTTTAAGCTCTTATTTTTATCAAAACGTCGTAGGGCAAAATCATTTAGACGTAAAATTCACATTTAGTTTAAATAACGCTTTCAATATTGCCGATACCCATACAAAAATCAATGCAAATATTGATGCCATTGCGCAACTTGGTCAATGCAATAGCGTCATTGTGACGTCTACTGATGACAATAGTATTCGCTGGCATATTATCACCGATGAAATTCATGCGTTAACCATCGATCCCAAAACCAATCAAGTCATTGATAAAACCAATGCTGCTTTAATTGAAAAAATTAACCATTTTTTTGAATCAAATAAAGACTTATCTTTATTGGTGTACAACTCCTTTGATCAGCTAAGACATTTGGATCTATCTGCAATCTGGAATGCAAACGTGATTCTAAAAATCGCTAATTCAGTGAGCAGCTCCAATGCGCCAATAACCATTTTAAATAGTGGGCATCATTTAACGATTGATTTATCGAATATCAAAGACATCGCCAATGTCAATGTGAGCAGTAATAACAATAACATGGCAGATGTAAAAATCACGACACGCGGCAATCAAGTCATTGACCTTCACATTCAAGATATTGATTTTACGCAATTGACAAAATCTGCTTTTAAAGGCGTCGATGCCGTCGAGTTAACACTCAATGTTGACGTTAATACCATGTGGCAAGCATTTGCTCATGTGGATGACCACACGGGTTTAATTATTCAAGATACAGCCAATAATATTTCTAAATACTGGTCTTACTTGGTTGAGCAACCCTCAAGAATTAAAGAAATAATTATTACGGATTCAAAATCCATCAATATCAACGACTTGTTTTTTGATCCGCTCAATACCCGAGATCATTTTGAGAAATTAAATCCAAATAGTGTGTCTTTGCTGCAAAAAGTGACCTACAGCAACGATAATCAGGTGTTCAATATTGCGAATACCTTAGGCGGCGTTCCCGCTAATGATTCTAATGGAGATGGAAAAGCCGATTTATGGAGCGCATTGGGCGCATTGAAGCTAAAAAACAAGCTCAACATTATTGATGACAATGACAGTTTACATATCACGGTAAGTGATTTAACTGCTTTTCAACAAGCTAAAAACAATAATATATTTAATCATTATCAATTTAATGGCAATGATATCAATGTCGTGTCATCAACCTCAGACGTTAGAAATACAGTCAATTTAGGAACTAATTGGGATTTTTTCACAGCACTAAAAAATCCCAATGTTTATGTCAGCACATCCAATGCCGCGCAAATCCATCATCTAATTCATTCGGGTTTCGCCCCTTTTTCAAGCAAATTAAATACCGAATCAGCTACCATTCAGATTACCGATTCAATCGACAATTTGACCACCTATTTTGACGATTTAGTGCTACTCAAGGGCACAGGCGTGGATATGCAAATTTATATCACCGCGCCATATTCTCATTTACCTCTTGAAAAAAATAGCAGTGGAGATTTGGCTGGAAATTTAGACAGCACTTTACCAATGGGCGTTTTAGACGTTTCTCATGCTGCAATCAGTCAAAGTGACACCTCCTCGGATACCGATTGGTTTAAAATAACACTTGACGCTGGCGTGTCTTATCAAATTAACGTAGATGATATCCCCTCTGAAAAAGGGACGCTCGGTGATACTTATTTTTATGGCGTTTATGATAAGCATGGCAACGAAATAGAAGGCTTTCGAAACGACGATTCAAATGGTTCAAAAAACGCCGAAGTCATTTTCACCCCACAGGAATCGGGTGTTTATTATTTATCTGCTGGTGCTTATTTCAGTGAGAACACAGGCTCTTATAAATTAACCGTGCGCCCTGTATCGTCAAGTGATTACACACTTAACGTTAATGCAACTCAACTCAAAAGCAACGATGCACTCACGGTGTTAAATGCTATTGAACAAAATCACACACTCTGCGTGACCTTATCAAGAGAGGATAATGATGTAGATTTGTCGAGCTTATCTTCAAACACATTATCTCAAATCACACTGAAACCCACTGATTTAACGATCAACAGAAACGTGATTGTCAGCAATAAATCAAAAGTCAGCATTGATTTGAGTGCGCTAAGTAACATTGAAAACAACGTGACCGAGCATATCACCAAAGAGGGTATTGACGTTATTTTTATTGATGACAAAGGGAAATCACATACACTCTCGCTTATCGGATTACACGATAACGCCAACATTTCATTTAATCGTAGCGTTGACATCACTTATAGTGATTTAGCCGAAAATATATCGAAACACTGGACGGCATTGCAATCTATGCCAAACATCGCGCATATCGACGTTGCTGATAACGGACTCGTCAGCGTGCCAGATTTGTTCAAGGTAGACAATAACGCGTTTTCAATGAATGACGTCAACGCAAATACGGTTGCGCTACTTAAAAAATTCAATTTAACAAACGACGCGGCAGGCTTTACTGTTTTCATTGAAAATAAAGCGGGCAATGATTTGCTGCCTGATGCGTCATCCCTTATGTGGAGTAACTTAAAAAATATCGGTTTAACCGCCCCCGTTCATCTCGTTGCGACTGGTAATAACTTAACACTGTCTGATAGCAGCTTAACCGCAATCAAAAATGCCATCGACAATCACATTATTACGGATTTTCAATCACAGAATACGGGCGATATCACATTTACGGGGGATTTCACAAAAATAGGCAATATTACCGATTCGAAGGTCTTTGAGCATGTTAACAGTAGCAAGCCCATCAAATTAGACGCATCAGGGTTCACTCATCCCATTACGACCACAGTGGTAAAGAGTATGGTGCAATCGGGCATTTATGATTCGTTTACAACAACAGGAATCACGCCCTATTATTATCTAATGCCTAAAATTTCCGATTCGGCGGAAGTGATTGGTCAAAATTTAGCGTATATTAAAAAATTTGAAACATTTTTCACTAATACCCAAGTGTTGCTTAGTGATAGCGCGTTTCCATCGATTACGCTCCATAACGTACAAGATATTAACACTTATCAATCGGTACTCAATTCTATCTCCAATGGTAGCTACGGACTAACAATTGAAGATACATGGCACGGTCTAGGCGCGTTAAATCTAGCCACAAATAATCTAGGCTTTGCAGCACTGTCCATTAAGCCAACAGATCTTGGCACCAGTGACACTAAACAAATCACGTTGACTGTTCCTAATAATACTGAAATTGATGTTGATTTGACTGCATTCTCTCAAATCACCAAAGTCGTGAAAACAGTCACTGACAACACTGTCATACTCGCTATCTCGCTGCAAAATGATCCAATCACGCATACGTTGACGCTAAAAGGCGCCACTTCTCAATTTGTCGTCATTCAAACGCCCCATTTATCTGACCTTGTTACTGTTTCACCGTCCAGTACCCCGAGTACAAAAAATGTATTAGCAAACGAGGCATTGTCATACGCAATAGCCAATATTGGCACATTTGACGTTCAAGATTCAAAAGAAAATATCATTGCGCATTTAAGTGATCTAATTGAAATCAATAAAGCAGGAAAACTTAAAAATATTATCGAAAGTTCCGGTCAGCCATTGGATTTAGGTAATATGTTAAGCGCTTATGATTTACCCAGAGCAGGCGTGACGAACAACATCATTACAGCGTCTAATGTCCCTTTTGTTTTTAAAAAACTGGGGGCTAATGATAAATTTTCAATTTATGACACCGCGAGCAACATATCCAAAAACTGGCAAAGTATTTTAAATAACAGCCAAAAATTAACGTCAATCACCGTCACAGATAATGGCTCGATTAAAATCCCGTTGAAAATAGATGCGTCGGGGCATATCCAAAATGTAGATGTGATTGAAAAAATACAAAATCCTAGCCAAACGAATGTGCTATTTGAAACCGATTCACCTTCCGTTTTCACTAAAGAACTCGCTATCGTGGATAAACAATTAGCGACGTCAAAATTGAATATCGCTTTAGCTTATACGGGGGGCGCACTCAATATCACTATATTAGATATTATTGGATTTCAAATGAGTGTTTTTTATGGCGGCGCGGTGAAATTGCTTTACATGAACAGTATGGACGCAATGACGATGCATCTAACGGGAAAACTAAGCGATTTATCCGGTTTCACCAATTCCAACATTATAAAACGTGATGCGACATTAAAGAAAATTCCGCTAAGTATCATTTTTGATAACCCCGATTGGAATGTAATTGATTCTATTCTATTGATCGATGGTATTTTAATGTCGCCGCTTTATAGCGAAATTATGACGGGCACGTCTTTTAACAAATTTGATAGCCTCGTTATCAAATCCGTCTCGTTTAATGAACTTTATACTGATTTGACCAATATTAAACAGTTCACGGATTCATTAACAAATAGCTTAAGCATTACTTTAAATAATAATGAAACGATAAAGTTAAGCGCAAACATGCTTTCTGACGATGTTAAAAAGTATATTTTTAACAATTTAGATACCTCATCACTCAAATCGTTTGTCATAGAAGACAAAACCAGTGAATTAGCAAAACTCGATCTCAGTCAAATTCAAAATACAGGTAAATTCACCGTCAAACCGACCGATTTGGATGGGCATATCAGCGCGATAATGACAAATAACGGCACAATCAACGTTGATTTGTCAGTATTTGATCATTTGATTATTGATAAACAACCCAACGCCAAAGGCGGAACGGATGTCATCATAATCAAAGACGGCGTATCAACTACCCTCACATTTGATCATGTTTCACCGGCTAATTTAAAAATCACTTATCAAGATACAAATAAAACAAATCAGTATTTACATCATACCTCCGCTTCAGATTTGAGTTTGGATGCACTAAATAGCGGTGAAAAACTCATCGTAACCGATACGCTCGCTAATATTTGGGAAAATCGCGCCAAACTGATCAATAACGACACTATCGCCAGCATCAATGTATCTGATGCAGCTGGAAAAATGGATATCAAAGCGTTAGACAACATCAGTATCCAGTTATTAACTAGTCCTAAGCTTCATCTTCAAGTCACCAATGAAATTAGTTTACATACAACCGATATGCGTGATTATCAGTGGGTTCCTGTACTCATGGCAGGAAGAATGCCAGTTTTGCATATTGTTTTAGATAATGACGCACCGTACATTTCCAATGAAGACGCCCAAGCTTTTCAACAAATTTGGGAGAATAATAAAACGACCGCAATAGATTTAACGATAAACAGTCGTCATATTACATTGAAGGTATCCGGCACACTACCTGTTATTACTGAACCACAAAAAAAAGCATTTAACTTTGTTAACGTCAATAAAATAATATTTGATGGTCTAGCATCATCGTTACAGGGTACAGATTTCATTGTTCAATTGTATCCAGCACCTATGGCAAATTATATTGGATTTGGTGCTGGCGCGGCAACCGCC
>JBDLQG010000024.1:0-16944 GCA_039800705.1 Pseudomonadota bacterium
AATGTCATGCAGTGGCAGGGGGTTTCGGCTGTGTAGCATCCCTGTATCAAATAGGGTATCCATATCAAGCACCGATAAGCCATAATAATGCGGATCTAAATCCAGCGGCGCTGTCGTATTTCTTCCCAGTGGGTTATTGCGTGCAATTTGATGAGCGCGAACACGATAATGATTGATTAACCGCGCAACAGCTGATTGTTTTTGTACGCTTTCTTGCGTAAAAACTTGCAGTTTAGCAAGCCGACCTTGCGATTTTTGCGCAAGCTGCGCGAATCGCTCAATAATAGGACTGTGTGCAATTTCGTAATTGGCTTGTGCGTGCATTTGCGCGAACTGCTTGCGCCAACTTGGCTCAACTGCGTCGGGATTTTCCAAAAAAATCTCGTAGAGTTCTTCAATAAAGCTCGCATTGCTGCCATATAAGCTCGACGAATCTTGAAAAAAATCCCGTAAATTTTGCATACACGCATCCGGTTTGAGTGAAAAGTAGAAAGTGGCGTATTGTACTCGATTGCTGATCACTTAGGCACGCAACGCTACATGCTTTCTGGTAAACTTAGGGTAATAGGTTGCCATTTATTCGGCACTTTTTTCTTATTCTAAAATTGTTAGTTATCATGCAAATTCATTTAAAAACCTTAGGTTGCCGCCTAAACGAAGCTGAACTTGAAACATGGGCGCACGCTTTTCAAGCGCAAGGTCACAGTATTACTCAAAAAATTTCCATGGCACAACTGGTAGTCATTAATTCCTGCGCAGTCACGCAAGATGCTGCGCGTAAGTCACGCCAACTCATTCGACGCATTCATCGTGAAAATCCGCAAGCAAAACTCGTCGTCAGCGGATGCTATGCGACATTGAATCAACAAGAAGCCCAAGCATTACTAGGTGTTGATTTAGTGGTCAGCAACAAAGATAAAGCGCAATTAGTGGACAGAGCGTTGCAAGAGCTGACCTTTGATAGCATGCCTGAAATGGCAACAGAACCGTCAGAAATTGCGCTTTTCACGCGAGGTCGTCAACGCGCGTTTGTGAAAGTCCAAGATGGCTGCCGCTATCGCTGTACTTTTTGCATTGTGACCGTTGCGCGAGGCGAAGAGGTCAGTCGCGCGTTAGATGAGATTATTACCGAAATCAATACACTTCATGCACAAGGCATTAACGAAGTGATTTTAACTGGCGTCCATTTAGGAGGATACGGGAGTGATAATGGTGAAAACATTGTGTCACTCATTCGCGCTATTTTAAATCAAACACAGATTGCCCGTTTACGTTTAGGCTCGCTTGAGCCATGGGAACTCACCGACGATTTTTTTGAATTGTTCAACAATCCACGTTTAATGCCTCATTTACATCTGCCCTTGCAAAGTGGATCGAACACGGTGCTTCGCCGCATGGCGCGTCGCTGCAAAACAGAAGAATATGCGCTGATTGTGGCTCGCTTAAGAGCGCAGATTCCACATTTTAATATTACTACTGATATTATCGTCGGGTTTCCTGACGAAACAGAGGAAGAATGGCAAGAAAGCATGGCATTTATCGAGGCTTGTACATTTGGCCATATTCATATTTTCACCTATTCACCACGCGAGGGCACAAAAGCGGCAACATTGCCCAATCCCATCCCACATGACATCAAAAAGCAACGTAGTGAAACGCTGCACGCCTTAGCAAAGAAAATGAAGCAGAATTTTTATACGCAAAATATGAATGAAAAATTTGAGGTGCTTTGGGAAGGTCAACGCGAAATCATTGATGAAAATCATGTGCGCGTGTTTGGTTACACACCCAATTATTTGCGCGTAGCGTGTGATATTCCCTCAACGCACATCATCGAAAATACAATAACGCCTTATGAAATCAAACAAGTCGATATAGATTATGCGCTGAGATAATTTTTTTTAAATTGAGGCTTAGGTGGTTTGTGTGTTAATTGATAAAATAGTCTTATAAAACATACGATTAAAGTTAATTTATTTCGTAAATACGATTAGTTAAACAATTAAATTCGACATGACGACAATAGTAAATAAAATAAATGATAGAATAACGCTCGTTAGAAAATCAAAATTATTAAACCAAAAAGTTTTTTCTGAAAAAACAGGTATTGCGCGTAGCACCCTCTCTGAAGTTGAAAGTGGAAAAAATCGCCCCTCTAGTGAACTCATTGCCGGCATTGCGAATGCGTTTGATGATATCAATATCGAATGGCTTTTGACGGGAAAAGGGGAAATGCTCAAACATAGCGCAAATAGCATCGATTTATCCAAGGTTGAGCAAATTCTGGAATTAATTGAACCGCTAAATGACGAAAGAAAAAATGAAGTATTGCGTACTATTGTCGAAAAACGCCGTATTTATGAAATAGAAGATTTTGTCACACAATTAATACAACGTAATATTGTGTAATTATTTTTAGTTAAATGAGGCTTTATATATCATGGCGGTGAATCTAAGAAGTTTAAAACTGACACCCAGAATTTGGTTTTTACTAGGGAGTTTAGGTTGTGTTTTTTTGCTGAGCATGGGGGCTTATTTTCAATTTCAAGAAGGCCTTGAACCGTGTCCACTTTGCATTTCACAGCGCGTTGCGATTTTTTCAACGGGGCTTGTTTTTGCGGTTGGTGGAATGACACATCATTCACATCGTAAAGTCGTTATTTATTCTATTTTAGGCGCATTCACCGCACTTGCGGGTGCTTCAATTTCGATTCGTCACTTATGGATTCAACACCTTCCACCTGATAAAGTACCCGAATGTGGTCCTTCACTCGATTATGTACTTAATAATTTTCCGCTACTTGATACAGTCAAATTAATGTTATCGGGCACGGGTGATTGCGCAAAAGTAGACTGGACAATGCTTGGACTTAGCATGCCCGCGTGGACATTATTGGCTTTTCTCATGCTGGCGACATTAAGTGTTCTACAAATTTGGAATCATGACTAAAGCGCGTATTTGTCATGTCGCTATTCCATCTGTTCCTTTTTTTGACGTTTTTGATTATCTCGCCGCTGAGGATGACGATTTAGAGTCACTAACGGCGGGTATTCGCCTTGAAGTTCCGTTTGGCAAACGCACAAAAATCGCCTTTTTAATGGCGACAAGTGTTGAAAGTCATTACCCGCTCGAAAAATTAAAACCCATTCTGCGTATTATCGACAACAAGCCATTAGTTAGTGAACTGGATTTGCAACTATTGCATTGGGTAAGTCGTTATTACCATCATCCTATTGGGGAGGTAATGAGCGCAGCCTTCCCTGTTGCATTGCGACAAGGCAAAGAGGCTGTCATCAAAAAAATGCCCGCTACACGCCAAGAAGAGCAAATTAGTCGTCCTATTATCTGTAATTCTGCTCAACAACACGCTGTTGATAAAGTAACCGATACACTAGGGCAATTTGGCGTTTTTTTACTTGACGGTGTCACCGGCAGCGGAAAAACAGAAGTTTACATGCAGCTTATTCAAACTGTCTTGGATAAAAATCAGCAAGTGCTTGTTCTGGTGCCCGAAATCACGTTAACACCCCAACTTCAAGAACGATTTGAAGCACGCTTTAATACCTTCATTGCTATTTCTCATTCCAAGCTCACCGATACACAGCGCAAAAATGCGTGGCTACTGATGCAAAGCGGGGAATGTCTCTTATTATTGGGCACACGCTCAGCACTTTTTACGCCTATGCCGCGTTTAGGCTTAATTATTCTCGATGAAGAACATGACAGCTCATTTAAGCAACAAGAAGGCTTTCGTTTTTCGGCGCGAGATGTGGCCATTATGCGTGGAAAATTTGCGCACATTCCTGTGTTACTAGGCTCAGCAACGCCTTCACTTGAAAGTTTATACAACGTCAAGCAAGCCCGTTATCATCACCTGCCCTTGCCTGAACGAGCCGGTAGTGCTCTGCCACCAGTGGTTGAGATTATTGATATTCGCCAACAAAAACTGCAAGAAGGTTTATCGCCCATTTTACTTAATGAAATGCACTTAACATTGGCGCGAAATGAACAAGTGTTGTTATTTTTAAATCGCCGTGGTTTTGCGCCAACACTGATGTGCAATGAATGTGGTTGGGTTGCGCGTTGTGTGCATTGTGATGCTAATTTAGTGATTCATCGTCATAAATCGCTCCTGCGCTGCCATCATTGCGGAACAGAGCATCGTTTAATTAATACCTGCCCTGTCTGTCAGGCGCACAATTTGGTTTCTGTTGGACTGGGAACTGAGCGTATTGAATCGGTTTTAGGGCGGCTATTTGCGGATAAAACCGTTATTCGTTTAGATCGAGACTCTACCTCGCATAAAGGCTCGCTTGAAGCGTATTTAGCGCAAATTCATGCAGGTGAAGCGCACATTATTTTAGGTACGCAATTACTCGCCAAAGGACATCATTTCCCAAATGTGACGTTAGTGGCAATTTTAGATGTGGATAGTGGATTATTTAGCACGGATTTTCATTCTGGCGAAAAATTAGCCCAGCTCATTGTACAAGTTTCTGGACGCGCTGGACGCGAACAAAAGCAAGGTAAAGTTATGCTCCAAACGCGTCAACCTGCGCATCCCCTTTTGGTTGAACTGCTACGCGACGGCTATAGTCAATTTGCAGCCCTTGCGCTACAAGAGCGTGAAATGGCAAAACTTCCGCCTTTTAGTTATCAAGCCTTACTTCGCGCTCACAGCGAAAATGAAACATTGCCAGTCAACTTCCTACAATCTGTTGCCGATCTTGCGCAAACCCTCAATGAATTTAAAGTTCAAATTTTAGGCCCAATTCCCGCACCAATGGCAAGACGTGCTGGACAATATCGCTATCAGTTATTGTTGCAACATGATAATAGAAATGGACTCCATCACTTGCTACGTCAACTCGTTCCGCACATTGGCGGACTTAATCCTCGTCAAAAAGTACGGTGGTCAATTGACGTTGATCCCGTGGATTTATACTAAAATCCCCTAACGTTTTGTGTATGACATTTCACTTTTTTGTTGCAAAAATAATTATTGGCGTTATACTGTCTGGGTAATGTTTAGGTGGACTGGCTGAGTGGTCGAAAGCGACGGTCTTGAAAACCGTTGAACCGAAAGGTTCCTGGGGTTCGAATCCCTAGTCCATCGCCATCATTACAACTTCTCGCAATATCTCCTCATGACTTAAAAATTCTTTTGTTTCGGTTTTAAACTCAACAAACTTCATCAAAAAAGTATCACAGCCACCTGCTTGTTAACTCAATTTTTCATCATCAGTAAATTAAATAAAGCTGCATTTTGATTTTCTATCCATTGATATAACGCAGCAATATCTATTCAAGCCTATTAATAATCCTTACCAAGGCAACTCTTTACCGTCATAACGCAAAAATTCACCTGTTTGTGCAAGCGTAAAATGGGCAATTGTTTCACGCATTTGTGAAACGCTTTGCGGAATATCCATTGGTGCGTTTGAGCCACCCATATCCGTTTTCACCCAACCTGGATGTAAAATTAACACGGCAATATTCTTTGCTTTAAGTTCGATAGCAATTGATTTCATGGCCGCATTCAGTGCCGATTTACTTGAGCGATATAAAATGCTTCCCCCACTCGTATTATCCGCAACACTCCCCATTAAACTGCTCATAGCAATAACCTTTTTTTGCTCACTACGCGCCACATGCGGTAAAAATACTTCCGTCATTTTAACTGGCGCAAAGACATTTGTTGCTAAAGTGTGCTGCCACATTTGATAGTCCAAATTGCCAAATCGGTGAGCAGCGTCATCACCATAGACACCTGCATTATTGAGTAGAACGTCAATGGAAATATCGCCTAATTGCGACGCAAGTTGCTCAATTTGCGAAAAATCTTCCATATCCAGTGCAAAAACAGACACATTGGAATACGTTGCTGCAAGTTGATTTAGTTCGGAGGCATGTTGTGGTTGACGACAACACGCGATGACTTGCCAATTATCCTGCGCATATTGTCTGCAAAAATCCAACCCTAATCCACGATTTGCACCGGTAATCAAAATAGTTGCCATGATAAATTTCCTAAAAAATTAAAATAAAAAAGTAAAGTTGCTACGCGCTATTTTACGGTGTTTTTTTTTGCCGTGTACATTCCTGTGAAAAGACTCGATAATTCACACTTTTTACTTTACAGAAGTGTTATGGATTTTCAATTATTGTCAACAGATGGCTATGCACGACGCGGCCGTTTAACCTTTGCTCGTGGCGTCATAGAAACGCCTATTTTTATGCCTGTTGGCACTTATGGCGCAGTGAAATCGCTCACCCCCGACGATTTGCGTGGTATTGGCGCACAAATTATTTTAGGGAACACGTTTCACCTAATGCTACGCCCCACGACAAAAGTCATTCAAGCCCATGGTGATTTGCACGACTTCATGCAATGGGATAAACCTATATTAACAGATTCAGGTGGCTTTCAAGTCTTTAGCTTGGGGAAATTACGCAAAATTACTGAACAAGGTGTCACGTTTAAATCGCCTATTAACGGCAGTAAAATTTTTATGGGCCCAGAAGAGTCCATGCAAGTTCAACGCGAACTTGGCTCAGATATTGTCATGATTTTTGACGAATGCACCCCCTACCCTGCCACTGTTCAAGAAGCGGCCGATTCCATGCGCCTTTCGCTACGTTGGGCAAAACGCAGTAAAGAAGCACATGGAGACAATCCCTCTGCGCTTTTTGGTATTGTACAAGGCGGCATGTACGAACATTTGCGTGAAGAATCTATTGCCGGCCTGCAAGAAATTGGCTTTGACGGTTACGCCATTGGCGGCCTCTCTGTTGGTGAGCCTAAAGATGAAATGATGGCAACACTCGACGGTATTCATCAAAAAATGCCTTCAGATAAACCTCGCTATCTCATGGGTGTTGGCACTCCTGAAGATTTAGTTGAGGCAGTTCGACGCGGCATTGATATGTTCGATTGCGTCATGCCAACACGCAACGCCCGAAATGGGCATCTATTTACCACGTTTGGCGTGGTGAAAATTCGTAATGCAAAATATGAATTTGACACAAAACCCATCGATGAAAACTGTGGCTGTTATACTTGTCAACATTATTCACGCGCTTATTTGCGCCATTTGGATAAATGCCAAGAAATGCTCGGTTCACGTTTAAACACCATTCATAATTTATATTATTATTTAGATTTAATGGCAAATATACGCACCGCTATTGAAAACAATCAATTTGAGCATTTTGCAAAAGATTTTTACGCAAAACGTGCAGGCTAGACCATGCAAGAAAAGCATATTTTAAATGCCCGTCGTCTACTCTGTCCGCTACCCGTCATTCGCACCCAAGAGGCGGTTAAAAAATTAACGACCGGTGATATTTTAGAAGTTATCGGTACGGATGCGGGTATTTTGCAAGATATCCCTGCGTGGTGCCGCATCAATGGACATGCTATTCTTGAAACCTTTACGAATGAATACGACTACCACATTGTTCTACAAGTAGGAGAATAAGCATGGGAAAATTGCACCTTCACGGCAAACATCAACACAGTCATTCACACAAACACGAAAAAGAAGTCGAAAATCTACCGCCCGATTTAGCGAAATTGAAACGTCGGGCAAGTTATGTGGGCGCGTGCGTGAATATTCTGCAAACGCTCATTAAAATTACATTCGGTATTTTAGGTCAATCTGCTGCGCTGATTGCAGATGGCATTCATTCTCTTTCGGATTTAATGAGTGATGCGCTTGTCATTACCGCAGTACGACTCGGTAGTCGAGAAGCTGACAAAGATCACCCCTATGGCCATCGTCGTTTTGAAACGATTGCGGCTGTTATTTTAGGGGGAAGTTTAATTGTTATTGGCGCGGGCATTGGATGGTCTGTTTATGAGCGCATGTCAAATCCAGAAAATCTACCCGTTCCAAACGAACTGAGCTTAGCCATTACCGCTGTATCGATATTACTCAATGAATGGCTTTATCATTACACCAAACGCATTGCCAAAATCACACGCTCAAAACTTCTGCTTGCAAATGCGTGGCATCAACGCAGTGACGCATTTTCATCCATTGTCGTTATGATTGGCATTGGTGCCGTCATGTTGGGCTATCCTTTAGCGGATGCTATCGCTGCCATTGTTGTTGCATTACTGGTTATCAAGATTGGTTTGAATCTTGTCATTGAAGGCATTAAAGAATTAGTCGATACGGCTTTACCCGATAAACTCGTTACTGAGATTCGCACGGTTATTTACGATATTGATGGTGTTGAAGATATTCATTTGCTGCGGACACGCTACATGGGCGAGGATGCGTTAATTGACGCGCATATTATCGTCGATCCACGCATTAGTGTGTCTGAAGGTCATCGCATTGGTGATATGGTGCGCGATGAACTCATTGCCCGTTTTGATGATGTGATGGAAGTGCTTGTGCATGTTGATCCTGAAAATGATGAAGCATTAGAGAGTCATATCAAACCGCTCACACGAGCGAATGTTCAAGACTTACTGACTGAAAATCTGCCTGAACTCTTGCCGTATCTGGAAGATTTTCGCATACATTATTTAGAGCATAAAATTGAAATTGAATTAATTATTCCCTTTGCGCTAAGTTTTGAAAGCGAATTGATTGAAAATATCAATGAAAAGTTAGCAAACATCAAACATAATGTGCCGCAAATCGATACTATCCTCTTGTTTTTTAAACGTGATTGTTCGAAGAATAATAAATAAAAGTAACCAGAAATTACACGTCAACCGTTTAATTGAAACGGTCGGTGTGTTAAAGTTTACCTTGAACTTAAATTGAGAATTTTTTCTCAAAATCGTTTGTGTGTTTTTATAAAAAATAAAAATTATATTAGGAGAATTTACATGTTTACACTTCGTTCATTAGTCACAGCTGTTGCGTTAATGAGTTCAATATCAGCTGCGAATGCGTGGGACACTCTACCAACGCAAGCACCAGAACCCTCGGACAATCCAAGCACACCAGAAAAAATTTCGTTAGGTCAAATGCTCTACCATGACCCACGCCTGTCTTCAACAGGTACCGTATCTTGTGCATCTTGCCATAATACCATGCTCGGTGGTGAAGATAATCGCCCTAATTCAATGGGCGTTAATGGTCAAACTGGTGGACGCAGTGCACCAACCGTATGGAACTCAGCATTTAATAAAGTGCAATTCTGGGATGGTCGCGCAGCAAGCCTAGAAGAGCAAGCTGCGGGGCCTGTCACCAATGCTATTGAAATGGGCATGAAAAGCTGGGATGACGTCGTTGTACGCTTAAAAGGCATAGAAGGTTATCAAGCCGCATTCAAACAAGCGTTCCCCGGTGAGAATGCGATTTCAAAAGACCACGCAACCAAAGCTATTGCAGCCTATGAACGCACGTTAATCACACCAAATAGCCCTTACGATAAATTTGTTAGTGGCGACAAATCTGCATTATCTGCGCAACAAATTCGCGGCATGGATAAAGTGGCGGAATTAGGTTGTACAAGTTGCCACAGTGGCGCGGCATTTAATGGTGCAGGTATGTTCCAAAAATTCCCAATGATTCCCGACGGTTACTTAGAAGCAAAATACCATTTCAGCAAAGACAAAGGTGTTGCTGAAGTCTCTAAAAAATCTGAAGACGAACATTTCTGGAAAGTGCCAACCCTTCGCAATGTAGCGATTACCGCTCCTTATTTACATAACGGCTCTGTTCAAACATTAGATGAAGCCGTGCAAATTATGGCAAAAGTGCAATTGGGTAAAGACTTAGCGAAAAATGATGTGGCGGATATTGTCGCCTTTTTAAGTGCATTAACCGGTGAATTCCCAAAACAAAAAATGCCTTCATTACCAGAAACAACTGGTAAAACAGTTAATTAAGTATCAAACGGACGCATTTTTAAAGCCGAATGTGTCCGTACTCTTTTGTTCCGTAGACAATTTCAGACTAATTTAGTGTAAAATTAGATCTTAAGTTTTACATACTGTTGGGTTTTATTTTATTCATTCAATAACTGGAGTCATATATGAGCGTTTTAGTTGGTAAACAAGCACCCGATTTTACAGTACCAGCCGTTTTAGGCAGTGGCGAAATCGTTGATGCCTTTTCATTTTCTCAAGCAACACAAGGAAAATATGCAATCGTATTTTTCTACCCATTAGATTTCACTTTCGTTTGCCCAAGTGAGTTAATTGCTTTAGATCACCGTATGGATGAATTCACCAAACGCAATGTTGAAGTCGTAGCGGTTTCTATTGATTCACATTTCACACACAACGCATGGCGCAACACCCCCGTTAACCAAGGTGGTATTGGTCATGTGAAATATACGATGGCAGCGGATTTAAGCCACTCAATCGTAAATGATTATGACGTCGCTGTTGAAGACCAAGGTATTGCGTATCGTGGCGCATTCTTAATTGACACCACTGGTAAAGTACGTGCACAAATTGTGAACGATTTACCATTAGGTCGTAACATTGATGAATTAATTCGTCTTGTTGACGCACTTCAGTTCCACGAAGAACACGGTGAAGTTTGCCCAGCTGGCTGGAAAAAAGGCGATGCAGGCATGAATGCAAATCCAGCAGGTGTTGCTGAATATTTAGCAGGTCATGCTGATAAATTGTAATGCTTAATTACGCTTTAGAAGCCAAATAAAAAAGGCGCAGAACCCATAAGTTCTGCGCCTTTTTTTGTGACATTTCGTTTAACGCGGTAATAGTTGAATCAAATCAGGTTGTTCAATGAGCGTTTGACTCGCAATAAAGCCTAATTGTCCCGCGCGATAACTGTGCGAATAAATTAAAACGGATGCAGGTAATTTTTCACTATCAACCAGAACAGAACCGTCTTGATTTTGTTCAATCCAATTTTTCAAGGCATCTGGCGAACGCAACAAGGTCAATGGTTGAATTAGCCTACCCGTAAATTGAAATTGATCGTGATATTTGCCCGTATAAAATGCCACATTTTTATTTTCTTGACGCAGTTGCGCGATAGTCTGTGCAATCGGCTGTGTATCAAAACGTGGTGCGTTAATTTCCAAATACGTCATCGCCAATGTGCTTGGAATTGCAATCGATATTAAGCAGCTCGTTAGCATAATGCGTTTAATATTATTGACGTTAAGTAATACTAAACCAATACAAATAAGGACAGCCAGTCCCATCAACCAAAGTGCGTTAAATTCGATATTGAACCAATGGGTTTGTGTATTGACTAACATAACACTTGCTGCGAGAAACAAAACGATGCAAATTCCGCCCCACACGTTTAAAAATGCCCGCTTCCATAAGGCGACATCATGTATTTCATCCGCGACTCGCGCTAAAAGCAACGCTAACGCAGGCATAAGTGGCAATAAATAATGAATACGTTTGCCGCTTACCAATGAAAAAGCAATAAATACAGGTACTATCCAAGCGATGCAAAAACGCACGCCATAATCATTGAATGATAATTGGCGAACACCTTGCCAAAAGGGTTTAAATAAAAGCCATGGCAAAAGTAGAAGTGGTAAACGCACCAAATACCACCAGAATGGCAATTTGTGTGCAAAGGACTCCACTAAACGTCCGCTGGTTTGCCCTAGGAAAATGGCATTGCGATAATCTTCTCCACCGCTAATACCTGCAGGAATCGCCCACGCTAACGCAATAACTGCACCAATAACTATAGCCACCAGTAATTTTACATACCACAAGCGCCAATAAAATGTATCCGGTTTATTTTTCAGCCACCACGGCGCGAGCATTGCAACTGGTAGTATTTGCAATAAAACCACAGGGCCTTTACTTAACACGCCACCACCGATTGCCACGCCAAGCAAAAAAAGGCTGCGCCACGTTGGCATCTGAGCGAGGGATATCATACTGTAGATAGCAAGCAACACAAAAAATGCCAGCAGCATATCAAACATTGTCAGCGTGCTATAAATCAACCAAAACGAAAAACCAAGCAGAATAAAAGGCGTGTGCGTAGCAACACTAGGGCGCTGTGGCCATAATTTTTGCGCTACGTTGCCCGAAAGCAGCGTTGAACCTAATGCAAATAAAGGGGAAATTAACCGTGCGGTCCATTCATTCACCCCAAAAATTGACCAACTTAACTGCATTAGCCAAAACAATAATGGGGGTTTATGACTATATGTTTCACCGTTCAAATAAGGAACGAAAAAATCTCCACGCGTCCACATCTCCCATGCAACACTCACATAACGCGTTTCATCAATAGGCATGAGGGGGCGAATCGCTAAATTAACGGCAATGAGCAAACACCATAAAATGACAACGTGAATCATGTGAAATTACTCTACAGAATCGTTGCGTTTTTCGTTAAAAACAAAATAAAGATTGCGAAAATAAATCAATAACCCACTTGCCTGCCCCAGAATAAACACGGGATCTTGACGGTAAATAGCATAAGCTAGGAGCGTGACACCACCGCTGATACTAAAATACCAAAAAGCAACAGGGAAAACGCTTTTTTTTTCTTTTTCGCTTTTAATCCACTGCACAATAAATCGCGCTGAAAATAATGCTTGGCCTAAAAAGCCCACGCCAAGCCAAATCATTTCTTGAGTGATTTCAATGTTCAATTTCGCGCACCTCTGTGAGTTTCATACGTGTTTTAAGCCACATTACGCCAAGCGTATCACTGATGCCTACCCATAGACGGTCCAGTGTTCCATAATTCGACACCCCACGCTCACGCGCACGATGCGACACAGGAAGTGAAATAACGTGGTAACCACTGCGCAGCATCAACGCAGGCAGAAAACGATGATAATGATCAAAAAAAGGCAGTTGCAGTGCCGCTTCACGCACAAACACTTTTAAACCACAACCCGTATCGGGCGTTGCATCGCCCAATAATCGAGAGCGTATACCGTTAGCGAATTTTGATGAAAATAAGCGCCACTGCGAGTCGTGTCTTTGATTGCGCCAACCTGCAATCATGGCCAATTTAGGATTAACGTCACGTTGCTCCTTGAGATGCTCAAAAAGCGCAGGAATGTCCGCCGGATTGTTTTGACCATCTCCATCGAGCGTCACAATAAACGGGTATGTCGCTGCTTTAATGCCTGTGTAAACAGCCGCGCTTTGTCCACAACTTTGCTGATGCTCAAAAACGCGTAATTGTGGCAGCTTTTTTTGTGCCTCCGCTAACGCTTGCGCGGTTGCATCCGAACTGCCGTCATTGATATAGATAATTTCGTAAGCATGAAAATCCGCCAATGCAACCACGATTTCATCAAGCAAAGGCTGTATATTTTCCGCTTCATTATGTACGGGAACGACAATAGAAATCGTCATAAAAACCTCGATTTTGTAAATTGAACCATAAAAAAAGGGCTACATTTTAAAATGCAGCCCCTTTTTTTTGCCGATATGCAGATTAAAAAACCCACATATAAGCCAGAAAGGATTAACGTTTTGAGTATTGTGGACGTTTTCTCGCTTTGTGTAAGCCGATTTTTTTACGTTCAACTTCACGTGAATCACGCGTTACAAAACCTGCTTTTCTTAATGCAGGACGCAACGTTTCATCATATTCCATTAATGCACGGGTTAAGCCGTGACGAATCGCGCCAGCTTGACCTGAAGGGCCACTACCTTTAACGATGATATTCAAATCGAATTTGCCGATCATATCGACACATTCTAAAGGTTGGCATGACACCATTTGATCTGTTTTACGACCAAAATATTCTTCTAATGTTTTGGTGTTAACGATGATTTTGCCAGTACCTACTGTTGCATAAACTCGCGCTGTCGCACTTTTACGACGGCCAGTTCCATAATATTGCGTTGCAGCCATGTTCTATTTACTCGCTAATAATTCTAAAACTTTAGGTTGTTGCGCTTGATGATCGTGTTCTGCACCTGCATACACTTTCAACTTTTTGAACATAGCGCGACCCAATGGGTTGTTAGGTAACATACCTTTCACAGCAGTCGTCAAAATACGATCTGGGAAAGTTTTTCTTAATTTACCAAGTGATACCGTTTTCAAGTTACCAATGTAACCTGTGTGATGTTGGTAAAGTTTGTCTTTTTCTTTATTACCAGTGACACCAATTTTTTCAGCATTGACAACGATGATGTAATCACCAGTATCAACGTGTGGTGTATATTCTGGTTTATGTTTGCCACGAAGACGAAGGGCAATTTCAGAAGCAAGACGACCTAACGTTTTGCCTTCTGCATCAACCACATACCACTCGCGTTTTACTTCTGCGGGTTTTGCGCTAAATGTTTTCATTGTATTTATTTTTTATCAAAAAATCTCAATAATTTGAGAGCTAAAATTTCAAGTAAATCACCAGCTTTCTTAGCCGATTCTTATGCCACCATTATAGACTAGGATGACCCTAGATAACAACCCGTTGATCGCACCAATTACTTATAATTTAATATTAAGTGAATGTAATTTGCGATACAAATGGGTTCTTTCCATGCCTACAACCGCTGATAACTTCGCCACACTACCGCCAATTTTTTCAAAATGGTACTCTAAATACGCCTTCTCAAAATGATCTCTTGCCTCTTTCAGCGGCAAATTAAAAAACTCTGGCACAGAGGACAAGGTCATTGAATCACTACTTATCATGCCAAGCGCATTTTTGACTTCATCAAGTTCAATATCCTCACCCACGCCTAAAATCATCAAGCGTTGCACCACATTTTTTAACTCACGCACATTGCCATGCCAGCCATAATTGCGTAAATAATTCTGTGCTGCCATCGAAAAACGACGAAACGCTAACTTTTCATGCGTCACGAAATAATCAACATAAAAATTCAGCAGTGCAGGAATATCTTCGCTGTGTTCACGCAAAGGCGAAATGGCTAACGTGACTTCATTGAGTAAATAATAGAGTTCATGGCGGAAACGTCCAAAACGCACTTCATCATCGAGTACCATTCGCGTTGAAGCCGCAATATGCACATCCACATTAACGGCTTCGCTGCCACCCACGCGCAAAAATGAACGTGATTCAAGCGCACTGAGTAAACGCAATTGCGTTTCTTTATCCATATCGCCAATTTCACCTAAAAATAACGTTCCCTTATTCGCTCGCTCCAGCAGACCTTGATAGACGCGATGCCCATCTTCTTTGCCAAAAAATTCAACCGCCGAGTTTTCAGGCGAAATACTGCCTACAGCGACATTGATAAAGGGGCCACTCCGGTGTGCACTGTTATTATGTAAATACCGCGCATATAGCTCTTTTCCTACGCCCGCTTCGCCAACAAATAACACGCGCGTATCATGCTGCGCTAAACGCTTTAATTGCTCTTTCGTTCGAGCAACGACAGCGCTTTTTCCAACGGGTTCTATATCTATCGTCACAGACTGCCATCCGCCCTTCTCATGCTGCGCAAGCTCCAGTGCCCGTCCAACTACTAATAATAATTTGGCCAGTGACAGCGGTTTTTCCAAAAAGTCATACGCACCCAAACGCGTTGCTTCAACGGCTGCCTCAACCGAGCCATGCCCAGACATCATAATCACGGGGCACAGCATTTTATCTTCAGCCAACCACTCTTTAAGTAGCGTGATACCATCAGTGTCAGGCATCCAAATATCAAGCAAAATCAAATGCGGTTGCATGGAATTTTTTAGTAACTTAGCTTCGGTCGCATTCTCAGCGCGACTGACTTGATAGCCTTCGTCTTCGAGAATTTCGCTCACTAAATGGCGAATATCGGGTTCATCATCAACAACTAAAATACGGGGAGATTGATTGCTCATAAAAATGTCTATAAATTAAGCGAAATAATACAAATCATGGCACTGTCTGCGGTGAGATGCAAACGTTTATGCTTTTTTATATGAAGGGCAATTGTGTTGTAGAATGCACAGCGATCACTTTATTAATTTCAGGAGAATATCTCGTGTCACAAAAATTATCTGCTCTTATCCCCGCTGGCGTTGTTACTGGCGAAAATGTGCAAAAAATCTTTGCATTTTGTAAAGAAAATCACATGGCTTTACCTGCGGTGAACGTGATTAATACCGATTCCATTAACGCTGTATTAGAAGCGGCAAGCAAAGCGAATTCCGCTGTTATTGTGCAATTTTCCAATGGTGGCGCACAGTTTGTTGCTGGAAAAGGCTTAAAACTCAGCGGTCAAGAAGGGGCAATTTTAGGCGCTATTTCAGGCGCACAACACGTTCATGCCGTAGCCAAACATTACGGAATTCCTGTTATTTTGCATACGGATCATGCAGCGAAAAAATTATTGCCGTGGATTGATGGCTTGCTTGATGCGGGTGAAAAACACTTTGCGGCAACTGGTGAGCCCCTATTTAGCTCACACATGCTCGATTTATCTGAAGAACCGCTGCATGAAAACATCGATATTTGCGCCCACTATTTAGAGCGCATGAGCAAAATAGGTATGACGCTCGAAATTGAGCTCGGTTGCACGGGCGGTGAAGAAGATGGCGTCGATAATAGCCATCTTGATCAATCGTCACTCTACACACAACCTCAAGATGTGGCGTATGCGTATGAACATTTAATCAAAATCAGTCCTCGTTTCACCATTGCGGCGTCTTTTGGTAATGTTCACGGTGTATACAAACCCGGCAATGTAAAACTAACTCCAACTATTTTGCGCGACTCACAATCATTTGTATCTGAAAAATTTGCGCTACCTAAAAATGCGTTAGATTTTGTTTTTCACGGTGGATCAGGCTCATCGGCTGCTGAAATTGAAGAAGCCATCAGCTATGGCGTCATCAAAATGAATATTGATACCGACACGCAGTGGGCAACATGGAAAGGGGTTATGGATTATTACAAAAATAATGAAGGGTATTTGCAAGGTCAAATCGGAAATCCCGATGGCGAAGATAAACCCAATAAAAAATACTATGATCCACGTGTCTGGCAACGCGCAGGTCAACTTGAAATGATTGCTCGCCTAGAGCAAGCCTTCACAGAACTCAATG
>JBDLQG010000025.1:0-16531 GCA_039800705.1 Pseudomonadota bacterium
TCAATACTAACGTTGCAGGAAGTACAGCTGCTAAAGCATTCAACAACGCTGATTTGGATGTTATCGAAACACGTATTCAGTTAGATTGGTAAAAATAAGTAATTAGCTTACCTAAGCTTGGGGAGCCTCGCTGATCTTTGATCCGTCAGCGAGGTTTTTTTATAGCTAACAAATCCTAATTTGATGGACTAAAGCAAATATTTTATTGATCAACGTTACTTCTTGATGACACTTTAATCATTTTGCTCAGCTAGTTAAATAACCTATTGAGACAACTCAGGTCGCTTATGCTGAATTGGCTGAAATTTAGATTACGCAATAAAACGCACGCTATCATTTTCAATTTTTAACTGTAATTCACCACGCAGTAATTGCTGCAATTCGTTGCCCACCATGGTGAAACGCCAACCATGAAGTAAAGGACATTCAGCATCATCACCAGCAAGTAGTGCTTCTAAATCGTGGCGACTAGCTAAAATACTAGGGTTGAGCAAATTTTCTTCCGCGCGAATACGCACAAGTGCAAATAAAATATCAATAATAGCTTCATGCTGTTGATCTTTATTGTTTAATTTCTTTATTTGGACGGGCAATGCTTGAGCGGCATTTTTTTGTGCGTCTTTAATTAAGGCGCACAATTCTTTTCCATAATAATTCACAATTCGCTCATTGATGCCGCGTACTTTGGATAAGGCAGAAATGGAGTCGGGTTGTAGTTTTGCTATATCAAACAATAAATCATCACGCAGTAACCACGATTTAGGGCGGTTTTCCGTTTGAGCGGTGTGTTCACGCCAGTGCGCCAAGGTTTGCACAATAGAGAGTTGTTTGCTTGTTAATTTATTTTTGCCTTTGATTTTTAGCCAAGCATTTTTGGGATCTGTTTCATAGAGTTCTGCTTTCTCAAGTGCGGCAAAATCGTCACGCAACCAATCAATCCGGCCTAATTTCGTTAACTGTTCCACCATTTGCTGATAAATAGTACACAAATAAATCACATCATCAGCGGCGTATTGAATTTCATCTTGACTAAGCGGACGAAAGCTCCAATCAGCTCGGGTATGGGCTTTATTCAAATTAATATTTAAAAAACTCGATACTAGCAGGGCATAACCGGGATTATCTTGAAAGCCAAGAAGTGGAGCGGCAATTTGCGTATCAAAAATAGGCGAGGGTAATTTACCTGTAATTTGATAAAAAATTTCTAAATCTTGACGGCAGGAATGAAATACTTTAATAACATTAGGGTTGTAAATTGCATCAAATAAAACCGTTAAATCAGAAAGGGCGATAGGATCAACGCATGCTACCCAGTCAGGTGTTGCCATTTGCAATAAACAGAATTTGGGGTAATACGTTTTTTCACGCAAAAATTCGGTATCTACAGCAATCCAAGGGGCATGTTCAATGCGTTGGCATAACCCATGAAGTTGCTCGGGTTTATTAATATATTCAATGCTAGGCATAATTTAGGCGTGTCTGCGACGGAAACGGTTGTTATTTGATTTGGGTGTGGATTTGCGCACTTTTAACCGCGTGATGTTAAGTTTAAAATCGTTAATAAGAATATTTTTTAAATGTAAAAAAATATCCGACGGCATTTCATCGGGTAATTCTAGTAAGGTATAATCATTGCGGATGCTAATGTTTTGAATATTATTGCGATCCACGCCTGATTCTTCTACTAACATCTCTTTAAGGCTTTCTAATTCAACGCCTTGTTTTTTCCCCACATCTAGGCGATACCGTTGCATTTTGATGGGAGGGAGTTCAATAGGCTCAAACTGTGGTGCCGAGAAATTCGGTGGAGGCGGTGTAATAACTTCACCTTCAAATTTGAGTGACAGCAATGCCGCAGCGCAATCCAGCGGACTAATTTCAAGTTCAGTAGCTAAAAGTAAGGCGGCGTTGCGTTTACCATCGAGATGTCGATGTTTAAGAATCGTTCGAAGCTGATGCGCGAGTACATCAAAGGAGTTAATTTCTACCATAAAAGCAATGTATTACAATCGATTTTGGAAGATTTCAACAAAGGCTTCATCACGTAATTTACGCATCCACAATTCCGTTTCTTCTTCAATTTTACGTTTGCGAATAGCTTCGCGTACTTGGTTTTTTTTAAATTCAGCGCTGTTATCGAGATTTTCTCTCTCAAGCACTTGAATAAGATGCCAACCAAATTGGGTTTGCACTGGTTCACTAATCTCATTAATGTTTAATTTGCTCATCGCTTCTTCAAACGGTTTGACTAGCGCACCCGCTTCTACCCAATCAAGAGAGCCGCCTTTAATGGCTGAGCCTTTGTCGTCAGAGTGAGCACGCGCGAGCGTGGCGAAATCATCCCCATTTGCGATGCGCTCTTTTAATTCGCGCAAATGTTTACTGGCCTCTGCATCGTCTACTAATTCATTGGTTTTAATTAGAATATGGCGAACTTTGGTTTTGACGGTCGTATGGGTACTATCAAGGCCTTTGACTTCAAGCATTTTAATAATATGAAAACCACTTGGACTACGCAGTGGTTCGGATATATCACCTTGTTTTAATTTTCCCACTTCATTCACAAACAGCGTTGGCATATCACGCATCGTACGCCACCCTAAATCACCACCTTTGAGGGCATTACCATCGTTGGATTCGGCAATAGCGGCCTGTGAAAAATCTTGTCCAGTACGCAGTTTTTTGACCAATTCTTCCGCTTTGCTTTGTCCTTTTTGAATAGCGCTTGAGGATGCGCCTTCTGGGAGTGAAATTAAGATATGACCCAAATGGTATTGCACCATGTCGTCGCCCACTTTCCCTTGTGTTTCGAGATAATGTTCCACTTCACGATCAGTTACTTTAATACGTCCGCCAATTTCGCGGCCTCGCAATTCGTTCAAAATGATTTCGTTTTTCATATTATCTAAAAAACTCGTGTAACTAATGCCTTGACGGTCAAGTTCTACGCGAAAATCCTCTAAACTCATGTTATTGCGTCTGGCAATATCCGTGGCGGAAGAGGTTAGCATATCGTCATTGACGTTAATGCCTGCTTTTTCGGCCAACTGGCGTTGCAGTTTATCCATAATCATGCGTTCTAAGACTTGTGTGCGCAGAATAGTTAGCGGTGGCATCGGTGATTTACTGGCGGCAATACGCTGTTCAATGGTAGACACTTCTTTTTCAAGCTCGTTTTCTAATATGACGTCATCTTCCACAATGGCAATCATATTATCTAAAATTTCAGCAGAAGTTATCGCCGGAAAAAATAGAGCCCCACAAAGTAAAAGCTGCTGCTGATTTTTTTTAAATTTGGTCAAAAATGTCATTATTGCGTCGCCCGATAACCATAAATATTCTGTTCTAGGAAGGTGTCTAATTTTTCACCCATGCCTGTTAAACCTTTGAGTTCCACTTGGAAGAAAATGCCCGTTTGACTGACACCTTGCACGTCTGCACCGTTAGAGAAAATGTTCAAATTGTTCACATAGCGGCGACCAACGACACGAAAGCGCCAGCAACAATTTTCTTTTTCAATACCAAGGAAACTTTCTTGGGTTGAATTGTAAAGTAGCGAATATTGCCAACGTCCAATCGCTGACCAATTATCATAAATAGGATAATGGAAAGACATGTCACTTTGAATAATGTCATTTGCACGATTTGGAATAATTGTCGGTGAAATTTTCCGATATCGATAGCCTACATTCAAGATTTCGTTAGGTTGATTTGTTAAATGTAATATAGCTTTGCCGCGACTGATATCATTTTGATAAGGGTCGTATTGCATTCCTGAATCAATGGCAACGTGATCGTTGATTTGAGCGCTCAGTTCGCCAATGACATTAGAAAAACTGCCCGTTTCAGTGGGCGGTGTAAACGTTTCTAATGTCGGTTTTCCATTAACATCATTTTTTTGAATATAAAACGGTGCTTGTACTTCTCTATCTTGGAAATAAAGAATATTACCTAAACTGAATTTAGCCCGTTCTTTGCCTGTGTGTTCATCCATTAAACGTGAACTCACCGCCATGGTCACTTGATTGGCGTCTTGCACGCGATCTAAACCGCTGAAACGATTTTCACGAAATAACGTGTTAAACCAAATATCGTAAGCAGAGGTATCAAAAATAGGAATATCTTTTTGATTTTCGCGTGGAATATATAAATAAAATAAACGTGGTTCAATCGTATTTAAGAAACCTTTACCACCAACATTCACGTTGCGCTCAAATGTCATGCCGCTATCGGTAGAGAAAATAGGCAGCGTCCGCGAAATTTGCGATGAATATCCCGATACCAGTGGATCACTTAAAAAATAATTGGTGTATTGCAGCGATACTTTTGGTGTCACATAAGCGCTTTCTGATTGCATTGGTAGACTCACAGAAGGCTTGACATTGCTGCGCTGTCCATTGAGTAGGCTAGTATGTTGAAAATAGACAAATTCATTGTCTAAGGCTACATTGACTGGTACTGGAAACTGATTAAATTCGTGTTTGAAATTAATATCAATTTCGGGTAATTTGCGATACGGTAATTTATTGCCAGTTAAATATTTATCGATAGATTGATAATTTTCAACGCGTGCAACTGCATTCATCATGTCGCCGTAATACCCCACGTCTGCTTGGCTTTTCAAATAACTGAAATTTGGCAAACTAAGCGCACTGCCCAGTTCAGCAAAATAATTTTTATCCGATACATAATTCAAATCCACATTCGCATGCACTTTGTCTGTAAACCGCGTGGTATTTTTTACGGATGCGAAATAACGTGGTTGATTTTGTCTTAAATAATCATCTGGCAATAATTCAAGATTGGTTTGCCCTTGTGAGGATTCGGTTAAATATCGGAAATCCCCAGCGAGCAAAATGCCGCGTTTGGTTAAATAGCGTGGTTTAAACGTGGCGTCATAATTTGGTGCAATGTTCCAATAATAAGGCACACCAAAGTTAAAACCACTGCGCTGTGTACTTCCAAAAGAAGGCGCAAGAAAACCCGATTTTCGATTACTATCGGTTGGAAAAGACATATAAGGCGAATAGAAGACCGGTGCGCCTTTGAATTCTAACCACGCATTTTTGGCAGTACCTTCGCCTTCTTCTTTATCGATTTTAAGTTCTGCGGCATGAATAACCCAATCTTGATTGCCTGTTGGGCAACTGGTGTAGGCGACGTCTTGATAGCGTGAAACCGTTTTGCTATCACGAATGACCGCGCTTGCATGGCCGCGTAGTGGTGCGCTGGGTGCAATAAAAAGGACATCACGCAATTTTGCTTGATCGCTATTTAAATCGAATGTGCCTGCATTGGTGTGTACCGATAAATCGTCATCGCTGTAGTACGCATCACCATGTACATCAAGTGTTTCTGCTACGCTGTCATAATTGGCACTTTGCGAAGAAAGCTGTTGATCGGCATGTTTAATGACGACATTACCAAAATAACTGCTGATTTCATTGTCAAAAATTTCTGAGTAATTTGACTTAACATCAATGGGCGCATTGTTTCGTAATGTTTTGCTGCTCTTAAAAATGGGTTTAGGTGCATTGGGGTTTGTGCAATGTTGCCATGGATCAATTTTTAATTGTGATTTGAGTACGTCAAATGTTTCTTCTTCCTTGGCTGTAAATGCGCTCGGTAATAGACCTAAATTTGAAGAACGTGATTTTTTCGCTATTTGGGGGGTATCTAACGTTGTTTGTTGGGATTCATTTGCACTCAGCGCTGATGATTGCGTTTTCTGGCAATCCCATTGATTCCCTTTTTGTCCGGCATTACATTCCCATTCGGCTGCTGTTTCAGGCGAAAGATTAGAGGTCTTGTCTGCTTGACGTGTTTCGCTTGGCGCAACAGGAAGCGTGGTAGGCTCAACGTTAATATGTTGAGGCTCGGGTATTTTTTGAATAGGTGTTATATTTTGATTGATGGGTGCTTTAGCAAGAGGTGCTGCGCTTTCTGTTTCTTTTTCTTTGTTTACGGTGTTTTTGACGTCTAGCGCGTTACTCTGTGTTGGCGTTTCTTCTGTTGGATTTTTGGGAGAGGTATTGTCTTCACCACTGCACACCCATTCTTTGCCATCACTACTTTGCGCACAATTCCATGCCGCAGATTTCTCTGCTGCGTTGCTTGCATAAGGAAATAAAGAGACCAAAAGTAAAAATAAACGATGCTGCATAGTATGGGTAATTGAAGTTTAATAGCCTAATGAAGGGCAAATCGAATAGAATGCGACGATGCTTTACTTCTTATTTTAACCTAATTCTGCGATAGCATTCTAACTATAACGACATGATACCCAATGATTTAAGAATAATAACCCTCCTTGATTGGCTTGAAAACGATTGTTTGTTGCCTGTTTCCTCGTTTGAACCCGCGTCAAATGATGCCAGTTTTCGTCGATATTTTCGCGTGACAATTGAGGGTAACACCTTTATTGCTATGGATGCACCACCGGATAAAGAAGCGATTATTCCCTTTATTGATATTGCCACCTTACTCAAACAAGCCGACGTCAATACACCGGCCATTTTGCAATACAATATTGAAGACGGCTTTATTTTGCTTGAAGACTTTGGTTCACAATGGTTACTTGATGCGCTTCATGTTGACACGGTGGAAACACTTTATCATCGAGCACTAAGCGGTTTACTGCCTTTACACACAAATAAAACGCTCCTGCAGGCGCAATTACCGCATTATGATGAAGAATTACTGCGTCGTGAAATGGCCTTGTTTGAAGAATGGTTCGTTGAACACTATTTAGACGATGAATTACCGCCTGTGTTATGGGAAAATGTTCAACAATTACTCATCTCAAACGCACTTGAGCAACCAAAGGTATGCGTGCATCGTGATTATCACTCACGTAATCTCATGGTGTTGCCAAGTGGTGAATTGGGTGTCTTAGATTTTCAAGATGCGGTGCTTGGAGCGTTGACTTACGATATGGTGTCGCTGCTTCGTGATTGTTACGTGAGTTGGCCTAGTGAGCAAGTTGAGCGGTTATTGCTAGGATATTTCAATCAATTACTTGATGCACAAGTTGTGGATGTGGATTTTGCTCAGTTTAAACGTTGGTTCGATCTAATGGGGATGCAGCGCCATTTAAAGGCGATTGGCATTTTTGCTCGATTGCATTTGCGCGATGACAAATCTGATTATTTAAATGCCATTCCGCGTACACTCGATTATGTGATTGACGTGTGTGGAACATATCCGCAGTTACACGAATTTCAACACTTTTTACAGCAGCGTATTTTACCGGCAATAAAAAAATAGTCTAATTATTATGTTTGGAGCGAGTTATGTATTATTTTCTTAAGTTATCCCCGATTTTATTGATTCTTTTGTTACCACATATTGCAAAAGCGGAAGCAAAAGTTGAACCCAAAGTAGATGTTAAAGCGCAAACTCAACCGCAAGAATCTACTCCTGAGGGCGAAGAAAGTGAACCCGAAGAAGTGAAACCTTGTGAAGGTAAAACATTGAAGTCTAAGTTTACCGTTAATGCAAATGGAACGGTAACGGATAAAAAAGCGAAGTTAATGTGGATGCAATGCAGTATTGGTCAAAGTGGCCCTGACTGCAGTGGGACTGGAGAAACCTTTACTTATGAACATGCACTTCAACAAGCTAAAATTATTAATGAAACGGGATTTGCAAATTTTAAAGATTGGCATGTTCCTACTTTAAAAGAATTGACATCGATGGTTGATTTGACCTGCGGACAACCCGTACTCAATACCACGGCATTTCCAAATGTGCCTAAAGGGTGGTTTTGGACCTCTTCACCTCATAACAGTAATGTTTATTACGCTTGGATGGTTTATTATGAACATGCAAAACACCATACAGATGTGAAATACGGCACGAATTACGTTCGATTGGTACGTGATAATGTGAAATAATCGAGTTATCGATAAAACATAAAAACTATTTTTTAATTTTAAACACATTTATGAATGATACATTAGGACAACTTGCCGACGTTTTAGAGCAACGCAAAGCACAAGCCGCTGATAAATCGTATGTTGCCAGTTTATATGCTAAGGGACTTGACACTATTTTAAAAAAAATTGGTGAAGAGGCCACCGAAGTCGTTATTGCAGCAAAAGATGGTCATGCAGATCAAATTATTTATGAAACGGCTGATTTGTGGTTTCACTGCATGGTACTGCTCGCACAGCAGGGACTTCACCCCGATGACGTCTTAAATGAACTGCAACGCCGCTTTGGTTTATCGGGCTTGGATGAAAAAGCGCAACGTGAATCGAAATAAAATAGGAGAAAGACAACATGCACTTTAGTGTGATGCAATTAGCGTTAATTTTAGGCATTATTATTTTGCTTTTTGGGACGAAAAAACTTCGCAATGTTGGCTCGGACGTAGGCGGTGCAATTCGCAATTTTCGTTCTGCGATGAAAGAAGGGCAAGGCGAAGAAGGTGAACATGATGCGCATGACGATAAAGTCATTGAAGGTGAAACAACCTCGTCGAATGCAGCGCCTTATAAATTCAAAAAGAAAGATAGCGCTAAATGAGTGCTAAAAAACGCTTAATTATTGGAATGACAGGGGCAACAGGCGCTGTTTACGGTGTGCGTATGCTCCAAATTTTAAAAGAACAGCCGCAATGGGAAACGCATCTTGTGATTTCATCAGCGGGTCTTGTGAATTTAAAGCATGAACTCGATATGACCCGCGAGGATTTATATTCTTTAGCCGATGTGACGCATGGCATTCATGATATTGCGGCAACAATCTCAAGTGGCGGTTTTAAAACAGAAGGGATGATTATTGCACCCTGTTCAATGAAAACGCTTGCAGCGGTTGCACACGGTTTTGGGGATAACTTGATTTCGCGTGGCGCGGATGTTGTTTTAAAAGAGCGTCGCCGTCTTGTGGTGATGCCACGCGAAACACCGTTGCATTTAGTGCATATCCGCAATATGGGTATCGTGACGGAAATGGGTGGGATTATTTTTCCGCCTATGCCTGCGTTTTATAGTAAAACCGATTCACTCAGCGCGATGGTCAATGAAACGGTTGGGCGAATTTTAGATTTATTTGGCGTCGATGTAACGGGGCTTTACACTCCGTGGGAAGGCATGAAAAAATAAGCAGTGCGTCGTCAAATTGTGATCAGAATAACAATAATAAAATCAACAATGCTGTGCGTTCCAGCGCAGTCCCAAACATCGTTTTTGCTGTGCAGTTAACTGTTTAACTTTCCATTCCAGTTTACTTGCCTGCGAGCGATTGCCACACACAGTAAACGCCAAAATATGTGAAGGTTTGTTTCGTTGCGTAAATTTTGCGCCTTTACCTTCGCTATGCTTTTTAAAACGGTCTGCCACGTTTGTGGTTATGCCGGTATAAATTTTACCGTTATAACATTCAAGCATATAAACAAACCAATCGCTATTTTTTTGAGTCATAGTTACCAAGTAGGGTAATGAAAAATAGAATTATTCATGCGCAAAATCAACACGTAATAGAGGAAAAATAATGCTTATTGTACGTTTTATGATAAATATCGTTAAAGAAAAAAAGCGTTGTTTTCTTTTTTTCATCTCTTTTTTTTCAATTTTACTTACTGCATGCAACAACGCTTCCAATAGCGCAGCATCAAACCCTTCACTGCCGCCACCTAATGTGAAAGTAGCGCAAGCGATAAGTAAAGAAATGACGCAATGGGATGAATACACGGGACGCATTGAAGCGGTCAATGAAGTGCAATTGCGAGCGCGTGTGAGTGGTTATATTGAGAAAGTGCAATTTGCAGCAGGTGAAAAAGTTAAAAAAGGGGATTTATTATTTTTAATTGATAATAAACCCTATAAATCACAGCTGAATTACGCTAATGCAGAACAAGAAAAAGCCAAGGTCAAATATGAGTTGGCAAAAAATGACTTAGCGAGAGCTGAAAAGTTAGTTGCAGAAAAAGCCATTTCTGTCGAAGAATTTGATATGCGAAGTCATGCTGTTCGTGAAGCTTTAGCCGCACTTCAGTCAACGCAAGCAAGCGTCTACGCTGCACAACTTAATGTATCTTATTGCGAAATACGTGCGCCCATTAGCGGTCGGATTAGTCGAGAAATGTTAACAGAAGGAAATTTAGTCAATATAGCCGATAATACGGTACTTGCGACCATTGTATCGCTCAATCCAGTCTATGTTTACGTTGATGCAGATGAGAGCGCTATTCTCAATTACCGCAAAGAAACGCATCACGAATTAAATGGCACACCGGTGTCACTTGCGTTAAACGGTGATACGAAAACCGCATTTCAAGGCCACATAGATTATGTTGCCCCTAAAGAAGATACCAAAACCGGAACCATTGCGTTGCGAGGCGTATTTGATAATCCTGATGAGTTACTGCGCCCCGGTTTTTTTGCCCGAATGCGTGTGCAAAGCCAAGCGCCTTACCAAGCATTATTGCTACCTGATAAAGCCATTGGTACGGATCAATCTCAGCATTTTGTGTGGGTGGTGAAAGAAAATAATCAGGTGGAATACCGCAAAGTGACGCTTGGAATGCGTGATAATAATTTGCGAGTGATTCGTGAGGGCGTCAATGCACAAGAATGGATTGTGATTGATGGTGTTCAAAAACTCCGTCCTAATACACAAGTCAATGCTGAACATATTGACGTGGCAACTTCACCCGACACACACTAAACGCTATGGATAAATTTACGCATTTTTTTATCAATCGTCCTATTTTTGCAGCGGTTTTATCGATTGTTATTGTGCTGGTGGGCAGTTTAGCGTTAATTACGCTGCCTGTAACGCAATATCCCGAAATTGCACCACCCACGGTTGTGGTCACAACCAATTATCCCGGTGCAGATGCAAAAGTGGTTGCTGAAACGGTTGCAACGCCCATTGAACAAGAGGTGAATGGGGTTGAGGATATGCTGTATATGTCATCAACGTCGACGAATAGTGGCGCGATGATGCTCACGATTACGTTCAAGCCTGGTACGAATCTCGATAAATCGCAAGTATTAGTTCAAAACCGCGTGGCACTTGCTGAACCAAAATTGCCTGAAGAAATTCGTCGTCAAGGTATCAGTGTTAAAAAAAGTAGCCCTGACTTGAGTTTGGTGGTCAATTTAGTGTCACCCAATAAACGCTACGATAGTGTTTATATGAGTAATTATGCGCTTCTGCAAATTAAAGACAGCTTAGCGCGTCTGCCTGGTGTTGGGGATATTATTGTTTTTGGGGCACGCGATTACAGTATGCGTTTGTGGCTCAACCCACAAAAAATTGCGGCATTGAATTTAACCGCTAGCGAGGTAATTCAAGCTGTTCGTGAGCAAAATATTCAAGTTGCCGCTGGTGTGGTCGGGCAGCCGCCTTCCCCTAATGCAAGTGATTTTCAATACACACTGACCACGACGGGACGTTTAACGACTGTGCAGCAATTTGGCGATATTGTGATTAAACAAGGTCAAAATGGCGAAATTGTACAGCTCAAAGAAGTGGCGCGTATTGAGTTAGGCGCAAAAGATTACAATTCGGGTTTATATTTAGACGGTGAGCCTACGGTGGGATTGGCGATTTTTCAACTTCCCGGTTCCAATGCGCTTGATACCAAAAAAGCCGTTGTTGAAACAATGGATAAACTCAAAACCAATTTTCCAGAAGATTTGGATTATCTGTTAGTGTACGACACAGTGGTCTTTATTTCACAATCCATTGATGCGGTCGTCAAAACATTATTCGAAGCCATTTTGCTGGTGGTGATTGTCGTCGTGATTTTTTTGCAAAATTGGCGAGCTGCGTTGATTCCACTGCTTGCCGTCCCAGTATCATTAATTGGAACGTTTGCCGTTATGTCTGCGCTTGGACTTTCGCTAAATACGTTATCACTTTTTGGATTGGTGTTGGCGATCGGGATTGTCGTGGATGATGCGATTGTTGTAGTGGAAAATGTCGAGCGTCACATGGCGCAAGAAGGTCTGCATGCAAAAGAAGCGACTTATCTCGCCATGCGTGAAGTCGTCGGGCCGATTATTGCAACCGCATTAGTTTTGGTGGCTGTCTTTTTACCTACGGCGTTTATTACTGGGGTATCGGGTGCATTTTATAAACAATTTGCGTTAACCATTGCCGTATCAACCCTGATTTCAGCGTTTAATTCACTGACATTAAGTCCCGCTTTATGTGCATTACTCTTAAATCGTGCACATGAAAACAAGGATGCGTTTACACGTGGATTTGACTGGGTTTTTGGTGGTTTTTTTGTTCGGTTTAACCGCTTCTTTGATACGTTTAGTATCGGGTATTCGCGTCTTGTTGGTCGTTTAATTCGAATGAGTGCGGTGGTGTTGATTTTATATGCCGGCCTTAATGCGTTAAATATTATTGCCTTTGAAAAAGTACCGACAGGCTTTATTCCGCAACAAGATCAAGGTTACTTAGTTTTGTATGTACAGTTACCCGATGCAGCAGCATTTTCGCGCACCGAGCAAGTCGTTAAACAAGCCAATGATATTATTATGGCAACCCCAGGGATTGCGCACGTGAATGAATATGTTGGTTGGTCAATTATGACGCGGGCAAGTCAACCGAACGTGGCGACTATGTTTGCTCGACTCACCTCTTTTGAAACACGCACAAATCACAAGGAATTGACAGCCGATGCGATTGTTAAAAATTTATCACAGCGCCTATCCGCTATTCCCAATGCAACGATTGCGGTCTTTCCGCCACCGCCTATTCGTGGTATGAGTGCGGTGGGTGGTTTTAAATTGCAAATTCAAGATCGATCAAACGCGGGCATTGATGCGCTGCAAAGTGTCACCGCTGATATGATTGCAAAAGGTAATCAACAACCCGGATTAGTGGGCTTATTTTCCACATTTCGTTCGGGGGTGCCGCAGCTCTTTTTTGATGTGGATCGCGTTCGTGCAAAATCAATGGATGTTCCCTTACAAAACATCTTTGATACATTGCAAATCTATTTAGGTTCACTTTATGTGAATGATTTCAGTCAATTTGGTCGCACCTATCAAGTTATTGCACAAGCAGATGCCCCCTTTAGAATGGATGCGCTCGATGTGACAGCCTTAAAAACTAAAAACGCGCAAGGCAATATGGTGCCGCTTGGTGCCATTGCGCAAGTCAAAGAAATCAACGGTCCGGATAAAATTACACGCTATAACATGTATCCTGCTGCTGAAATTAATGGCAGTATTTTGCCTAATGTGAGTTCAGGGCAGGCGATTAATACAATGAGCGAATTATTAACAAAACAGCTTCCCGCAGGCTTTAGTTTTGAATGGACAGAGCTGACACTTCAGCAAGTGTTAGCTGGAAACGTGGCGTTTTTAGTATTTCCATTGAGCGTGATTTTTGTCTTTTTAGCCTTAGCAGCGCAATATGAAAGTTGGTCATTGCCGTTTGCGGTGATTTTAATTGTGCCGATGTGTATTTTATCGTCCATGGCAGGGCTTTGGATAAGCCACATGGATAATAATATTTTTACGCAAGTTGGTTTTATTGTGCTAGTTGGACTGGCGAGTAAAAATGCGATTTTAATTGTTGAATTCGCAAAACATCGCCAAGAATCAGGCATGGATAAATTTGCAGCGGTAATTGAATCGTGCAAAATTCGATTACGCCCCATTCTAATGACTTCAATTGCCTTTATTATGGGGGTTTTTCCGCTTGTGGTTTCTACTGGTGCGGGATCGGAAACCCGCCGTATTTTAGGTACGGCTGTTTTTAGTGGCATGATTGGCGTGACTTTTTTTGGTTTACTTCTCACGCCTGTGTTTTATATCGTCGTGCAATATTTTAAAAAACCATCTAATTCATCCTCTAAAGGAAATATTTCATGATGATAAAAAAGTCGATTGGATTGAGTACGGGTGTTTTTTTATTAACCGCTTGCGCTGTGGGACCCGATTATAAACAGCCTGAAATTGCGAATTTACCAAGTCAATTTGTAAATGCACAAACAAATGCGTTTTCTCATCATAACGTTGAGAAAGCATGGTGGAAAAATTTCAATGATGACCTTTTATCATCGCTAATTGAGAAAACACTCGACCATAATTTCGATTTACAAATAGCGCGTGCGAATTTGACGCAGGCAAGAGCGCTATATATGAATTCGGCGTTGAGTTTTCTGCCGCAAGTGACTTCGCATAGTAATTTTACAGATCAAAAGCGTAGTGTCGCTGCGCTCAATAATCGCGCATTTGTGCCGAGAACATTGAGTTTGTATAACGCGGGATTTGATGCGTTTTGGGAGCTGGATTTATTTGGTCGCGTTAGACGTAACACAGAGGCGTCAAATAATGAAGTTGACGAAATTACGGCATCACTGCGCGATGTGAGTGTAAGTCTTATTGCAGAAGTGGCGCGAAATTATCTTGAATTGCGTGGTTTACAGCGGCAATTAAATTTGTCTGAGCAAACTATCAAACATCAAGAAAAATTACTTGAGCTCACGCAGATTAGAATGAATAACGGACGCGGTACAGAAAGTGATGTTGCAACGATTAGCTCGCGTTTAGATGCTGAGCGTGCCACGATTCCTGATCTAAATGCCGCTATTTCAGCAGCTATTCATCGCCTAAGTGTTTTGACGGGGCAGATGCCCGATTCGCTAACAGGACAATTAAATGCACCAAAAGCATTGCCAAACATGACAGCAGAGATACGCATTGGCAATCCTGCTGATTTATTAAAACGTCGCGCTGATATTCAAATTGCCGAGCGCTCACTTGCAGCTGCTACCGAGCGCATCGGTGTTGCAACGGCTGATCTTTTCCCTCGCGTGACATTTGTTGGGACGTTATCGCTTGAAAGTAATACCTTAAAAGGAATGGTGGCTCCTGGAAGCGAAAGTTATTCACTTGGCCCTAAAATAAGCTGGGCATTTTTGGATTTGGGGCGAGTGTACGCGCGTATTGAAGCGGCGGATGCCGCGGCTCAAGCCAGTTTGGCGCAATATCATCAAACCGTGCTCAATGCGCTAGAAGAAACCGAAAACGCGTTAGTGAATTATCGTCAAGAGCGCGATAAACGTGCTTTTCTTGCTAGGGCCGTTGACGCAAACGAAAAGGCCAATCATCTTGCCCAGCTGCGTTATGACACGGGGTCGCTGGATTTACTTGAAATTCAAGAAAGTGCATTGCGTGTTTTACAAAGTCAACGTCAATTAGCGCAAAGTGACACCGCGATAACTACTTCATTGATCGCTATTTATAAATCACTTGGCGGTGGTTGGGAAAGTTTGCCTGAAGTAGTCAGTGAGCCTAACTAATCACGCAGCCAAAGGCATTGACCACTTGCTTTTTGAATGCTGTCTAAACGGGCATTGTGCGCGTTTTCCTCCTCATCATCACAGGGAATGATGAGTAGAGGGGGGCGGTCTGCAAGTATTCGCGTGATAGTCGCGTTTTGTTGATGATTGACAGTGGCATGGTCTTCATTACTATCAGTCATCAGTGAAAATTGACCCCCGGTCATTCTCAAAAAAACGTCAGCAAGAATTTGCGCATCAAGTAACGCACCGTGAAGCTCACGGTGCGTGTTATCAACATCGTAACGTTTACATAGTGCGTCTAAATTATTGCGCTGACCGGGAAAACGAATTTTTGCATCGGCAAGCGTATCAAAAACAGTGCAATAACTTTCAATGGATTGCGTATTGGGTAATTTTGCGAGTTCATAATCAAGAAAACCCACGTCAAAAGGCGCATTGTGAATAATTAACTCACTGCCCCGAACATACGTAATAAAATCGTGCGCAATGTCTTTGAATTTGGGTTTATTGGCTAAAAATTCACGCGTTAGACCATGTACCTGTAGCGCACCGGGTTCGCTGTCGCGTTCTGGGTTGATGTAGACGTGAAAATTATTGCCCGTTAATCGACGATCAAGCAATTCCACGCAACCAATTTCAATAATGCGATTTCCATCCTTTGTGCTAAGTCCCGTCGTTTCGGTATCTAAAACAATTAATCGATTTGCGTGTAATGTTTTCATTATGTGTTTTGATTTGGGTAAGCGTCGAATTGTATGGCGTGTAGACGGGTATAGGCGCCATTTTTAGCGAGTAATTCGTGATGTGTCCCTTGTTCAACAATCCGGCCTTTATCGATAACTAAAATTTTATCCGCATTTTCAATCGTCGATAAACGGTGCGCTATCACGAGTGTTGTGCGATTGCCCATCACTTTGTGCAATGCAGCTTGAATATAGCGCTCAGACTCGGTATCAAGTGCTGATGTGGCTTCATCTAAAATTAAAACGGGCGCATTTTTGAGTAAAGCACGCGCTAGGGCTAAACGTTGGCGCTGCCCACCCGATAGTTTTACGCCATTTTCACCAATTTCGGTATCAAGTCCCTTGTCAAATTTATTGATAAACTCAATTGCGTAAGCATCCGTTGCGGCTTGCGTAACTGCTTCACGACTTGAACCTGCTAGTGCGCCATAAGCAATATTATTCGCAATCGTATCGTTAAATAATGTAACTTGTTGATTCACTAAGGCGATGTGTTGGCGCAAATTAC
>JBDLQG010000026.1:0-16380 GCA_039800705.1 Pseudomonadota bacterium
TCAATAATCGATGCAACAACGCCGGCACCCACAGTGCGCCCGCCTTCACGAATTGCAAAACGCAATCCTTCTTCCATAGCAATAGATGAAATCAATTTCACTTTTACAGAAATATTATCACCAGGCATTACCATTTCAACACCTTCAGGCAACTCAACAGCACCCGTCACGTCGGTTGTTCTAAAATAGAACTGTGGACGGTAACCATTGAAGAATGGTGTATGACGACCACCCTCATCTTTAGACAGAATATAAATTTCTGAATTAAAGAATGAATGCGGCTTAATAGTCCCTTTGTGAGCAAGTACTTGGCCACGTTCCACGTCATCGCGTTTAGTACCACGCAACAACAAACCAACGTTATCACCAGCTTCACCTTGATCAAGCAACTTACGGAACATCTCAACGCCTGTGCACGTCGTCACAACTGTCGGTCTAATGCCTACGATTTCAACTTCTTGACCGACTTTGATAATACCACGCTCAATACGACCAGTAACAACCGTGCCACGTCCAGAAATTGAGAATACATCTTCAATAGGCATTAAGAATGCGCCATCAACTGCACGCTCTGGTAATGGAATATAACTATCAAGTGCCTCTACTAATTTGATTACAGCCGGCATACCGATTGGACTTTCGTCACCTTGCAATGCAAGTAAAGCTGAACCACGAACGATCGGAGTATCGTCACCTGGGAATTCGTACATATCGAGTAATTCACGAATTTCCATTTCAACCAATTCAATTAATTCCTCATCATCCACCATGTCTGCTTTATTCAAAAACACAACGATGTAAGGAACACCTACTTGACGAGATAACAAAATATGCTCACGTGTTTGCGGCATTGGACCATCGGCAGCTGAACACACTAAAATAGCACCATCCATTTGTGCAGCACCGGTAATCATGTTTTTTACATAATCCGCGTGACCTGGGCAATCGACGTGCGCGTAATGACGCTCTGTTGATTCATATTCAACGTGAGAAGTTGCAATGGTAATACCCCGTGCTCTTTCTTCTGGTGCGTTGTCAATTTGATCAAACGCTTTTACTGCACCACCGTGCAATTTTGCCATTACACTTGTTAAAGCCGCTGTTAACGTGGTCTTACCATGATCAACGTGACCAATTGTACCTACGTTTACATGCGGTTTACTACGCGAAAACTTTTCTTTAGCCATGAGTTACACCTTAAAATAATTCTAAATTTTACGAAAATTTCTTAATGATTGCTTCAGTAATATGCGCTGGCGCTTCACTGTATTTTTCAAACTGCATGCTATACGTCGCACGACCCTGTGTAGAAGATCGCAAATCAGTCGCATAACCAAACATCTCAGACAATGGCACTTCGCAGTTAATCACTTTCGCAGACGACGTATCATTCATCGACTGAATTACACCACGCCTTTTACTAATATCACCTACGACATCTCCCATGTATTCTTCAGGAGTTGTCACCTCAACAGACATAAGAGGCTCTAGCAAAGTAGGATTAGCTGCTTTAGCACATTCTCTAAAACACATCGACCCTGCTGTACGAAAAGCAGCCTCACTTGAATCAACATCATGATAAGAACCATCAAACAATGTGACTTTTAAATCTAACATTGGATATCCTAATAGGATACCACTTTTTAACTGATCTTGAATACCTTTATCTACAGCTAACACATAATCTTGCTGAATATCTTTGTTATTTATCTCATTTACAAACAAATAACCCGAACCCCTTTCCACTGGCTCAACTCTCAAGCACACATGTGCATATTGACCTTTACCGGCCAATTGCCTTTCAAACCGAGTTTCATATTCCGCTTCCATTCCGATAGTTTCACGATAAGCGACTTGAGGATTACCAACATTTGCATCTACATTAAATTCACGCTTCATGCGATCAACAATGATATCAAGATGCAACTCGCCCATGCCAGATATTATTGTTTGCCCTGAATCGGGATCAGAGTTTGTTTTAAAAGACGGATCCTCTTGCGATAACTTTTCCAAGGCCACAGTCATTCTTTCTTGGTCGGCCTTAGTTTTCGGCTCGATTGCTATAGATATTACAGGCTCTGGAAATGTCATTTTTTCCAACACAATAAGCTCTTTGATGTCACACAGCGTGTCACCGGTCGTAACATCTTTAAGGCCTATAATTGCAGCAATATCACCAGCAAACACCTCTTTAACTTCTTCTCGACTGTTCGAATGCATTTGCACAATTCTGCCAATACGTTCACGTTTATTCTTTATAGGATTATAAACTACATCCCCTACCGAAAGAACACCCGAATAAACCCTAAAAAAAGAAAGCACACCAACGAAAGGATCTGTTGCTATCTTAAACACCAAAGATGCAAAATAGTCATCATCAGAAGCAGATCTAGTTATATTAGACAATCCGTCGAACGCCAATCCCTTAACGGGCTTAACATCTAGCGGCGAAGGCAAGTAATCCAAGACAGCATCAAGCAACGCCTGAACACCCTTATTCTTAAATGCAGAGCCACACAATACAGGAACAATTTTATTTGAAACGGTTAACTTTTGAATACCTCGCTTTACATCAAGACTATCCAACTCACCAGTTTCAAGATATTGATCCATAAGACAGTCATTCGCTTCCGCAGCCGCCTCAATCAACCTATCATGCCACTGCTGAGCCTCTTGCTGCAAATCAGCTGGAATGGGAAAATCATCAAATGTCATTCCCATCGTGGAATCATGCCAATATATAGCACGCATACTCAGCAAATCAACAACTCCCTCAAAATTATCTTCCGCACCAATTGGCAACTGAAGCAACACGGGATTTGCATTTAATCGTGTCTTTATCTGTTCAACCGTACCAAAAAAATTAGCACCAACTCTATCCATTTTATTGACAAAAACTAATCTCGGTACTTCATATTTATCTGCTTGACGCCAAACAGTCTCGGATTGTGGTTCAACACCACCTACCGCACAAAAGACTGCACAAGCGCCATCAAGAACCCTTAGCGACCTCTCAACCTCGATGGTAAAATCAACATGCCCTGGCGTATCAATAATATTAATACGACTCTGTTTATGCTGATTACGCATACCTGACCAAAAACAAGTTGTCGCAGCAGACGTTATTGTAATGCCGCGCTCTTGCTCCTGAACCATCCAATCCATGACAGCAGCACCATCATGAACCTCCCCCATTTTATGGGAAATTCCAGTGTAATAAAGTATTCGCTCAGTGATAGTTGTCTTGCCGGCGTCAATATGCGCCATAATACCAATGTTACGATATTGATCTATTGGTGTTTTACGCGCCACAATGAGTCATCAACCTAAAATTACCAGCGGTAATGCGAAAATGCTTTATTTGCTTCCGCCATACGATGAGTGTCTTCACGCTTTTTTACTGCAGAACCTCTACTTTCAAAAGCATCTAATAGTTCACCCGCTAACTTAGAGGCCATTGTACGTTCATTTCTTTTACGTGAAGCATCAATCAACCAACGCATCGCAAGCGCCATACGACGAGAAGGCCGAACCTCAACAGGCACTTGATAAGTTGCACCACCAACACGACGAGATTTCACCTCAACACGTGGCTGAACATTTTCAAGCGCTTTAGAAAGAACCTCTAAAGGAGTTTCATGTCCTTTTCCTTCAATCACACCTAATGCACCATAAATAATACTTTCGGCAACTGATTTTTTGCCGCTTTCCATAATCATATTCATAAACTTAGTGAGCATTAAGCTACCAAATCTTGGATCTGGAATAATTTCTCTTTTTGTCGCTATTCTTCTTCTTGACATTTACTTACCAAATAAAATTAGCTTTTAGGACGTTTCGTTCCATATTTAGAACGCCCACATTTTCTATTATTCACGCCAGAGGCATCCAAACTACCACGAACAACGTGATAACGCACACCCGGCAAATCTTTTACACGACCACCACGAATTAATACCACGGAATGCTCTTGAAGATTGTGACCTTCACCACCAATATAGCTACTTACTTCCGCACCATTAGTCAACCTAACACGAGCCACTTTTCTAAGTGCAGAGTTAGGTTTTTTCGGTGTTGTTGTGTAAACACGAGTACAAACGCCACGACGTTGAGGGCAAGCCTCTAAAGCAGGAACGTTACTTTTTTCTATTTTTTTAGCTCGAGGCTTGCGGACCAATTGATTGATCGTGGCCATATTTCTACTCCAAAATATATTTTAACTGTCAGATCAATAGAATAACCTACCAATAAAGGCACAACTCGTTTTAAACTTAATAAAACACAATGCCCGACTACAGCAGGTTATCATACTGATTATTTTACATTAGGTCAAGCCTTAAATATTTAACGCTTGTTTAAGTGCCTCTTCTACATCATCTACATCAATATTTGATGATAATTCAACATCGTTTACTGTTTCAGCAATTTCAAGTCTCTTGCGACGATTTTCATGATATGCTAGGCCAGTTCCCGCAGGAATCAATCGCCCAACAATAACATTTTCTTTCAACCCTTGCAGACTATCACTCAATCCACGTACTGCTGCATCAGTAAGAACACGAGTAGTTTCTTGGAACGACGCTGCTGAAATAAATGATTCCGTTGCTAGAGATGCTTTTGTAATACCAAGCAAAATAGAATCATAACTCGCTGGAATTTTTCCATTCGCTTCTGCGCGATCATTTTCTTCACGCATTGCCGCTCTTTCAACTTGCTCGCCTTTCAAGAAGCTTGTATCACCAGATGCTGTAATTTCAACTTTACGCAACATTTGACGAATAATTGCCTCAATATGCTTATCGTTAATTTTCACACCTTGTAAACGATAAACATCTTGAATTTCTTTCACTAAATAATTAGCCAACTCTTCAACGCCACGCAAACGCAAAATATCATGGGGAGTCAATTCACCTTCAGCAATCGTTTCACCTTTTTCAACCTGCTCACCTTCAAACACAGTAATGTGTCGCCATTTTGGAATGAGAGTTTCAAATTGCTCACCGTTTGAATCTGTAATGGTGACACGTTGCTTACCTTTCGTTTCTTTACCAAACGAAATCGTACCACTTGACTCTGCCAAAATGGCAGGATCTTTTGTTTTACGCGCTTCAAATAAATCGGCAACACGCGGTAGACCACCCGTAATATCACGTGTTTTACTAGACTCCTGCGGAATACGCGCTATGACGTCACCAATTTTTACTTCACCACCATCCTTAATACCAGCAATAGCGCCCGCTGGCAGGAAGTATTGAGCTGTAATATCCGTTCCTGGTAAATAAATTGCTTCACCATTAACATCAAGTAATTTCACCATTGGCCGCAATTCTTTACCTGCACTTCCACGCTGCTTTGGATCAATAACAACCAGCGAACTCAATCCCGTTATTTCATCAGATTGTGTTTGTACTGTTATACCATCGACGAAATCCTTTAACTCAACAATACCATCTACTTCAGTGATAACTGGATGGGTAAATGGATCCCAAGTGACTATAATCTCGCCCGCTTCAACACGCTCGTCTTCTTTCTTTGAAAGAACAGCACCATAAGGAATTTTATAACGTTCGCGTTCACGACCGTATTCGTCAACAACACCCACCTCACCAGAACGTGAAACAGCAACCAAATTCCCTTCGCGGTTAATAACACTTTTCAAGTTACTTAGACGCACTGTACCAGCAGATTTCACTTGAACATTACTAATAGCGGCCGCTCGCGATGCAGCACCACCGATATGGAAAGTACGCATGGTCAACTGTGTTCCTGGTTCACCAATTGACTGTGCAGCGATAACACCCACCGCTTCGCCAATATTCACCAAATGTCCACGTCCTAAATCACGACCATAACAAGCAGCACAAACACCATGACGACTTTCACAGGTAATAATTGAACGCACTAGTACGTGATCAATACTGTTCTTTTCAAGTTTCAATACCCAGTCTTCGTCAAGCAATGTTCCTTTAGGAACAAGGATATTCTCACCCGCTTTATCCATTACATCATGCGCAGCGATTCGACCTAGAACACGTTCTGATAAAGGCTCAACAACATCACCACCTTCAATGATTGGTGTCATAGATAAACCGTTATTTGTACCGCAATCTTGTGAACTGATCACCAAATCTTGCGCAACGTCAACTAAACGACGTGTCAAATACCCAGAGTTCGCTGTTTTCAATGCCGTATCCGCTAAACCTTTACGCGCACCGTGCGTTGAAATAAAGTACTGTAATACGTCAAGACCTTCGCGGAAGTTCGCCGTAATTGGCGTTTCGATAATTGAGCCGTCTGGCTTAGCCATCAAACCACGCATACCTGCTAACTGACGAATCTGTGCAGCAGAACCCCTAGCGCCCGATTCTGCCATCATAAAGACAGAGTTGAATGATTTCTGTTCTTTAATCTCACCTTCTTCGTCGGTATACGATTCTTTACCCAGTCCATCCATCATGACTTTAGCAATCTGATCATTCGCATGGGACCAAATATCAACAACCTTATTGTAGCGTTCACCATCCGTCACCAGACCAGAGGCGTATTGACTTTGAATTTCCTTCACTTCTGCATTGGATGCCGCTAAAATTTCATCTTTTTTAGCTGGAATCACCATATCTTCAATACCAAATGAAATACCTGAGCGAGTTGCACACTTAAAGCCCAAATACATCAATTGATCCGCTAATATAACGGTATCTTTATTACCCATGTAACGATAACTGTAATTGATCAACCGTGAAATATTTTTCTTAGTCATATCACAGTTAACCAAATCAAACGGCATCCCTTCAGGAATGACTTCCCAAATTAATGAACGCCCAACCGTTGTCGTGACGCGATGCGTTTTGTAACTTACTTGTCCGTCTGCATCGGTTACTTTTTCAGTAATACGAAGCTGTATTTTTGTCTGGAATTCAACTATTTTTTCCGCTAATGCTTTATGGACTTCGCTGACGCTTTCAAAAATTCTTGGATTTTTTTGCGTATCATTACCAATCGCATTCATTTTTTCGCGACTGATATAGTAAAGCCCCAAAACGACGTCTTGAGACGGATTAATAACTGGTTCACCATTTGCAGGTGACAAAATGTTATTCGTTGCCATCATCAACGTACGCGCTTCTAATTGCGCCTCAATTGATAATGGAACATGCACAGCCATCTGATCACCGTCAAAATCCGCGTTAAACGCACTACATACAAGCGGATGTAATTGAATTGCTTTACCTTCAATTAAGGTGGGCTCAAATGCTTGAATTCCAAGACGGTGCAATGTTGGTGCACGGTTAAGTAGAATTGGATGTTCACGAATAACCTCTTCAAGAATGTCCCAAACTTCAGCGCCTTCGCGCTCAACCATTTTTTTAGCGGCTTTAATCGTCGTTGCTAAACCACGGAACTGTAATTTACTAAAAATAAACGGCTTGAATAACTCGAGCGCCATTTTTTTAGGTAAACCACATTGATGTAATCGCAATGAAGGACCGACAACAATAACTGAACGACCAGAATAATCGACACGCTTTCCAAGCAAATTCTGACGGAATCGCCCTTGTTTGCCCTTAATCATATCGGCAAGTGATTTTAATGGCCGACGATTCGTACCTGTAATAGCACGACCACGACGGCCATTATCAAGTAAAGCATCAACAGATTCTTGCAGCATACGCTTTTCGTTACGCACAATAATATCTGGCGCACTCAAATCAAGTAAACGATTCAAACGGTTATTACGATTGATTACGCGACGATACAAATCGTTCAAATCCGATGTTGCAAAACGACCGCCGTCAAGTGGGACCAAAGGACGCAATTCAGGTGGCAAAACAGGCAAAACTTTCAAAATCATCCATTCCGGGCGATTTTTAGAGGCCAGTAACGCATTCATGACTTTTAAGCGTTTTGCATACTTTTTAATTTTTGTTTCTGAACTCGTTGAATTGATTTCTTGTCTTAAAATTTCAACTTCAGATTTTAAATCTATCGATTTAAGTAAATCATAAATAGCTTCTGCGCCCATTTTAGCAACAAAATCATCGCCAAATTGTTCTTGATAATCTTGGTATTCATCGTCAGATAACAACGAACCTTTAATTAACGATGTATCACCGGCTTCAAGTACAACAAATGATTCGAAATACAACACACGTTCAATTTCACGAAGCGTCATGTCAAGTAATAACGCAATGCGCGAAGGTAATGATTTCAAAAACCAGATATGCGCAACAGGACTTGCCAAATCAATATGCCCCATGCGCTCACGACGCACTTTAGATAAAGTAACCTCTACGCCGCATTTTTCACAAATAACACCGCGATGTTTCAATCGCTTATATTTACCACATAAACATTCGTAATCACTTACAGGGCCAAAAATTTTGGCACAAAATAAACCATCGCGTTCAGGTTTGAAAGTACGGTAATTGATTGTCTCAGGTTTTTTAACTTCACCATACGACCATGAACGAATCATGTCTGGTGAAGCCAATCCAATATGAATCGCATCAAAATCTTCTGCACGATTTTGGCGTTTCAAGAAATTCATTAAATCTTTCAAGAGCTTGTCCTCTTTAAAATGCGTTTAATAGGGGGAATTATCCGGTAAAAAACAAAGCGTACGGTGACGCTTTGTTCATTTATAAACCTAAATTATTCTCGTTCTAATTCAATATTAACCGCCAACGAACGGATCTCTTTGATTAAAACATTAAATGATTCGGGCATTCCCGCTTCCATTTTATGATCACCATCGACAATGTTTTTATACATACGTGTACGACCTGTGACATCGTCGGATTTGACAGTAAGCATTTCTTGTAATGTGTACGCTGCGCCGTAAGCCTGCAATGCCCAGACCTCCATCTCACCAAAACGTTGTCCACCAAATTGCGCTTTACCACCTAATGGTTGCTGAGTTACCAAGCTATAAGGACCAGTTGAACGAGCATGCATTTTATCATCAACTAAGTGATTCAATTTGAGCATGTACATATAGCCAACCGTTACTTTGCGCTCAAAAGGCTCACCTGTTAAACCATCGTATAAGACGGTTTGACCGTCTTCAGGTAAATCTGCAAGTCGAAGCATCGTACGAATGTCTTCTTCATTTGCGCCGTCAAATACGGGGGTTGCCATAGGCACACCACTCACTAAATTTGTTGCCATTTCTAAAATTTCAGCATCCGTAAATGAATTCAAATCCTCTTTGCGACCACTGCAATTATAAATTTTATCCAAATATTCACGAATTGCTTTCACTTGTGCCTGAGACTCATCGTATTTTGCTTCAAGCATTTTGCCGATTTTAATGCCAAGACCTTTTGCTGCCCAGCCCAAATGCGTTTCTAATACCTGTCCAACGTTCATTCGAGAAGGTACACCCAATGGGTTTAGTACAATATCAACAGGATTACCATCAGCAGTATAAGGCATATCTTCAATTGGACGAATCATTGAGATAACCCCTTTATTACCATGCCGTCCAGCCATTTTATCACCCGGCTGAATACGTCTTTTTACAGCCAAATATACTTTAACCATTTTAAGTACACCCGGTGGCAAATCATCGCCCATCGTAATTTTACGCTTTTTGTCTTCAAATTTTTCTTCAAAATCTTTACGTTGCTGTTCAATTTGCGCAGATACTACTTGTAGTTGCTCATTGAGTGCATCATCTTTCATTTTAATTTTGAGCCACTCAGAAGTCTTAATATTATCGAGATATTCTTGAGTAATGACCGTTCCCGCTTTTAAACCGTTTGCACCAGCTTGCGCCACATTACCAATTAACTCCTTGGCAACACGAGCAAAAATATCACCTTCTAAGATTTTAATTTGATCGTCCAAGTCTTTACGGTAACTTTTAATTTGCTCTTGTTCAATATCTAAGGCACGTTTGTCTTTTTTGACACCATCACGCGTAAAGACTTGAACATCAATAACCGTACCTTCGATACTGCTTGGTACGCGTAACGATGTATCTTTAACATCAGCGGCTTTTTCGCCAAAAATTGCACGCAATAGTTTTTCTTCAGGCGTAAGCTGTGTTTCACCTTTTGGCGTCACTTTGCCTACCAAAATATCACCACCTTTCACTTCAGCGCCAACATATACAATGCCAGATTCATCTAATTTTGATAAGGCTTCCTCACTGACGTTTGGAATATCGGCCGTAATTTCTTCTGGACTGTGCTTAGTATCGCGAGCAACACATGTTTTTTCTTCAATGTGAATGGTTGTAAAACGGTCTTCTTTGACAACACGCTCAGACACTAAAATTGAATCTTCAAAGTTGTAACCATTCCATGGCATAAAGGCAACTAACATATTTTGCCCCAATGCTAACTCACCCATATCTGTTGACGGACCATCAGCCATGATGTCACCAGATCGAACTATATCGCCCACTTTCACCAATGGTTTCTGATTAATACAGGTATTTTGATTTGAACGGGTATATTTAATTAAATTATAAATATCAACGCCAGATGTGCCATTTTCGGTTTCCGTGTCATTCACACGAACAACGATTCTTGCCGCATCGACAAATTCAATTTTTCCACCACGCGTAGCAACCACAGTTACGCCAGAATCCTTAGCCACTGTACGCTCCATACCTGTACCAACTAATGGTTTTTGAGCGCGCAATGTCGGTACCGCTTGACGTTGCATGTTCGACCCCATTAACGCACGGTTCGCGTCATCGTGCTCAAGGAATGGGATAATGGATGCCGCAACTGACACAATCTGTTTTGAAGATACGTCCATATACTGAACCGTATCTGACATAGCTAAAGTGAATTCATCTTTATTTCGACAAGACACTAACCCGTCAATCAATTTCCCGTCTTCATCAACGGGCACACTGGCCTGCGCAATAACAAATTCGCCTTCTTCAATAGCTGATAAATAATCAACCTGATCAGTTACCCTACCATTGACAACTTTACGGTATGGTGTTTCTAAGAAACCATAACTATTTGTTCGCGCGTAAACAGATAACGAATTGATCAAACCAATGTTTGGTCCCTCAGGTGTTTCAATTGGACAGACACGACCGTAATGCGTTGCATGAACGTCACGAACTTCAAATCCTGCTCTCTCACGTGCAAGACCACCTGGTCCTAAAGCAGATACACGACGTTTATGCGTTATTTGTGAAAGAGGATTATTTTGGTCCATAAACTGAGACAACTGACTCGAACCAAAAAACTCTTTGATGGCTGCTGAAACAGGTTTTGCATTGATGATTTCCTGCGGCATTAAGCCTTCAGAATCAGCTAATGTTAGGCGTTCTTTAACTGTACGTTCAACACGAACTAACCCAACACGGAATTGATTTTCAACCATTTCACCAACAGAACGAACACGACGATTACCTAAATGATCAATATCATCCACCACGCCATTGCCATTACGAATAGCAATTAATTCCTTAAGAACATCAATAATATCGTCTTTCGTTAATGTACCAGAACCTTCGATATCTTCACGACCCAATCGACGATTGAACTTCATACGACCTACAGTAGATAAGTCATAACGTTCTTCTGTGAAAAATAAATTTTGGAATAAATTTTCAGCCGATTCACGTGTTGGCGGTTCACCTGGACGCATCATGCGATAGATTTCAACAAGCGCTTCAAGTGTATTTGTTGTTGTATCCGAGCGCATTGCATTTGAAACATAAGCACCACGATCTAAATCATTCACATACAACGTATTAACTTCAGTAATACCCGTTTCAACACAGCGATCAATAATATGGCTCGTTAACTCATCATTAACATGCGCAATTAACTCACCGGTATTTTGATCGATAATATTATGGCCTAATATTTTGCCAATTAAATACTCTTTTGGAACTTCAAAACTGGTTAAACCCGCTTTTGTGATTTCACGAATATGTTTGGCCGTAATACGTCGACCTTCTTCAACAAGAACATGATTACCATTTTTGATGTCAAACGCCGCAATTTCACCACGCAAACGTTCTGGCACAATGTGATAGGTAAAAATATCTCTACTTAAATTAAATTTATTTGTTTCGAAGAACATGTTAATCATGTCTTCATTATCATAGCCCAATGCTCGAAGCAAAATAGTCGCAGGAATTTTACGGCGACGATCTATACGAACATAGACGCAATCTTTATGGTCAAATTCAAAGTCCAGCCATGATCCACGATAAGGAATAACACGTGCGTTAAACAGCAATTTGCCCGATGAATGTGTTTTACCTTTATCATGATCAAAGAACACACCTGGTGAACGATGTAATTGCGATACAATTACGCGCTCTGTACCGTTAATAACAAACGTGCCATTTTCTGTCATCAAAGGCAATTCGCCCATGTAAACTTCTTGTTCACGAATATCTTTAACTACCTTAGCAGATGATGGTGAATCTTTGTCGTAAATAACTAAACGTACAAGCACACGTAAAGATGCAGCATAAGTTGCACCACGTTGCTGGCATTCACGCACATCAAAAACGGTGTCACTTAAACGATAACGCACATACTGCAACTCCGCATAACCATTGTGACTTTCAATGGGAAATACGCTCGAAAATGCAGCGTGTAAGCCTTCATTATCACGTTTATTTACACTTACACCGGACTGCAGAAAATGGGCATAAGAGTCGATTTGAGTAGCAAGAAGATAGGGAACTTCAAGCACTTCAGTGCTTTTCCCAAAATTATTTCGAATACGCTTTTTTTCGGTAAAAGAGTAGGACATATCGCTTCAAAACCTTTTGTCGTAGAACAGTTTTACTGTGCAATCATTGCAAGCAACAAAAGGCCGGCAGCAAAATTGCCACCAGCCATTTAAAAATCAGGCGAAACCTGAACAACTAATCAAAATTTATTTAATTTCAACCGTTGCGCCAGCTTCTGTTAATTCTTTTTTGAAGGTTTCAGCTTCTGCTTTGGAAACAGCTTCTTTTAATACTGTAGGTACGCCTTCAACAGCATCTTTAGCTTCTTTTAAGCCCAAGCCTGTGATACCACGAACAACTTTAATAACAGCAACTTTATTGTCGCCAAAGCCGGTCATAATTACATCAAATTCAGTTTGCTCTTCAGCTGCCGCAGCGGCAACAGGAGCAGCAGCAACAGCAACAGCTGCTGAAACACCAAATTTTTCTTCCATCGCTGTGATTAAATCAACGATTTCCATAACGGTCATGCCTGCAACTGCGTCTAAAATATCCGCTTGTGAAATTGCCATTGTATGTTCCTCTAAAATAATTAGGTTTTAAACGAGTTAATAAAATTTATGCAGCTTCTTGCTTTTGATCTCTGAGTGCAGCCAGTGTCCGAACAAGTTTTTCGGTTGGTGCTTTCATTACAGACATCAACATAGCAATACCTTGGTTGCGCGTTGGCAAATTAGCCAGACGTGGCAACTCAGAACCGCCATAAGATTGACCACCGATGGCGACAATCTTAGTAATTAGTTTATCGTGACTTTTTGCAAAATTACTGATTAAACGTCCAGCAGAGCCTGGATCTTCCATTGAAAAAGCAAGCAACAGCGGCCCAACGAGCGCATCTTGCATACATTCAAATTCAGTACCAGCAACAGCGCGTTTAGCAAGCGTATTTTTAACGACACGCAAATAAACACCTGTTTCTCTTGCTGTTTTACGTAGTTCAGTTAATTCGGTAACAGTCAACCCACGATACTCTGCCGCTACTGCCGAATGCGCTTTCGCAGCAAATGCAGAAACTTCCTCTACGACAGCTTTTTTGCTATCTAAATTTAGAGCCATAGTTTACTCCGATAATTCTGAAAATTTTCAGCTTGAAAATTCACACTCAATAGAGTGTGCTTAAAATCTTACGGTACGCAATTTAATTATTGCGTTCCGCCTACGCAGGCTATTAAGTTTTAACAAACCCCTGCGGTCTTTGACGGCTACAAAAATACAATATTTCTGCAACTCAAAGTTTGGTTGATTATAACCCACTAATATCCAACCACAAGCCAGGACCCATGGTTGAAGACAAACTGACTTTTCTTACATAAAGCCCTTTTGATGTACTTGGTTTTAATCTTTTTAAATCTGCAATTAATGCTTCTAAATTACCTTGAATGGCATTAGCATCGAATGTGACTTTACCTAAAGTACAGTGAATAATACCCGACTTGTCTGTTCTATAACGAACTTGACCTGACTTGGCATTTTTAACAGCTGTTGCAACGTCGGTTGTTACGGTACCTACTTTAGGATTTGGCATTAAACCACGTGGACCAAGAATTTGCCCAAGTTGACCAACAACGCGCATTGCATCAGGTGAGGCGATGACAACGTCAAAATTCATTTCGCCTTTTTTGACTAAATCACCTAAATCATCCATACCAATGATATCTGCGCCTGCTTCTTTAGCAGCTTCCGCATTTGCACCTTGTGCAAACACAGCAACACGTACCGTTTTGCCTGTACCATTAGGCAACACCGTTGCACCACGCACATTTTGATCTGATTTACGTGGATCCACACCTAGATTCACACTAACATCAATAGCTTCTTGAAATTTTGGAGTTGCAAATTCTTTTAATATTGAAACGGCTTCAGCCACTGTATACTGTTTCGTTGCATCTACTTTTTCTTTAATAAGTTTTGCTTTTTTTGTTAATTTAGCCATTTTACATACCCTCCACAGTCAAGCCCATGCTTTTCGCACTTCCAGCAATTGTTTTCACAGCAGCATCCAAACTGGCAGCATTTAAATCTTCCATTTTAATTTTTGCAATATCTTCCAACTGTTGACGAGTCACAACACCTATTTTTTTGGTGTTAGGATTACTGCTACCACTTTTCAATCCTAATGCTTTCTTTAGCAAAATAGACGCAGGTGGGGTTTTTGTAATAAACGTAAAACTACGATCACTATAAACTGTGATAACAACAGGCAACGGTAAGCCTTTTTCAACATCTTGAGTCTTAGCATTAAATGCCTTACAAAACTCCATAATATTGACACCACGTTGACCTAACGCCGGACCTACTGGTGGACTTGGATTTGCTTCACCTGCTTTAACCTGCAATTTAATATATGCGGTAATCTTTTTAGCCATTTTTTACTCCAAAATATGGGTCAAACGCTTTTCAGCTCCCCTAAGACAAGAAAACTCCGCCTTTCTACAAAGACGGAGATAATCAAATAATTTTATGTTTTTTCAACCTGATCAAAACTTAATTCAACCGATGTGGCACGCCCGAAAATTAATACAGAAACTCGTAATTTACTTTTCTCATAAATCACCTCTTCAACTTCACCATTAAAATCTTTAAACGGACCATCTATAATGCGAATAACCTCGCCCACTTCAAACAATACTTTTGGCCTTGGTTTATTGACACCTTCTTCAACACGATTAAGAATTGCTTGCGCTTCTTTATTTGAAATAGGAGCTGGACGATCTGAAACACCACCGATAAACCCAAGCACTTTTGGTGTACTACGGACGAGATGCCATGTTTCATTAGTTAGTTCCATCTCAACTAATACATAACCAGGAAAAAATTTTCTCTCACTTTTTCGCTGCTGCCCCATTTTCATCTCAACGACTTCTTCAGTTGGAATTAAAATTTGACCGAAATAATTTTCTAATCCTTCTCTTGCAATACGCTCATGAAGAAATTGCTTAACTTTATTTTCAAAATTAGATTGCGACTGAACGACATACCAGCGCTGGGACATATTAAGCCTGCCCTGTTAATATTCGAACACCCCAAAAAAGGAACGTATCTAACAACCAAAGCACCAAACTCACAACCGAAACCATTGTAAAAACTAACAATGTGGTTCTTGTTGTTTCATCTTTAGTTGGCCAAACAATTTTTCGTACTTCAATTTTAGAGTCTGCGATAAATGCAGCAATTGCCCCCCCCCATGCGGTTGTTGCTAACATACCAATCGAACCACCAAAAATGACAACTAAGCCTAGAATTCGGTAAAGCAATCTAAAATCGGAGAAATAATAAAATGCTGCAATGCCAGCAATAATAAAGACAACGGAAAAAACTTGCTTAACAACATCAAAAACACTTATTGATGCTTCAGTTTGCGTATTCATAAGTGTGAACTTTGAGAGAAACTTGAAATTAAGAGAAAATTTGGCTGGCAGGCCAGGAGGGGCTCGAACCCCCAACCAGCGGTTTTGGAGACCGCCATTCTACCAATTGAACTACTGACCTATACAGACAAATATTTTTTATAACTTTTTAACCACCTATAAACACTGTTTACAGGTGACAGAATTTATTCAATAATCGATGCAACAACGCCGGCACCCACAGTGCGCCCGCCTTCACGAATTGCAAAACGCAATCCTTCTTCCATAGCAATAGATGAAATCAATTTC
>JBDLQG010000027.1:0-16176 GCA_039800705.1 Pseudomonadota bacterium
AATTACAGTCTATCAGTTTAACTTATTTCCTTAAATATATTGCTTTTTCGTTTTAAATATTCGAAATAATATGTAAATTAGCAACGGTTTCCATGATACTCATGAAATTTCCGTAGAGTATTGAATCAACTAGTTTTGATGCAGTTCAAACTTTATTATTGAAATTCCTTTATATCGACAAATAACGAAGGTCAACAGATTTGATAGACAATAAAAAAGCCGCTAAATCTTGACGATTTGCGGCTTTTTATTTTTATTTGGCGGAGAGTGAGGGATTCGAACCCTCGATACGTTGCCGTATACACACTTTCCAGGCGTGCGCCTTCGACCACTCGACCAACTCTCCAGTTATTTTGATCAACTTAGCCTTAGAAGAATAATCGACTTTACGCTAAGTTGCAACAAAAACTCAGCTATTCGCCTCTAATTCATCCCACCGTGCGTAACTTTGCGTAATGTCTTGTTCGATGGATTGCAATTTTGCTAGCGCATCATTCACAATTTTTTGCGGTTGTTTATAAAAATCGGGATCGTTAATTTGCGCGGTGAGTTGCACTTGCGTGGCTTCGAGTTCGGCAATCAATTCGGGTAATTTACTGAGTTCTTGCTGTTCTTTAAATGACAATTTTTTCTTTTTATCGCCTAAACTCACTGGCGCGAGCTTTTCTGCTTTTGGCTGCGCGGCTTTTTTCACGACAGGCGCGGCGGCTTGCATTGTTTCATGATAGGTCAGCCAATCACTGTAACCGCCTACAAATTCTTCCACGTTGCCGGTGCCATCGAGCGCGAACACGTTCGTGACAACATTATCTAAAAAGGCGCGGTCATGGCTCACGAGAAGCAATGTGCCGTCGAATTCTACTAATTTCGTTTCGAGTAACTCAAGCGTTTCCAAATCCAAATCGTTTGTCGGCTCATCCATGACAATTAAATTGGCGGGTTTGGTAAAGAGTCGCGCGAGTAGTAAACGATTTTTTTCACCACCCGATAAACTTTTGACGGGTGAGCGGGCGCGGGCAGGGGCAAAAAGGAAATCCCCCAAATACGAAATAACATGACGCTGTTGACCGGCAATATCGACAAAATCGTTGCCATGCGCAATGGTATCAACGACGCTCATGTTTGGATCAAGTTGATCGCGTAGCTGATCGAAATAAGCGATTTCGAGTTTGGTGCCTTGCTCAACAGTGCCGCCTGTAGGGTCGAGTTGTTTAAGTAATAATTTCAATAAAGTTGATTTACCTGCGCCATTGGCGCCAATCAAACCGATTTTGTCACCACGTTGAATAAGCGTTGAGAAATTCTCGATAATCGTGCGATTGCCATAATTGAAATTCAAATTTGTGACTTCGATTACTTTTTTACCGGATTTTTCGCCCGAATCCAATCCCATTTTGGCGGTGCCTTGTGTGTTGCGACGCTCAGAGCGTTCTGCACGTAGACGCTCAAGCGCACGAACACGACCTTCATTGCGGGTGCGTCGCGCTTTTACGCCTTGGCGAATCCAGACTTCTTCTTCCGCTAATTTTTTATCGAATTCAGCATTTTGATTGGCTTCATCTTCAAGAGCCGCCGCTTTGCGTGTGAGATAATCATCATACGTGCCTTGCCACGATACCAAATTACCGCGATCTAAATCGATAATACGCGTAGCGAGTTTTTGTAAAAATGCCCGATCATGCGTGACGAATAAAACCGCGCCTTGAAACGCTAAAACTTGTTCTTCAAGCCAGGAAATACTTTCAAAATCCAAATGGTTGGTCGGTTCGTCAAGCAGAAGCACTTCGGGTTCAATGACCAGCGCCCGTGCTAAATCCACGCGACGTTTCCACCCACCTGATAAACCTTTGATTTTTAATTCTGGCGGCAAATTTAAACGGCTTAACGTGCTTTCTACGCGTTGTTGAAATGCCCAGCCGTTACGCGCTTCGAGTTCATGTTGCAGATTGCCTAGCTCGTTTAAGGCTTTTTCATCTTCATAATCCATCGTGAGTGATAAATCATGATAACGCGCGATAATTTCCCCTAAATCACCAAGACCACCGGCCACCGCATCATAAATGGTTGCCTCTTCGGGTAAATCGGGTGACTGCGCGAGCCATGCGAGTTTGAGTTCGGGTTGACGCCAAATATCGCCTTCATCAGCGTGAATATCGTTGGCAATAATCTTCATTAGCGTGGACTTGCCTTCACCATTACGCCCAAGTAACCCTACGCGCTCACCGGCATCGAGTTGAAAATCAGCATGTTTGAGCAGCGCATGGGTGCCAAACGCAATAGAAATGTTAGATAAACGTAATAAAGGCATAAATTCTCAGCGCAAAGTTAGCAAGTTAGAAGTAAAAAGTCGTGTTTCGTAAATTAAAGCTCAATAAAACCATGTAAACCGCGTTTGGATTTCACAGAGATAAACTCTTTGAGTATTTTCAATTCAGCTGTTTCGGGCAGATGATCGATAGATTGGCGTGTGCGCAGTAGACGGAAGGCTTTAGACAGTACATCATAATTTTCACCCACAATACCGGCGCGACGAAGACCGACGCTGTTTAGGCGATAATGCTTAGCTGGGCGTCCACCAATTAACGTGAAGGGGATAACATCCATATTCAGTCCAGTCGTGCCTTGTACAATCGCAAACGAGCCAATACGGCAGAATTGATGCGCCACGACCGCGCCGCCCATAAACACATTATTACCCACTTCAACATGACCACCAATCGCTACATTATTGGCAAAAATGGTTTTATTGCCAATATGGCAATCATGCGCCACATGACTATTGTTCATGAAATAACAATTTGAACCAATCACGGTGGCACTATTTTCTTTGGTCGCACGATGCGCTGTAAAGCCTTCACGAAACACATTGCCATCGCCAATGTGCAAATAAGTGACAGTCGCAGCACTGAATTGTAAATCTTGCGGCAAATCGCCTAAAACGACGTGTGGATGGACGGTATTATTGTCACCCATGACAACATAGGGTTGAATAACGCTATGCGCACCAATGTTGCAATTTGCACCCATTTTGACGCCGCTTTCAATAACAGCAAATGCGCCGATGCGTGTGTTGTCGCCAATTTGCGCGTCAGGGGCGATATAGGCGGTTGGGTGAATACTGTGTGTCATAAAAAATTAACCTCGCGGATGAAATTGCGCGTGTAGCGTTTGCAGGCGCTCTTGGGCGACGTGCGTGTAAATTTGAGTAGTCGATAAATCAACATGGCCAAGCAGTAGCTGAACAACACGCAAATCTGCGCCATGATTGAGTAAATGGGTCGCAAACGCATGACGTAGCGTGTGCGGCGATAGCGGTTTTTGAATGTCCGCTTTGAGTGCATAGCGTTTAATAATATGCCAAAACGCATGACGGGTCATATTCGTGCCGCGATGGGTGACGAAAATATAGTCACTTTGTCGCCCCGATAAAAGCAAAATACGTCCTGAATGTAAATAAGTATCAAGGCAACTCAATGCTTCTTCACCAATGGGCACCAATCGTTCTCGATTGCCTTTACCCATAATTCGCACCACGCCTTGGCGCACATTGAAATGCTCAAATTTTAAATCCACCAGCTCAGAAACACGCAGCCCTGTTGCATAAAGAATTTCAAACATGGCTTTGTCGCGTATACCGCGCGGAACGCTGACTTCTGGCGCGTTTAACAGACGCTCTACATCGTCTTCCGTCAAGGTTTGCGGTAGCAGGCGCGTGGTGCGTGGTGTGCTGATATGAATGGTGGGGTCGATACTAATCTGGTTTTCGCGTAAAAAGTAGCCGTAAAAACGTCGTAAACTCGAGACAATTCGTGCGCTGGTGCGTGCACTGACGCCATTTTCAACACGGTATGCTAAAAAATCACTTATATTGTGTGTTTCCGCTTGCAGTAACGCTTTGTTGAGCCACGTTTGAAAAATGACTAAATCACTGCGATACGCATTGAGTGTGTTTTTACTCAATCCCTGTTCCATCCACAAGGCATCCAAAAATTGATCGATGTGCTTTTCTGAGAGCGTATGTTGCGTCATGGTGTTTAATTGGCTACCAATAAAAAAGGCAGCGTGAAAGCTGCCTTTTCAACTCACGAAGTTGTCGATAAAAAATCTTATGACAATTTTTCTTTGATACGTGCTTTTCTGCCGGTCAAGTTGCGTAAGTAGTAAAGTTTTGCACGACGAACGTCACCACGACGTTTAACGATAATTTCGCTAATCAAAGGGCTGTGCGCTTGGAATACACGCTCAACACCTGTGCCGTGTGAAATTTTACGTACGGTAAACGCAGAATTTAAACCACGGTTACGTTTTGCAATAACCACGCCTTCAAATGCTTGGATACGTTCACGTTCGCCTTCTTTTACGCGTACTTGAACAACAACGGTATCACCTGATTTAAACGCTGGAATTTCTTTTAATTGTGCTTGTTCAATTTGATCAATAATGTTCATTCTTACACCTTAGTCTATTAGTCTACGTCGACTTTAAATTGTGCCAATAAGCGTTCTTGCTCGGCACTTAATGTTTTGTTTTTCAATAAATCGGGGCGTTTTTGCCACGTTCGCCCTAACGCTTGTTTCATTCGCCACTGCGCAATATCTTTATGATTGCCACTTAGCAGTACATCGGGAACTGCCTTGTTTTCAATACATTCTGGGCGTGTAAATTGTGGATAATCCAGTAGTCCATCGCTATGTGAATCCTGCAATGCAGACTGCACGTTACCAAGTACATTGGGTAGTAAACGCGTGATTGCATCAATCACAATTAACGCAGCTAACTCACCGCCACTAATCACATAATCGCCAAGTGACCATTCTTCATCGCAGTCGCGTGCAATGAATCGCTCGTCAACACCTTCATAGCGTCCTGCCACTAAAATCAGCTGCGATAAGTTGCTCGCTTCCTGTAGCAATGATTGGGTTAGCGGTTTGCCTTGCGGACTTAAATAAACCACTTTGCTTTCGCAAAAACTGTCTGCCTTTGCCGCAGTGACTGCGTCATGCAAAGGCTGATATTTCATCACCATGCCTTGTCCGCCACCAAAAGGGCGATCATCCACGGTGTTGTGTTTATCGTATGTGTAATCACGCGGATTCCACACATTAAGTATCACTGTTTCGTTTTCAATGGCTTTGCCTGTGACGCCAACACGCGCAGCCTGCTGCACCATGTCGGGAAAAAGACTAATGACATCAAAACGCATTTAAAAATCAGCATCCCAATCAACAAGGATGGTGCGTGCAACTAAATCGATATTGAGTACCGTGTGTTCACGTATGAAGGGCACTGCGTGTTGACGGTTTTCACCTTGTACCACGAGTACATCATTGGCACCTGTTTCGAGTAAGCTCTCTACGACACCAAGTGTGACACCTTCTGTATTATCAACGCGAAGCCCAATTAAATCCGACCAATAATATTCGTCCGGTTTTAACGTAGGAAGTTGCGCGTAATCGATATAGATGTCCCATCCAATTAACGCACCTGCTGCATCCCGATCAGTAATATCTTTTAATTGTGCGACAACCGCTTGACCCTGCAATTGACCAGCAAGAACTTCAACGGTTTGCGTGACATTATTTTTTTTCAAAATCCAAGGCGAGTACGTCAAAATAGCGTTGCGCTCACCCGTGTACGAAAACACTTTCACCCAACCTTTAATGCCAAAAACGCCGGAAATTTTTCCAACGTGCAGTGGATTGTCTTGCGTTGAAGTCAATTATGCAGCCGCTTTTAACGAATCTTTAATCAATTTCGCAACACGATCAGATGGCTGTGCGCCATTAGCTTTCCAATGTGCAACGCGTTCGTTGTCTAAACGAAGACGCTCTTCATTGCCACGCGCTAAAGGGTTAAAGAAACCAACGCGCTCAATGTAGCGACCGTCACGGCTGTTACGGCTATCTGTTACAACAATTTGATAAAACGGACGATTCTTAGAACCGCCTCTTGAAAGACGAATAGTTACCATTCCAAAATCCTTAAATATAAATTAACTGAAATAAACCGCGTTATTCTACGCATTTTTATACATAAAACAACTAATAGAAAAAATAGGCCGCAAAATTAACGACGCAAGCCCTGCATTTTACTTTTAATCCCGCGCATCATGTTCGCTTGATTGCCGGATTTGAGTTTTTTCATCATTTTTTCCATCATCATAAATTGCTTAATCATGCGATTCACATCATGCAATTCTTGACCGCAACCCGTAGCGATACGTTTTTTGCGATTGCCTTTGATTAAATCGGGAAAATGACGCTCTTGCATGGTCATGGAATTGATAATGCCAATCTGACGCGCAAGCACTTTTTCATTCATTTTTTCTTTCATATCCGCCGGCATAGATTTCATGCCCGGTAGCTTGTCCATCATTGAACCAATGCCGCCCATGCGTTGCATTTCAACAAGCTGTTCACGGAAATCTTCAAGATCAAAGCCTTTGCCTTTTTTGATTTTATTAACCAATTTTTCGGCTTTTTCTTTGTCGATTTTTTTCTCAATTTGCTCAATCAAACTGAGCATATCGCCCATATCTAAAATGCGCGACGCCATGCGATCAGGATAGAACGGCTCAAGTTCGCTCGTTTTTTCACCCATACCGATAAACTTAATCGGTTTGCCTGTGATATGGCGAATTGAAAGCGCCGCCCCGCCACGCGCATCACCGTCGGCTTTCGTTAGGATAATCCCTGTCAGCGGCAAGGCGTCATGGAACGCTTTGGCGGTATTGGCGGCGTCTTGCCCTGTCATGCTATCAACAACAAACAAGGTTTCAACGGGGTTAATTGCGCTGTGAAGGGCTTTAATTTCCCCCATCATTTCATCGTCAATATGCAAACGGCCAGCGGTATCGACAATGATGACATCTAAAAATTTACGTTTTGCGGCGTCAATGGCGCTAAGGGCAATATCGACGGGTTTTTGGCTAATGTCACTTTCAAAAAAAACTAAATCGACTTCTTTGGCGAGCATTTCTAATTGTTTAATCGCGGCTGGACGGTAAACGTCCGCACTGACTACACCGACTTTCTTTTTATTATTTTCTTGTAGCCAGCGACCGAGTTTTGCCACGGTCGTGGTTTTTCCCGCCCCTTGCAGACCCGCCATTAAAATGATCGCAGGTGGCTGGGCTTTGAGATTGAGCGTTTCGTTTTGTGCACCCATCACTTTGATGAGTTCAGCATGCACCAATTTGATCATCGACTGACCTGGCGTCAAACTGCTTTGGACTTCTTGTCCTAAGGCGCCTGCTTTTAAATTGTCTAAAAACTCGGTAACAACGGGCAACGCAACATCCGCCTCAAGCAATGCCACACGCACTTCTTGCAGTGTGTCTTGGATATTGCTTTCGGTTAGGCGGGCTTGACCTTTGAGTTTTTTAAGGGTGCCGCTCAAGCGCTGGGTTAAATTATCAAACATGATGTGACTCGAAAAATGAATAACACGAAAAATAAAACACGCTAACAAAAAATAATTAGCGCGAAGTTCGGTGGTATATTATCACAATGAGAAATAAGTCAAAAGGCGCAGACTATAATGGCGCATGGCATTTTATTAGCTTAGAGATTTTTGTATGGTCAGATTTATTGCAGTCAGTTCTATTGTTGCTTACGGCCTCAATACGTTTACCTTATGTGCGCAAATCAAAACGGGTAATACGGCGCGTGTTTCATTGCGTTTTGCATGGCTTGCAGCCGCTTTGCATACGCTCTATATTGGCCTTTTGTGCCAGCAAAATAATGGATTTAGTTTTGGCTTATCCAGCGTGGCGTCGCTTAATATTTTAGGCGTGACATTAGTTTTACTGCTTGCTGCATTAGCTAAACCGGTTGAAAAATTAGGTTTGCTCCTTTTTCCGTTTGCCGCCATTATTTTAGGATTTGACGTGAGTTTGCATGGTTCACTGCATTTACTACCCGTGCATACGGGGGCGATGGGCGTGCATATTCTCAGCTCGTTACTTGCATTTAGTTTGCTCACACTAGCAGCAATGCAGGCGATTTTATTGTCTATTCAAAATACGCAGCTCAAGCGGCATCCTCCCACGCGATTTATTCGTTTATTGCCTTCATTGCAAACAATGGAAACATTTTTATTTCAAATGATTTGTGCAGGCGTGTTTGTGCTAACCATTGCATTGACGACAGGTTTTTTATTTTTACATGATTTATTTGCTCAGCATTTGGCGCATAAAACGATTTTATCGATGCTCGCATGGGCGATTTTCTGTGCTATTTTGATTGGCCGAAAACGTTACGGATGGCGCGGGCGCGTGGCAGTGAATTGGACGCTTGCGGGATTTAGTTTGCTATTGCTAGGGTATTTTGGCAGTAAATTTGTGTTAGAGATGATTTTAATGCGAGTATAAACCAAAAAATTCTCGCCAATGATGACGAGGATTTTTCGTTTGAAGTGTTTATTTGCCGGTAAAAATGATTGATTTTGCAATAGGTCTATTCTGATTACGAATCCACTCACTCCATGAGCCAGCATAAAGTTTAGAACCCCTCAATCCAGCGTATTCCATCGCTAATAAATTATGGCATGCTGTCACGCCTGAACCACAATAATGCACAACATTTTCGGGTGGCATATTGTCAATTAACAGTTGGAATTGCGAACGTAATTTTTCAATGGATAAAAATAAACCAGACTTATCTAAATTCGATTGAAAGGGACGATTTAACGCATACGGAATATGTCCTGCAACAGAATCAATTGGTTCGACTTCGCCTCGATAACGTTCAAGTGTTCGGGCATCAATTAAAAAGCTCTTTTTTTGTGCGAGCGCGTTTTGAACTTGTAGCGTTGTTAACCACTGTGTATCGTCTAAATAAGGCCGAAAAGTCGTTGATTTAATTTGGGGTAGGGTTGTCACTAAACCAAAATGTGTTTGCCAAGCTTGTATCCCACCATCTAAGACGGCCACTTTCTCATGTCCAAGCCAATACCTTAGCATCCACCACAAACGACCAGCAAATGCGCCAGCGGCATCGTCATAGAGAACGACTTGCGTATGATTTGAAATGCCCCAATTTCCCAGTTTTTCAACTAAAACCCTAAAATCAGGTAACGGATGACGTCCTGTAAAAGGCGTTATGCTTGATGATAAATCATGGTCTAAATGGGCATATCGCGCATTGGGAATATGTCCGCGTTGATACGCATTTTTGCCTTGCTTGGTATGTGCTAATGAAAAACGACAATCAATAATCACCCAATCCGATTGATTTAAATGCTGATTTAACGCTTCGCTAGAAATTAACGTATTGTAATTCATTGTTTAAGATTCCCATGGTTTTATCTAAAAAGTATTCTCCATGTCTATCATAAAACACAATGCGATAATTTGAATGAAATCGTTTTGAGTGATGTGGGGCTATCCCTTGTGGTCGCTGAGCCCTAAGGTTGGTACATAGGGCAGCCACAATGGATCGCCCCTACGGTCTGCAACATTGATCCTGTATGTATTTTGTATTCTAAAAAAACAATAACAGAATCTATTTTATAGTCAGCAATTTATTGATGAATTATTAGCAGCGGCAACAAAATTTCAATTTTGATTGTTCGCCATAAGATAGACAATTCGTTATAATGGGCGCACTTAACCTTTAATTTTTTGGAGTGTTTTATGCGTTTATTTATTCTTTTATTCAGCTTGTTACTTTTACCCGCATTGGCCTCTGCTGAAGAGCATGGTGGTGGTGAGGGCGAAGCTGCTGGTCCAGCAAAAATCCAGTATATGGAAATCACCCCCAAATTTGTTGTTAACTTAATTGAGCCTAAAAAGTTTCTAGCAATTACCGTACAAGTGCTTGTTGAAGGGCCAGCAGCCGATGCTGTGAAAAAACACATGGCAGCAATTAAGCATGAATTATTAATGTTATTTAGTGACCGCTCAATTGATAGTCTGCAAACAATGGAACAACGCGAAGCACTTCGCCAACAAGCCGTTGAGTTAATTCATAAAACCATTGATAAAGCCGAAGGCGTAGAAGAAGAAAAAGAAGAAGAACCCCAAGAAGGCCACAAACGCATGAAAAAGAGAGATTACTCAAAACTTCCTAGTGCTGGCTTTAAAGATTTATTCTTCACTGAATTCCTGCTTCAATAATAGTTTGCACGCGGTTTTTACTTTCGCAATGCGTGCATCTCGCTGCTGCGCCGTATAGGGCGTAGCAGCAAATTTCCCCCACACTGGCGCAGGCCACGCTTTATCCGTTTGATAACGTACAATATGATGTATGTGTAATTGCGGTACAATATTCCCAATCGCGGCTACATTTAATTTATCCGCTTCAAATATCGTGGCGAGTTGCTGCGAAAAATAACTCGATTCTTGAATCAATAATTGCTGGTCTTCGCTGGACAGTTCGTATATTTCACGGCTATTTTCACGTTGCGGTACTAAAATAAACCACGGAAATTGACTGTCATTGAGAAGTAATACTTGGCAGAGTTTAAATTGTCCAATAACAAAACAATCCTGTTTTAATTGCGCATGAAGCTCAAATGTTGACATGTAAACACCTAAAAATAAATTAAAAATACGCTAAATGGATATTGCAGAACTATTGACGCTGGCTTTTGAGCATCACGCGTCAGATTTACATTTATCAGCCGGCGCAGTGCCAATGATTCGCGTCGATGGACACATGCAGCAACTGAATTTTTCGGTACTCGACAACGCGCAGGTCACTCATCTCATTTATCATACTATGAATGCAGCGCAGCGCGAGGATTATGAATCGCGCTTAGAGGTTGATTTTTCCTATACGCAAGAAAACGGCAGACGTTTTCGCGTTAACGCATTTCATCAAGCGCGTGGCGTCGCGGCCGTTTTTCGACTCATACCCGCTCACATAATGACTTTAACGCAACTTGGTGCGCCACCAATTTGTGAAGCGTTATGTCAAAAAAAGCGCGGCTTAATTCTTGTTACGGGTGCGACAGGTAGCGGAAAATCAACGACCCTTGCAGCCATGCTGGATTATATAAATACGAACAGACAAGCGCATATTTTAACCATTGAAGATCCTATTGAATTTATTCATGAAAGCAAACAAAGCTTAGTCAATCAGCGTGAAGTAAAACGTGATACACACAGCTTTCAAGACGCATTACGTTCAGCATTGCGAGAAGATCCCGATATTATCTTAGTTGGTGAACTTCGTGATCTTGAAACGATTCGTTTAGCCTTAAGCGCTGCCGAAACAGGACATTTAGTACTGGGAACCCTTCACACTGCATCAGCCGCAAAGACGATTGACCGCATTATTGATGTATTTAGTGCAGCTGAAAAAGACATGATTCGCACAATGCTTTCTGAATCATTGCAAGCGGTCATTTCACAAACTCTTTTACCAAAAATTAGTGGTGGGCGCATTGCTGCGCACGAAATTATGATAGGCACACCCGCGATTAAAAATCTCATTCGAGAATCAAAAGTGGCGCAAATGGTGTCTGTCATGCAAACCGGACGACAAGAAGGTATGCAAACGCTTGACCAATGTTTAAAAATGCGTGTCGAGTTAGGCGATATTTCACCTGAAATCGCAGCATCATTTGCTGTCAATAAAACGCTTTTTTCAGGGATAACATGAAAGGGTTAAACGAGCAGCAACAAGCGGCGGTGAAATTAGTGGATAAGCCTTTACTCGTTCTAGCGGGTGCGGGTAGTGGAAAAACGCGCGTCATTACCGAAAAAATTGCGTATTTGGTCAAGCAGGGTCTTGCTGCACGTCATATTGCGGCGCTGACGTTTACCAATAAAGCCGCGCGAGAAATGCAAAGTCGCGTCAGTAAGTTATTGCATGGCTCACAAAGTCGCGGTCTTCGTGTATCGACATTTCATTCACTTGGGCTGGAAATTTTGCGCAAAGAGCATAAAGCGTTAGGCTATAAAGCTGCGATGACGCTATTTGACGAATATGACAAAGGCACGGTATTAAAAAGTCTATTTACACAGCAACATGGCGATTATGACAATACGCAAATTGACCAATGCGCGGCTAAAATTGGACAATGGAAAAATGCGTTTATGACGCCACAGCAAGCCATTGCCAGTGCAAAATCACCCATTGAACTCCACGCTGCACATATTTACGCGGATTACACGCGCAATTTGCATGCGTATAACGCGGTTGATTTTGATGATTTGATTTTAATTCCGGTTTTATTATTTCAAAGTCACCCTGATATTTTGGAGAAATGGCAACATCGTTTGCGTTATTTACTCGTGGATGAATATCAAGATACGAATCTTACACAATATCAATTAGTGAAATTATTGGTAGGTAAGTTGGCAAAATTCACTGTTGTGGGCGATGATGATCAGTCTATTTACGCGTGGCGCGGGGCGCAACCGGAAAATTTGGCGCAACTTAAGGCAGATTATGCCCGATTGGAAGTGATTAAACTCGAGCAAAATTACCGTTCAACGCAGCGTATTTTAAAAGTGGCTAATACGTTAATTGCCAATAATCCTCACGTTTTTGAAAAGAAATTATGGAGTCAACTCGACGTCGGGCAGCCACTGCGCGTCTTAGCACATCGCAATGAACAATTGGAAGCAACGCAAATTGTGTCGGAAATTATGCACCATAAATTGATGAATAATACGCGCTATCAAGACTACGCGATTTTGTATCGTGGTAATCATCAATCACGTTTATTTGAACAAAGTTTGCGAGAAAAAAATGTGCCGTATTTTATTAGTGGCGGCACTTCATTTTTTTCTTACGCGGAAGTCAAAGATGTGTTGAGTTATTTACGATTACTGGCCAATCCGAATGATGACGCGGCATTTCTTCGTATTGTGAATACGCCAAGACGTGAAATTGGTGCCTCAACGCTCGAAAAGCTCGGAACGTACGCGCGAGAGCGTCAAGTGAGTTTGTTTGCTGCTTGCAATGAAATTGGGCTTGGCACTCGCCTCACGCCAACGTCACATAGACGCGTGAAACAGTTTCACGATTGGATGCTTGGTCAATCGACACAATTAAGTACTGAAGACGATAAAATTGCTCATGTGCGCCAATTACTTGAGCAAATAGGTTACACACAATATTTGCGCGAGGACAGTCCGAGTCGAGATACGGCAGAACGACGTGCAAGAAACGTCAGTGATTTGCTTAATTGGCTGCAAAAGCTAATAGACCGAAATACAAGCGATGGCGAGGAATTTTCGCTCAGCGACTTAATTGCTAAAGTGATGCTTTTGGATATTTTAGAGCGTGGACATGAAGACGAGGTCAATGACGAAGTGAGTTTAATGACGCTGCATGCAGCAAAAGGACTGGAGTTTCCGCATGTTTTTTTGATTGGCATGGAAGAGAAAATATTGCCCCATCAAAACAGTATCGACAGTGACAGCATTGAGGAGGAGCGTCGCTTAGCGTACGTTGGCATTACACGTGCCCAGCGAACGTGTACGCTAAGTTATTGTACGCATCGCAAACAACGAGGTGTTCATGAGGAATGTGAGCCTAGTCGTTTTTTAGATGAACTACCTCAAGATGATTTACATTGGGCGGCACGTCAAGCGTTACCCGAAGAAATAAAAATAGAAAATAAACGGTCATTTTTTGCCAATATGAAAGATTTACTATCCGATGAGTAAAAAAATACGGCTAAACGCAGCCATTAATTTAGATCACCCCCTTTTGCCCATTTCCATTGTGATTGGTATTGTGAAAAATGAAGCAGGGCAATTTTTCATTTCCCGTCGAGATGAAACGGCTCATCAGGGCGGCTTTTGGGAATTTGCAGGCGGCAAAGTGGAGCATGGCGAAACGCTGCATGCGGCACTTGCGCGTGAACTCAAAGAAGAAATCGCTATTGAGATGCGTCACGCTATGCCGCTGATTAGTTTTCGCCACGCTTATGCGGATCGTGTGGTGCATTTGCACGTTTTTTCGGTGACGGATTATACGGGTGAAGCGACCAGTCGCACAGGCCAAGAAAGTGCGTGGGTGAGTCTACAGGAACTCTCGGGCTATACATTTCCAGCGGCAAATCATGTCATTTTAAAAGCGTTACACTTGCCACCCTATTACGCGATTTTAGACGATAGTGCAGGGGATTTGGATGGGCAGTTAGCGCATTTATTGGCACAAAATATCACACTCATTCAAGCGCGATTAAAAAAATCAACCACGCAGCAAGCCCATGATTTTCTGCACAAAGCCTATCCCCTTTGCCGCGCTGCTGGTGTCACCTTATTGATTAACTCAAGCATAGAAAATGCGTTTGATTTGCCTTGTGATGGTGTGCATTTAACGCGAATTGATCTTCTCGAGCATCATTTGCGCCCAAAAAATGTCAAGTGGCTCAGCGCATCTTGTCATAATCAGCTTGAACTCGAGCATGCGCAGAAAATTGGTGTGGATTTTGCTGTGCTTTCGCCCGTATGGGAAACAGCAAGTCATCCCCAAGCCAAAACACTTGAATGGGTAGGATTTAGTGAACTTGCCCGTTTTTATGCGATGCCTATTTATGCGTTAGGCGGACTTAAAAAATCCCATTTAACCACGGCGTATTACGCTGGCGCACAAGGTATTTGTGGTATTAGTACTTTTTTAGCAACTTAATTTTGCATTGATACGCTTTATCTTCATTTCTGTAATAGTTGAATGTGGCGAGTTAGTTGTATAATGCCCAGAGAAATCCATTGTTTTATCTCATTTCGTGTCATAAAAAAGGCGTTTGCCGTTTTTGTATTTAATTTTTCTTTTTTTAAGGTGAATAAACCGTGAGCAATAATTTTATTTTCACTTCCGAATCTGTTTCTGAAGGCCATCCAGACAAAGTTGCTGATCAAATTTCAGACGCTGTGTTAGACGCCATTTTAGCGCAAGATCCCAAAGCGCGTGTAGCGTGTGAAACGTTAGTGAAAACCGGTATGGTCATTTTGGCTGGTGAAATCACAACAGATGCTTGGGTGGATACGGAAGCACTCGTGCGCAAAGTGGTCTGTGAAATTGGTTATGACAACGGTGACGTTGGTTTTGATGGAAATAGTTGTGCGGTACTTAACGCAATTGGCAAACAGTCTGCTGATATTGCGATGGGCGTGGATGAAGATGCAAATCACGAACAAGGTGCGGGCGATCAAGGTTTAATGTTTGGTTATGCGAGCAATGAAACCGATGTATTCATGCCAGCACCTATTACGTATTCGCATTTACTCGTGCAACGTCAAGCACAACTTCGTAAAAATAAAACATTGCCTTGGCTACGCCCTGATGCAAAAAGCCAAATTACGTTCCGCTACGAAAATAATAAACCCGTTGCCATTGACGCGGTGGTTTTATCAACACAGCATTCACCTGAAATTAGCACAAAATCACTCCATGAAGCCGTTATGGACGATATTATTTTGCACGTTTTGCCAAAAGAATGGCTACATAAAGACACCAAATATTTTATCAATCCAACCGGTCAATTCATTATCGGTGGCCCTGTGGGGGATTGTGGTTTAACAGGTCGTAAAATTATTGTGGATACTTACGGCGGCATGGCGCGTCACGGTGGCGGTGCGTTTTCGGGTAAAGATCCTTCAAAAGTGGATCGCTCTGCGGCTTATATGGCGCGTTACGTGGCAAAAAATATTGTTGCTGCTGGCCTTGCTGAGCGCTGCGAAATTCAAGTGTCTTACGCGATTGGCGTGGCTGAACCAACATCGATTAGTGTTGAAACATTTGGCACGGGTAAACTCGATGAAACACGTTTAGTGTCGATTGTGCGTGATGTATTTGATTTACGTCCAAAAGGTTTGATTGCACAGCTTGATTTACTGCGTCCTATTTACCAACCAACTGCTGCGTATGGGCACTTTGGACGACATGAAGAAACCTTTAGCTGGGAAAAAACCGACAAAGTTGAAGCATTAAAAGCGGCGGCAGGTCTGTAAAAATATTTAGGGGGTGTGCATTTAATCAAAACGCATACACCAATACTTTATTTCATTAAGGAAATTATAAAATGAGTTTTACCGATTACAAAGTAGCCGATATTTCATTGGCTGACTGGGGCCGTAAAGAAATCAATATTGCTGAAACTGAAATGCCAGGTTTGATGGCGTTGCGTGCAGAATATGGCGCAGAAAAACCGCTAGAAGGTGCGCGTATTGCAGGTTGTTTGCACATGACAATCCAAACTGCCGTGTTAATG